>PHBI01000184.1 GCA_002841945.1 Deltaproteobacteria bacterium HGW-Deltaproteobacteria-14
TACGTGCAGTTCCTTGGATGCCTGAAAGGCTCTGCCCCTTCAACCCGTCAGCACCTGCTCAACAGCTGATCCACACCCCATTGGAGGATGGGTCCGCAGAGTCAGCCACATCGTGAGGAGATCGAGGTGAAGTCACGACGGATCGACGGACGGGGAGCGAGCTTGGCGGCGGCGACCGCGCTCGCTGGGTTGCTCGTCATGCTGGGTGGGCAGGCGCAGGCCTTCGGGCCGGAGCAGGTCCACGTCACGAGCATCACTTTCGACGGGGGGGTGCGCGCTGATGTCCTCATCGACGGGGTCGCGGCCGAGGCGGACTGGCTGGTCCGCCTCAACGTCAACCCGGGATGGATCGTCGTCGGGAGCGCCGAACGGTCGCTCACCCCAAGCGAGGCCGACGAGCTGACGCTCAGCTTCGACGTCGCGACCGTGGGCAAGGCGACCCCGGACACGTTCATCGCTACCCTGAGCGTCGAGGACCCGAGCGGCGAGTTCTACGGCACGCGCTCGCGCGCCCGCTTCGCAGCGCCGACCTCCGAGGCGGCGAGGTCGGCGGGTTGGACGCCGATTTCGAGCGAGGTCGATGCGAGCTTCCTGGACGTCAGCGCGGAAGTGCTTGTGCGGGAGGGACCCATTGCGGTCGAGGCGTCGGAGCTTCCGTACGACCTTCTTGCCAGGGTCGCCGCCGCTCAGGGTGTCACCCCCGAGGCCTTGCTCACGTCGGGCGGCGGGACGGGCGGCGCGGCGATGGAGTCGGGATGCTCGGGCGACTTCCGGTACATCACCGGCGAGATCAGCTTCTGGGACATCCGCGACAGCCACGTGTCCGACGCCAGCGGCGCGCGCCTTCCGAGCTGCGACCACGACGACACGACCTGCGACATCGACGACACGGGCTGCTGCTTCCATTCGCTCATCGGCCCCGAGGTCAAGCTCTATAGCTGGGACGACCACGCCTGGATCTCGTCCAGCATCAACGCCTATGACGGGAGCTATGTCGCGTGGGACTCCTGCTGGGAGATGGGGAAGACCTATCAGCTTGCGATCGCCATGAACACTGCGGGCGCCTCCGGTCCGGGGAGCTTCCGCATCCTGAACTCGTCCGGGGCTACGGATCCGCTCAACTTCAATCTCACCGGGCTCATCGACTTCGATGACGGTGTAGCCAACTACTTCAGCGCGAGTGTCAACCTGCCCGCCAGCCCGGACACGCTGATCGGCGAGGACGCGAACCTCTTCTCCACGGTTTGGCGGACCATGTCAGTCGTGGGCGCGTCGAGCGGTGAAAACGACAGCCGCATCCGCTGGGGCTACGGAACGACGACCGACGCGACCATTACGGTACGATACTACGGCACGGGAGCCGGTCGCTCGTGCTCGACAAGTGAGATTTGGGTCCCCGACGGCGACGCCGGTGGCCAGACCGCCGTGTATCTCCTCGGCTACCTCTACAATGGCCGTGTCACCGGCTGTAGCGGCAGTGTCGCCACATACCCGGACTATCACGGGGGCGAGTACGACCCGTGGACGGGCGAAGGCAACGCCCTCGTGGCGGCGATCCCAGCGACGCTCCTGACCGTCAGCTACTTCGATCCCCAGGTCGCCACGAACACCAGCGTCTACAACTACGTTTGGCCTTGCTACGCCGACGGCTACAACAACGTCAACCGCGCCTCCTCCGAGCGCAACAACTTCCTGGCGCTCTGGGAGTTCATCGACGCGGACACGAGCAACACGAGCGGATACGGCTACGACTACCTCGACCTCAAGTTGAAGGACGTTATGGACGGGCTGGTCGACCTGAAAAACGAGCCCGGGACGGGCAACCGAACCAGCGGTGAGGCCACGTGGGTGTGGGTCAAAGACGGCTGCAGCAGCTCGGAATACTGTAGCAATGGACATGTATGCCTGGCCAACCGTTGCTACACCGGCGACCCCCACGGCGAGAACATCCGTGACCTCGTCGACCACATCGCCGACGTGAAGGGCGGCTACAAGCCTTACTACACGAGCACGCTCAAGTCCTCGCCGTGCATCGGCACGAACGATGACACCTACCCCTTCACGGGTGGCTACCGGGAGGACTGACCCATGAGCAACGACCGACGTCTCGTCCTGCTTTTGTGCGTGGGTGCGCTCGCGGCCTGTGGTGATGCCAAGACGCCAGGGTCCCTCGCGGATGTGAATTCAGACGGCGCCGAGGTGGATACGGATCCGTGCGCCGGACGCGAGTGCGGCACATTCGGGGGGCGCTCGTGCGGGATCTGCGAGGCGTCGGCCGTTCCTTTTAGTGAGTACGACCCCAACTCGTCGACCTACTGCGACGAACAGCAGGGGGTGTGCGGCGGCTTGAAGAAGGACTGCTTGGACGGTTGGTGTGTCGTCCCTGCCGGGAGCTTCCAGGCCGGGTGGGACTTCGCCGCGACGGAGCCTTTCGTCGAGCCGCCGCCCCATCGGGTCAGGCTCACGCGCGCGTTTCGAATCCAGCAGACCGAGGTAACCCAGGGGCAGTGGCTCGAGGTCATGGCCACCAACCCGTCGCCGTTTCCCGGATGCGGATTGGATTGTCCCGTCTCAGGGATGAGCTGGTTTGACGCAATCGCGTACGCCAACCGCTTGAGTGAGCGGGATGGGCTCGAGCCGTGCTATCGGTTGACGAACTGCGACGCCCCGATCGTCGGTGACGTCTTGACGGTTTGCGATAGCGTTGAGCTGATAGGGCTCGATTGTCCGGGATACCGCCTCCCGACCGAGTACGAGTGGGAACATGCGGCCCGCGCCGGGAGTCCCGCTTGCTTCTCGAATCAGCAACTCGAGTATCCACCCGACCTCGAACCGTGGTGTACGCTTCGACCGGAGATCGATCCGAATGCGTGGTACTGTGGCAACAGTGCCATCGGAGCAATCGTCGGTGAGTGCATTGAACTCGGCCATACTGGCATTTGCGCGACCCCCCATCCCGTCGGACTGAAGCGTGAGAACCGATTCGGACTACACGACATGTACGGAAATGTCGACGAGTACACGACGTCGCCATGGCGGTCGCCAAGCGATATGGGGGATATCGACCATGTCCTGGTCGATCCTCTCGCCGGTCTCCGCGTTGGACGGAAAGAACCCGTCGTCGCGAAGGGCGCGAGTTATGCTAGCGGCACCACAGCGACTTGCTCGGCGTATCGGTCACCGGCCGGTGGAGAGGACACCTCGCTGATCCGAATCACAGGCATGACCGGTTTTCGTTTGGTCCAGACCCTCCCGGCCCGATGACCATGGCCGGATTCCCCAGCACGCGGGGTGAAACACGGGCCGGCGCGATCCGGCGACGGCGTTGCGATCGCCGCGGCACCAACGTCAGCGCGGCGTTGGCCATCGCGCTAATCACGCTCAGCGGCTGTGACGGGGTGACCGTCTTGGTCCCTGCGGCGCCCGGGCCGACGGATGGAGCGGGCGCGCTGCCCATGATGTACGTCCCGTCTATCGCTGGCGCGCTCGAGCCGGTGTTCACTCCAAACGGGACCCGCTACCTCAACGATCACACGTTGGTCCTCGGGCCAGACGGGAGCTTGCACCTCTACGGGATCACCGACAGCTCAGTCGGCGCGCCCTTCGCCGAGCGCTCGCTGCTCCACGCCACCGCGCCGAGCCTGTATGGGCCGTGGACCGAGGCGGCCGACATCCTGACCGCGGACCCGAGCCTGAACGAGAGCGCGCTGTGGGCGCCCCACGTTGTGGCGCGCGATGGCGGCTACTGGACGATGTACTACGCCGCCGGCGTCGGGGCGGAAGAGTCACCGCAGCGAACCCTGCGCCGCGCGGACAGCGCCGATTTCGAGCACTGGGCACGCGCAGAGACGAGCCCGATCCCCGCCGACCGGCCGCCAGGCGGGCGCGACCCGATGGTCCTCTGGGACGGCGCCCGCTGGGTGCTGTATTCGGTCGGTGTGGACGCCGAGAACCACGGGCAGATCGTCGCCACGACGAACGCAGATCTGGACGATCCCGATGGCTGGAGCGGCCTCGTCACCGTGCTGACGGACCCCGTGCCCAGCTTCGTCTGGGGGAACCTCGAGAGCCCGTTCGTCGTGCGCTACGAAGGTTGGTGGTACCTGTTCACGACGCGAACCGCCGACAACGCCATCGACTACGTGCGCACCATCGTCTTCCGCTCCCGGGATCCGCTCGCGTTCGCGTGGCGCCCTCTCACAGAGCTGCGCGCCCACGCCGCGGAGGTCGTCCAGAGCGCCGACGGCGCGTGGTACCTGACCTCGGCGGGTTGGACGAGCTACGTCGGCGAGGCGAACCGCGGGCTGCTCGTCGCGCCGTTGACGTGGGCGATAGTGACTGAAGACAATGGCAACGGCAGACCGACTGGACTTTTCGTTGGCACCCGGTAGATTGCGCATTATCCGAGGAGAGTGACATGAAAGTGCAAGTATCGAACGAGAAGGTCGGGTCTGTGCTCGCCGTCGTGCTCGGAATGTCGATGCTCACCTCTGGAGGCTGCGGCGAGGAAGCGAGCCTGGAGACGCAGGACCGGGCGACGTGCTCGGCGGCGTGCGCGGACCTCGTGGGGTGCGGCCTCGCCACGGCGGCTGAGGCCACCGCCTGCGCGAACCGCTGCGCCGATGATCCGACCATCGCGACCCGGGACGACGGCGCGCTGGATCCAGAATGTGCCGATCCGGAGGATCCCTGCGACTGCCTCGACCACGCCAGCCTCACCTTCGAGCGCGGCCTCGCCCTGACGGCGTTCCCGGCGGCTCGCGGAGCCGACGGCTCGCTTGCGCGGCAATGCGGTGAGGGGACGATCGACGGTCTGCTCGTCGACGCTGTGCTGGTGGGCAAGGGGAGGTGGCCCTTGGACGTCGGCGGCATCGCCGCGTCACGGGTCGTGGGGTTCGAGCCGGCACCGTCCGCTCTGGGGGACACCCTCGGCCTCGAGCTCACCTGCTTCGAGGGGACCGGCGACGATGCCGCGACCTGTGCGGGCGGGCCGCCGACCGCCACCGTGGCACCTGCGGCATACGTCTCGGGCGCTCCCCCGGGCAAACGCCACATCGTCGTCATCATCGATCAGAGCGGCTCGACCCTAGGGCTCGTCGACGCGGCCCGCGGCTTCCGCGAGGCGCCCGTAGGCACCTTCGCTGTCCCAGGTGACTTCGCGGAGCTCGCGTCGGACCGCGCTGGGATCCGGGTCGCAATGGCCGGCTACGTCGCACGGCGGCTCGCTCCGACCGACGAGCTCTGCGTCATCGGCGCCGCCGAGGCCGGGCTGATCGTTCCGAACACCGAAGGGGCGGGGATCGCCACCGACGAGATCCTCGCCGGCTGCCTCGATGGTGGCGACCACGACCGCTGGCTCTTCGCGGCCGGGGTTGGGCAGCTCGCCTCGGGCGGAGGGGGCCGAGCGCCGCTGTGGTCGGCGGTCGACGCCGCTTGGGACGTGCTGCTCGCCCACGCTGCGCCGGGGGTGACCGACCAGATCCTCGTGATCGACGACGGCCCCGACACTTGCAGCGGCGAGGAGCTTACGAGCTGCGAGCCGACGTGCGTGGGTGCCGTGGGCGTCGACCGCGTCCTCAGCCGTCTGAAGGCGGCGGGCGAGGCGAAGCCACGCATCGACTTCATCCAGCTCCAAGCGATTGGCTACCCAAGCCGAGATCCCCGCCAGCTGGCCGTCGCGTGCCAGAGTGGCGGGCAATACCTCTTCCTCGACCACCAGCCCGGGGTGAGCGAAGGGGCCATCGCGACGCTCCTGGCTCAGCTCAACGACGGTGTCGCCGCCGTGACCGCCTCGTGGGACGGTGTGTGGCGCTTCGGCATCGATCTGCCGGAGGTCGGAAGCGGCGCCGCGCTCCCCGGTGGGACGCCACCCGGGGCGCTGTACGCGCTACGGGGGGAGCTGGTGCTGGGGGCGGCCTCGGAGCTCGTGCGTGGTGAGCAGCGCTACCCGATCGGGATCGTGCCCGTCGGTGGCGAGACCCCAGCCACGGCGACCTGGGACCGGCGGCTCGTGTTCCGCAAGGCCTGCGGCGGCGCGGCCGACTGCGAGACCGGCGGCGAGCCAGCGGCCAGCTGCCTGATCGCCTGCTCGGCGGAGACACTGCTGTGCGGCGCCGACCCCGGCGGCGCCCCCAAACCCGACGGCGCGAGTTGCGCAGACGGGATCTGTTGTCAGGGCGTGTGCAGCCCGTCGGGGACGTGCTGCGCCGATCTGTAGCGGTAGGCCGGCCCGCCCTCAGGGGGAGCCGGGTGGGCAGGGCGTGTAAGCGCTCCGGGCGAACGCAGCGGGTCTGGCCCGCCATTTAGAAGCGTGCACGAGCGTTCACGTCGGCCCACGGACATCGAGGACCACGGCCGCGACACGGCGGCCGGTGCGCCGTGAGGCGGTGACGGCCTGCGCGTCGAGCAGCTCCCGCGCCGCGCTCAGCTCCACCGGCAGGCGCGTGCCACCCTGCCCGAACCAGTAGACCAGGTAGATCCCGTGCCGGTAGGTGGGATCCGACAGGTAGCGGTCGACGAGCTGCGTATCGAGCGCCGTCACGACGTCGCGGTGACGGTCGCGCTTGGCCTCGAACACGACGGCGACGGTCTCTCCCTCGGGGGTCGTCGCGCGCAGCACGAGGTCGGGCTCCTTTCCGGTTTCTGGGCCCCAGCTGGCGAGGAAGCGTTCTTCCAACACCGCGGCGAAGCCCGCCGTCGCGCCGCCGAGGACGTCGACCAGGCGCTGCTTGACCACCTCGGTGCAGTCGTTCTCCTCGGCTGGCAGCTCGCCTGGCGTCCGCCAAAGAGCCTTCCAGTCCGGGCTGTGCTCGTGCAGGCGGCGCTGATAGCGCTCGAGCGCGCGCCGGACGCGATCGAAGAGGTCGTCGGCGTCGCGGACCCACGGTGTGAACGTGGCGTCGAGCAGCGCTTGCGCCTCGGCCACGGTCAGCGGGCGCCAGCTCGCCGCACGCAGCTGGGCGCTGGCTCCAGATATGGTCCAGTCGAGCCACTCGAGCTCCGGGAGCTCGGCTCGTAGCCTTCTGAGCTCATCGACGGCGGCTTGCGTCGCGCGCTCGCGCAGGGCGGTCAGGAGGCCACTCTTCCACTCGTCGTTCCAGTCGATGTCGGAGGTCGGGCGGAGCTTGCGGAGGCTCCGGCTACGGGGCTTCGCGGTCCGATGGCGATGCAGCCAAAGGTAGGTCGTAGCGAGCTGAGCTTCGGTCAGGCGGCTTCGAAACGTCGGGTTCATCACCTCCCGAGCGCCGCCCGTCACGTGCTCGACGAACGCGAGCCCGAGATCGTCGCTCGCGGTCATGACGTCCCAGACCCGCGACCAATGCGCCGGCGGGTCGTGCCGGACGAGCGCCCCAGCCGCGACGACGCGGAGCTCGGCCGGCAGCGCGTCTCCCTCGACCAGGGTGAACGCCCAGCTGACATCGGGCGCGTCGCCCCGGCCCAGGAGCGCCGCGAGGATCGACTCCGCGTCGTCGCCGTTTACGCGCCCGGCAGCGACCCAGGTACGCAGCGCGTTCGCCAGCTCCGGGGTCCAAACCAGCGGGAGGCGCGCGATCAGCGTCGGATGAGGGGCGGCCGGCTCGCCGTCGCAGAGCTCCGCTTCGAGGCGCGCCAGGACCTCGTCGGGTGCCGCCTTCGCGACGCGCCTGAGGAGGGCGTCGTGGGCTGGGATGTCGCGCTCTGGGACGTCCCACCAGACCAGCAGGATCCCCACCCAGCGCGTGAGGGACGCGTCGGACAGCGCGGTGAGCGCAGCCGGTCGCTCGCTACCCAGCAGCATGAGCGCCAGCCAGCCAGCGACCTCCGGCAGCGGGACAGAGTCGGTCCCCTGCCGGGCGCGCTCGGGCGGTGGAGCGTCGAGGTAGGCCGCAGCGAGGTCGCACACCTCGGCCCGCGTCGCCTCGTCCGCCGCGAGCCACCACGGCGCGCTCCGCACGTCGATGGCGCCGTAAGTGGCGAACTGGGTCGCGACTAGCCATGCGACGGTGTCACCGTCTGCGACACGGCGCGCTCGCACCTCGCGAAGCGGGCGCTCCCGCTGCTCCCGCTCCACCTCCGCGAGCTCCTGCTCGCGCTGCTCGCGGCGGATTTGGCGCTCGATCCTCGAATCGTGGTCGCGCCGCATCGCATCAGCCCCTGGGGAATCGAGCGCGACTGGGCCGACGGCGTCCGAGTACACATCGCGCATGATCACGCTCGAGTCACATGCCTCCAGGAAGCGCTCCCGAACATCGGGTGAGTCGCCAACGAACGCGTAGCGGGCGAGCGTCGCCCACCGACGCTTGTCCGCCTCGGACCCCGCAGCGTGTAGCTGTGCAATGACCCAGTCCGAGTCATCGCCCATCACCCACTCCCAGAGCTTGTCGGCCTCGGTCGGTGGCGCCGTCTCGGCAGACAGTAGGGCCAACACGGCCGCGACGGCGGCCCGCCGCGGCTCGGTGTGCTCGCTCGCCCAGCCGCCAGGCGCGAGCTCCTCGTGGAGATCGAAGTAGGCTCGCGCGGCGCTCAGCGTCAGTCTGGCCAGCTGCTCCAGGACCTCCGGCTCGCGCCACCGACGCCAAGCTGTCTCCAGGATTGCGGCTTGAAGCGCTCTCCACGGGAAGTACGAGCGCTCACGCCAGTTCTTGTGCTCGCGGAGCCACGCCAGGGCGCAGGCGAGATCGATCTGGCCGAGCTGCCGCACCAACGTCCCGTGTACGAACCCAGCGTACGCCCCCCAACGTGTCTCGTTCCGCGGCGGCGACAGGCAGGCGAACAGCGTCTCGTCGTCGATGAGCCCCGGCCACAGCGCGCGCAGTGTCTCGCCCTTCAGGTCGTCGTCAGCGTCGGAGTCGTCGGGGTCGTCGGCCGGCCGCGTCGCCAGCGCCAGGAGGTCCAGCTTGTCCGAGCAAGTTCCGAGCCGGGCGACGGCTCGGATCGCCGTGTGTCGCAGGCGCACCGGGGCGCTGCGGTCGAGCGCCAGGGTGACGAGGCGCCCGGTCAGCCCGGCGCTCGCGGTCGCGATCGCGAGGTCTAGCGCCACCTCGCGCACGCGGTCCGACGCGCTCGCGTTGGAGATCGTCCCCCAGAGGCGCTCCGCGACGCCGGGAAAGGCGAGCGCGGCCCCATGGTCCCAGGGCAGCTCCCACGGCGCGAAGCGGCCGCGCGCTGCGTGATCGAGCAGCGCGTCGACCAGCCTCGCGCGGAACGCGTCATCCGCGGCCGAGAGGTCGCTCGTGAGCAGCAGCTCGGGCTCGCTGTCGACCAACGCCTCGCGGACCGGCCGGCTGAGCGCCGCAAACCACGCGACGAGCCCTCGCAGATGCGGCACGACGCCGGCCTCGGATCCCACCCGCGGGCGCAGGTACGCCAGCGCGTCGAGGGGCCGCGGGTGCTGCGCCAGGCGCCGCGCGGCGAGGTACTCGGCGAACGCGCGGTGGACGAACCCGCCGCCGTCACCGAAGAGCGGCGTCCGGCGGACCTCCTCGAGGGCCTCTCGAGTCACCTCGACCTGCTCGCCCACCGAACCATCGGGCAACCACAGGGGCTCATTGCCCCCCACCAGCTCGTCATCGGTCGGCGGGGCTCCTCCCTCCGTGAGCAGCGTCAGCGCGGCGATCCGCCCCGCCACGGCGAGTCGCTGGCCAGCCGTCAGCCTTCGCGACGGGTCCTTGGGGCGCACCTCGCACAGCTGGTGGCACCCCCGGGCGTACAGCGCGCGCTCGGAGTCGGGCAGGGCGCCTCCGGGCGAGAGGCTCAGGAGGAGCGCGAGCCGGTGCGGATTGGTCGCGAACGCGTGTGCGCTCGGCGTCGACTTCAAGGCGACGAGGAAGGCGGGAGCTCGCTCATCGAGCGCTTCGTGAACGAGCGCCTCGACGTCGTCCGCGGCGAGGTCCGAGAGGTCGCGAACCTCGACCTGCCCCGGGTTCGGCCAGACGGTCCGGAGGCTCCCCAGGAGCTCCGTGAACGCGGGCCAGACCGCCGTGCGACAGGTCAGGCGCAGCCGCAGGCGGTCGCGCTTCATTGGGGCGAGCGCCATCAGCTCCTCTCCCAGCGCGACGCCGAGCGCGTAGGCGTCGAGGCGGGCCTCGTCGAGGGCGTCGAGCAGGAGGTGGTAATCGCCCCCCGGCTCGCTCAGCCGCGCGTCCGCCGCCGCCAGGTGTCGGGACAGGTCGGCGCTGGACGTCACGGTCGCGAGCTGGACAAGCCGCACCGCGGCGTTTGCGCCGCCTGCTTTCGAGAGCCGCACCCGCTCGCGCTGGAGCTCGGTCGACTTCCCGAGCCCGGCCTCGCCGAGGAGCACGAGGCACGGCACGTCCGCGAGGGCCTCGAGCGGTGCACGCTGCTCATGGGCGTGGGCCGTGGCGTCCTCCGTATCGGCCTCGAAGCGCGCCGCTGCCGCGTCCTCGCCGTCGGTGCGGCGCACCCAGAACCGGAGTGCGTGGACCGGCGCTCGGTCCGTCATCGCGACCTCACCAGCGGTCCGCCGAGGTACTCCGGGCCTGGGTCGAGGAGCCAGCGCCACAGCGCGCGGTAGCGGATCGTCAGCCCATCGTGGGTCTCGTCCCGCTCCGTGTCGCGGGTGAGGACGAGCCCGGTCGGGAGGTCGAGCTCGCGCATGGCTGCGACGAGGCCGCGCCGCTCGCGCTCGGGCGGCGGGCCCACGCCGAAGGTCACCTGAATCGCGGCGGCCGCGTGGGTGCCGCGCCACAGGACGAAGTCGCACTCGGGGACCTGGCCGCCGCCGAAGGAGAACAGCGCGCCGGGCCAGGTCAGCGCGAGGGTCTGGTAGACGACGGTCTCGGCGAGCCAGCCGAGGTCTTCGGAGAAGCGGGCGACCACGGCGTTCCGCAGGCCCGCGTCGCGCGCGTAGACCTTGCGCGGGGCGCGGAGCCGAGCGCCAGGACGCCGGTCGTAGACCTCGAGGACGCCCAACATGTGCGCCTCGACCAGGTGATCGGTGTAGTGACGCACCTGATCGATGCCGAGCTCGAACAGGCTCTTGAGGCGCTGGAACGTGAACGGCCGCGCCGTCTGCTCGAGGAGGTGCAGGGCGACGCGGCGCAGGGCTGGGACCGAGCGGACGCCGTGGCGCGCGACGACGTCCCGGCTCAGGATGTCGCTGAAGTACTGGGTCAGGCGCTCGTCGGCGTCCCGCTCGTTGCGCTCGAGCACGGCGGCAGGCAGACCGCCCCGTCGCAGGTAGTCGAGCAGCGCGCGACCCATGTGCGGCGAGCTGGCTGGCTCCGATGCGACGTCTGGTGGCTCGAGGCGGAGCGCGCGCAGGAACTCCCGAAACGAGAACGGACCGAAGTCCACGCGGCGCGTCCGGCCTGTGAGGACGCTGCCGAGCTCCGGCTCGAGGAGGCGGCTTGCGGACCCGCTCAGGACGATTGTGGCGAGGTCCGCCTCCAGCGCGGTCCGCACCCAGCCCGCCCAGTGGTCGAGGTTCTGAACCTCATCGAGGAAGAGGTAGGGACGCGTCGTCGGGCGCTGCCGCGCGCGGTAGGTCTCGACGAGGCGATCGAGGGTCTCGTGCGCCGGGAGGTACGGCGCTAGCAGCGGCTCGTCGAAGTTCGCGAAGAAGATGTCCTGTGGCGGGACGCCCTGCGAGATCAGGTGCCTCACGAGCTGACGCATGAAGGTCGACTTCCCCGACTGCCGGATTCCGAGGATGGCCACCGCCTGGCCTGAGTTCATGAGCTCGCGCGCCCTCAGGAGCAAGTCTCGCTCGACCGTGGGCGCCGGCGGGATCCCGTCCCACCACGGGTTGAACCGCTCGCCGAGTCGGCGCACGAGTCGTTGGGCCGCTGCGTCGTCCATGAAAGCGACCATAAGGCCGACCCGGCCGAACCTCAACCCGCATGCGGGTCATTCAACCAAGGGCAATGTTTACAAGATGTTGTGCTGTATGCTCGCCGAGCATGAAGAGACCGCTGGCGGCCGGCGGTGCCGCGGCCAGCTCCTCGGAGATCGACACCTCGATGAACGAGCCATCCGCGGCCCAATCCACCGGATCTGCCTCGGCGCCGGCGGCAGCATCCGCTCCAACGGCGAGCTCTGCATCAACTTCCCCGTCGCCGGCTACCAGTGCATCGGGGCCGTCCATGCAGCGGCGGACGCGCTCGACGGCTCACGCGAGGCCGTGAGCGCCCCTTCGCCCGTTCGGGCGCGCGACCTGGTTGTCGAGGGTTCGCTCCGTGCCCGTATTGACGCCCGTCTCGCCTACCATCAGGGGTGCCGGCGAACGAGGCCGAAGGCGGCTCCCCGTGGATCGTCGCAGGCGGCGATGACGCTGCCGTCGGGGAGCTGGACGGGATCGCGCGCGAAGCCGCCCAGGGCGCGGACGCGGTCGACCGCGGCCGGGACGTCGGCGACCGGGAAGTGGAAGAGCCAGTGGCGATGCACGCCTTCCCGGCGGCCGGTGTTGGCGACGCTGCCGACGACCGGGCCGCCCACGGTGAAGGCGAAGAGGCGGTGGCCGCCCACGGGGTCGGGGACGTCGATGAGCTCGCGCTGCGCCCACCCGAAGAACTCGCGATAGGTCGCCGAGGCGCCGTCGACGTCGCTCGTGTGGAGCTGATGCCACGCGACCGGCGCGGGGCCTGCCGGGGCGTCGCCGCTGCGGAGCGCGATCACAGCGCCTGACGGGTCCCGGAGGACCGCGAATCGGGAGCCGTCGGCCTTCCAGGCGCTCCGCGGAGGCCGGGGCTATGCGCCGGTGACGAAGGGGACGAGGGCCTGGGCGAGCTCGACCGCGCGGCTCTTCTGGAGGTTGTGCCCGCCGCTCGCGAAGGGGAGGCGTGGACCGGCCGGCAGGGACGCCGCCAGCTCCTCGGAGATCGCCGCCTCGATGAGCGCGTCGTCCTCCGCCCACGCCACGAGGGTCCGCGCGCGCACCGCCGCCGCGTGGGCCCGGTTCGCGGCGAAGTCGAGCCGCCTCACGATCGCCACGGTCTGAACCAGGGCCTCGTCGCCGTGGCCGCGGAAGCCGAAGCGCTCGAAGCTCCGCCGTAGCAGCGGCCGGAGGAGCCGCGCGCCCCCCGGGACCCGCAGGACCGGCGCGATCCACCGCATCGCCTGCGCCTTCCGGTAGCCCCGGTGCGGGCGCAGGCCCACCGCCGCGACCAGCGCCAGCGCGGTCACCCGGTCGGGCGCGCGCGCCGCCAGCGCCATCGCCAGCGGCCCGCCGATCGAGTGCGCGATCACCGCGAAGCGCTCGAGCCCCAGCGCGTCCGCGAAGCGCAGGACGAGGTCGGCCCGCGCCTCGAAGCCCGGGTCGCGCAGCGTCCCGAGCGGCGTCTCCCCGAAGCCCGGCAGGTTCACCCGCAGAAACCGGAGCCCCGGCGCCACCGCCGGGCCGAGCCAGCGCCAGTCCCGTGCCGCCCCCGGCAGCCCGTGCAGCGCCAAGAGCGGCGCCCCCGCGCCCTCGTCGGTGTAGGACACCGGCCCGTCCGGCAGCGTCACCACCCGGGTCACTGGATCACTCGGCAGGTCTGGCGTCATCCCCCGACTCCCGGTCTCGCAGACCGCCGGACTCTACCGGACGCGGCGCGCGCCGGCCCGGATTCGCCGACCCGCGGACCGACACCCTGGTGTGTGCACCTGCGAAGCCGGCTCCACTTTGCCGCCGTTCCAGCCGCGTTGAAGCGTCTTTTTGCGCGGCACACCTGACACATCCGCCGGCCATCGCAGCTGCGAAGACCGTCGCCCAGGACCGGCCGGCTCAGGGCGCCTCGGGGACCGACGCGGTCGCCAGCCGCGCCCGGATCCGCGCCTCGCGGTCCTTGCCGCGGGCGACGGCGCGCTCGCGCTCGACCGCGCGGTCCCGGGGAGCGGCGCGGGTCTCGAGGTCGTCGAGCAGCAGGCGCCGGGTGATGTCGCTGATCTCCGCGACCGCCCGGTCGAAGGCCTCCTGATTCGCCGCCGACGGCTTCTGGAGGCCGGAGACCTTGCGCACGTACTGCAGCGCCGAGGCGCGGATCTCCGCCTCGGTGGCGGGCGGCGCGAAGTTGAACAGCAGCTTGATGTTGCGGCACATGCGGGGCTACCCCTGCTCGCCAGGAGGGACCGTCGCGACCGGCGCGACCAGCGCGGCGGCGCGGCGGCGGACGAAGAGCTTGCGGATCAGCACGAAGAAGACCGGGACGAACAGGACGCCGAGGGCGGTCGCGAGGATCATGCCGCCGAGGACGCCGGTGCCGACGGCGTTGCGTGCGGCCGAGCCGGCGCCGCTCGAGATGGCCAGCGGCAGCACGCCGAGGCCGAAGGCCAGCGACGTCATCAGGATCGGGCGCAGGCGCAGGCGCACGGCCTCGAGCGTCGACGCCAAGAGATCCTTGCCCTGGTCGACCTGGGCTTTGGCGAACTCGACGATCAGGATGGCGTTCTTCGCCGACAGCCCCACCGTCGTCAGGAGCCCCACCTGGAAGTACACGTCGTTGGTGAAGTCGCGCAGCATCGCGGCCAGCACCGCCCCGAGGACGCCGAACGGGACCACGAGCAGCACCGCGAAGGGGATGGACCAGCTCTCGTAGAGCGCGGCGAGGGACAGAAAGACGACCAGCAGCGACAGCACATAGAGCAGGCCTGTCTGGCTGCCCGACTGCCGCTCCTGGTACGAGATGCCGGCCCACTCGTAGCCGATCCCCGGCGGGAGCTCCTCGACCAGCCGCTCGATGGCGTCCATCGCGGTGCCCGAGCTGATCCCGGGCGCCGCCTGACCGGTGATCTCGAAGCTCGGCATCCCGTTGAAGCGCTCGAGGCGCGGCGGACCATAGTCCCAGCGGCTCTTCATGAACGAGGCGAAGCTCACCATGTCGCCGCGGCCGTTGCGGACGTACCACCGCCCGAGATCCTCGGGGACCATGCGAAACGGCGCGTCCGCCTGCATGTACACCCGCTTGACGCGCCCGCGGTCGATGAAGTCGTTGATGTACGACCCGCCCCACGCCGCCGCGAGGGTCGCGTTGATCTCGGCCAGCGACACGCTGAGCGCGCCCGCCTTCTCGTGGTCGATCTCCAGACGCAGCTCCGGGGTGTCCTCCATCCCGTTGGGGCGCGCCCCGGTCAGGAGCGGCTCCTGCGAGGCGAGCCCGAGGAACTGGTCTCGCGCGGCGAGGAGCGCGGCGTGGCCGAGCCCGGCGCGGTCCTCGAGCTTCAGCGTCCACCCGCTCGCGTTGCCGAGGTCGCGCAGCACCGGCGGCTGGATCGCGAAGACCATGCCGTCCTTGATGGCCCAGAACCTCCCGCTCGCCTGCTGCACGAGCTTGTCCATCTGCGTGTCCGGCGTCGTCCGCTCGCTCCAGTCCCGCGCCCGGACGAAGGCGATCGCGGTGTTCTGGCCGGAGCCGCCGAAGCTGAAACCCGCGATCGCGAACATCGACTTGAAGGTGTCGGGCCTGCTCAGGAAGTAGTCCTCGATCTGGTGGACGACCTTCATCGTCCGCTCCTGGGTGGCGCCGACCGGCCCCTGGACCACCGTGATGAGCAGGCCCTGGTCCTCGTTCGGCAGAAACGAGGTGGGGAGGCGCTGAAAGAGCAGCGCCGTCGCCGCGGTGAGGCCGCCGAAGAGCAGCAGGTAGTAGATGGAGCGGCGGATGAGGTGCGCCACGACGGTGCGGAAAGCGCGCGTGCCGCGGTCGAAGGCCCGGTTGAAGAGCCCCGCGAGCCCGCGGGTGCCGTGGCCCGGGGTGTGCTTGAGGATCGTCGCGCACAGCGCCGGCGTCAGCGTCAGCGCGACCAGCACCGAGAGCACCATCGCCGAGACGATGGTGACCGAGAACTGCTGGTAGATGACGCCGACCGAGCCGCCGAAGAACGCCATCGGGACGAACACCGCCGACAGCACCAGGGTGATGCCGATGAGCGCGCTCGTGATCTGGTCCATCGACTTGCGCGTGGCGTCGCGCGCGTTCAGGCCCTCCTCGCGCATGATGCGCTCGACGTTCTCGACCACCACGATGGCGTCGTCGACCAGGAGGCCGATGGCCAGGACCATCGCGAACATCGTCAGGGTGTTGATGGAGAAGCCGAAGGCCTGGAGGATCGCGAAGGTCCCGAGCAGCACGACCGGCACCGCGATGGTCGGGATGAGGGTCGCGCGGATGCTCTGGAGGAAGATGAACATCACGAGGAAGACCAGGCCGACCGCCTCGAACAGCGTCACGACGACCTCGTCGATCGACACCTCGACGAAGGGGGTCACGTCGTAGGCGACCACGGCCTTCATCCCCGGGGGGAAGAACTGCTCGACGTCGCGGAGCTTGGCGCGGACCGCCGCGGCGGTGTCGAGGGCGTTGGCGCCGGTGGCGGGGATGATCGCGATGCCGGTCGCCGTCATCCCGTTGAAGCGCGACACCGTGCCGTACCCCTCGGCGCCGAGCTCGACCCGCGCGACGTCGCCGAGGCGGACGACCGAGCCGTCGGGGTCGGTCCGGAGCAGGATCTGGCGGAACTGCTCGGGGGTCGACAGCCGCGACTGCGCGCTGATGGTCGCGTTGAGCTGCTGGCCGGGGATCGCCGGGGTCTCGCCGAGCTGCCCCGCGCTGATCTGGGTGTTCTGAGCCCGCACCGCCTGGGAGACGTCGCCCGGGGTGAGGCGGTAGGCCTCGAGCTTGCCGGGGTCGAGCCAGATGCGCATCGCGTAGGAGCCGCCGAAGATCTGGACGTTGCCGACGCCCTCGACCCGCGAGAGGACGTCGGAGACGTTGGTCGCGACGTAGTCTCCGAGGTCGACCTGGGACATCCGGCCGTCCTCGGAGACGAAGGCGACGACCATCAGGAAGCCCTCGCCGGACTTCGTGACCTGGATGCCCTGGCGCTGGACCTCGGTGGGCAGGAACGGGACGGCGAGCTGGAGCTTGTTCTGCACCTGGACCTGGGCGATGTCCGGATCGGTCCCGGCCGCGAAGGTCAAGGTCACCGAGGCGCCGCCGCTCGAGCTCGACGACGACGACATGTAGAGGAGGCCGTCGAGCCCCTTCATCTTCTGCTCGATGATCTGGGTGACGCTGTCCTCGACAGTGTTGGCCGACGCGCCCGGGTAGGACGCGTTGATGGACACCGAGGTCGGCGCGATGTTGGGGTACTGCGCGACCGGCAGGCTCAGGACGGCGGCGCCCCCGGCGAGCATGATGATGATCGCGATGACGGTCGCGAAGATCGGGCGATCGATGAAGAACCTGGCCACGGCGTGCTCCTCAGTCGCCCGTCGGGGCGGCGTCGGGGCCGCCGGGGTCAGCCGGCGCCGCGGCGCCACCAGGGGCGGGGAGCGAGGCGGCGTCCGGGTCGTCGGCGGCCGCCGACCCCGCGGGACCGGGCGGCGCGCCGGCCGCCTCCGCGCCCTCGCGGACGAAGGGCACGGGCTTGGCGGGGGCGCCCGGGCGCACCTTCTGCAGCCCCTCGACGATGACGCGGTCCCCCTCCTCGACCCCCGCGGTGACGAGCCACTGGTCGCCGACGGTGCGGGTGGTCTTCAGGACGCGCCGCTCGACGACGCCCGCGGCGTTGACGACGA
>PHBI01000185.1 GCA_002841945.1 Deltaproteobacteria bacterium HGW-Deltaproteobacteria-14
CACCTCCTGCTCAAGACCCGCGTAGGCCGCCCGCAACTGGCCGGTGACGCGCGCGAGCCACGGCGCGTACTGAAAGGCCTGCGGACGCAGGTTGCGTTCATAGACGATCTGCACGCTCTTCTCGCAGGCCGCCAGGGCCAGGCCGACGGCGCGCAGGTCGTGCTGCAGTTCGGCAGCGTCCTGTGGCCACAGGCTTTTCCTGCCGGCGCAGCGCGCTTCCGCGTACTGCAGGATCAGCGACGAATCCATCAGCACCTCGCCGTCGTCGCACACCAGCGTCGGCGCCTTCACCACCGGGTTGATGCCGCGGAACTGATCGAAAGTGCTGAACACCGAAACCGGCTGATGGGCGAAGGGCAGGCCGAGGCACTCGAGAGAGATGGCGGTGCGGCGCACGTAGGGCGAATCGAGCATGCCGATGAGCTGCATGGCTTCTCCGAAGGCTAGGCGAACTTCGCGCCGCGCTCGGCGAGCAGCGCGCGCAGCACCGAACGGTGGCAGCGCGACTCGTCCTCGCAATAGCAGCCGACCGAGAAGTTCGCCTGCTGCGAGAGCGCGGCGAGGAGATCCAGCGTGCGGGCGTTGTCCGGCGTGGCCATCTCGGCGCGGAACTTTTTGGCGAAGGCCGCCCACTGCGCCGGCGTCTTCGCCGCCGCCGGGTCCACCGACCCATTCGGCAACAGCGCCTCTGGCGCCGTGGTCGCCCCCGCCCTCGACGTGTACGCGACGACCCGTTACGACGACGGCGGCGCGATCACGGCGCGGGTCACGGGGATGCTGGTGGCGGCCCCCGGGGCCTTCCTCGCCGGCGGCTTCATCAACCTCTTCGGCGAGGAGCTGAGCGGCCCGGTCGTCGCGACGCCGCTCACCCTTTACGCCAGCGAGCGCTTCGTCGATCAGGCGGTGACCGGCGTCGACGACACCGGCGTCGCCAACGCCCCGCCAGGCGCGTTCCTGGCCTCGGTCGCCGACGAGCTCGGCAGCTCGCTGACCGGCGCGGTGGTCGCCCTCCCGCTCACCGTGTACGGCACGGGCTCAATCATCGTCGTCGACCCGAACGACGAGCGCGTCAGCGCCGTCGTCGCGCCCCCCGGCGCCTTCGCCGTCGGGGACCCGCCGGTGCTCGGCCCCCTCGGCCCGCCCACCATCGTCGGCGCCAGCGCCGGCGACGAGGTGATCGTCATCGCCTGGGAGCCCCCCGTGGCCGACGGCGGCTCGTCCATCGTCAGCTACACCGTCACCTGCACCCGCACCGACCTGACCGAGACGGTCACCGCCACGGTCAGCGCCGGGTTCACCAGCGCGGACGTCATCGGGCTGACCAACGACGTCGCCTACACCTGCACCGTACACGCGACCAACGGCAGCGGCGCCGGCCCGGAGAGCGACCCGACCTACCCGCTCACGCCGAACGCGACCCCCTCGGACAGCGGCGCCGTCGTCGCGACCCCGGTCACCGTCTTCGCGACCGACCGCTTCGTCGAGGACGCGAACGCGACCACGAGCGCCGTCGTGGCGCCGCCGGCCACCTTCGGCGCTGACGGTTTCGCCGCTGACCTCGGCGAGCGGGTCTCGGGGGCGGTCGTCGCCGCCACGCTGACCGTGTACGCCGCGACGACCTTCGACGCCGACGACGGCGCGGTGACGAGCGCGATCGTCGCCTCCCCGGGCGCGTTCAGCGCCGACCTCGGGTACGCCGGTGCGAGCGCCACCGGCGCGGTGGTCGCGACGCCGCTCATGGTCGGCGCGACCAGCCGCTTCGCCGATCCCACGGCGACGCCGGAGATCCTCAGCGCCGTGGTCGGGCCGCCCGCCGGGTTCACCACCGAGGCCATGGAGAACGGCCAGCGCCAGAGCGGCCCGGTGGTCGCCGTCCCGCTGACCGTCTACCGCGCGGCGACCTTCGACGACGCCTCCGGCCTCGCCGCGGTGTCCGCCGTCCTGGCCGCCCCGGCCGGCTTCACGACCGCGGAGGGCCCCCTGACGCTGTCGCGGAGCGGCGCGGTCGTCGCGACCCCGCTCACCGTCTACGGCGCCGTCCACTACATCGCGGACGAGGTCCGGGTGAGCGCGATCGTCGCGGCGCCAGGCGCCTTCAGCGACGGCGTCAGCGGGCTCGGCGCCGACCCGAGCGGCGCGATCGTCGCGGCCCCGCTGACCGTCTACCGCGCCGACCGCTTCACCGGCCCCGAGCGCCGGACGAGCGCGATCGTCGGCTCCCCGGTGGCGATCACCGACGACGGTACCGTCACCGAGCCGCCGGGACCGCCGGTCATCACCAGCGCCACGGCGGGCGACCGCGTCATCGACCTGACCTGGGACCCGCCGGTCGACGGCGGCGGCCTCGAGCCGACGGCCCAGGAGTACACCGTCGTCTGCATCACCGACGGCAACGGCCCCGACGTCACTTTGGTGACGACCGAGCTCGAGGCCGCCGTCGAGGGCGTCCGCAACGGCCTCGACTACTACTGCACCGTGACGGCGCGCAACCTCGTCGGCAGCGGCCCGCCGAGTGACCCCGTCGGCCCCCTGACCCCGGTCGCGCTCCTCGTGCGCACGAGCCCGATCGTCGCCGCCCCGCTGACCGTCTGGGCCACCGGTCGCTTCGACGGCGCCTCCGACCCCGCCCGCGTCAGCGTCATCGTCGGCGCCCCCGCCGCGTTCGCCGCCGGCAGCTTCAACGGCCTCTCGCGGAGCGGCGCCGTCGTCGCGGCGCCGCTGACGGTCAACCGGGCCGCCACCTTCGCCGGTGAGGCCCTCGCCATCGCGACCATCGCGTCTTCCCCCGCCGCGTTCCAGACGAGCCAGGACGACTTCGGCGCGAGCCGCAGCGGGGCCGTGGTCGCCGCCCCGCTCACCGTCAACGCCGCCTCGACCTACGCCGCGGAAGAGCCCCTCGTGCCGGCGTGGACCAGCGCGATCCTCGCCGCCCCGGCCGGGTTCATCACCAACATTGACGACCTCGGGACCGTCGCCTCCAGCGCGGTCGTCGCCGCGCCGCTCGCCGTGTACGCGACCGGGCGCTACGCGGACCCCGCAGTGACCGGCCTCTTCGCCGTCAGCGCCGTCACCTCGCCGCCGTCAGCCTTCGCGACCGCCGCCGACGACCTCGGGGCCAGCGCCTCGGGCGCGGTCGTCGCGACCCCGCTCACCGTCTACGCGACCCGCAGCTTCGACGTCGCCGACGGGGCGACCACCAGCGCGCTGGTCGCGCCGCCCGCCGCCTGGGCCGACGACCCGGCGCTCCTCCCCGGCGGGCCCACCGCCCCCGTCATCTACAGCGCCCAGGCCCTCGACGCCGCCATCGGCCTCGCCTGGCGCGCTCCCGAGGACGACGGCGGCTCGCCGGTCACCGCCTACGACGTCGTCTGCGAGAGCGTATCCCCCGCCGAGACCGTCTCGCAGCACTTCGAGGCCCTCGAGGGGATTGTCTCGGGCCTCCACAACGGCTACGTCTACACCTGCGTCGTCTACGCCCAGCACGCCGACAACAGCGTCTCGGCGAGCTTCCCGTCCATCCCGCTGACCCCCGGCGCGTCGTCGAACCTGACCGGCGCGGTG
Organism: Deltaproteobacteria bacterium HGW-Deltaproteobacteria-14; assembly: GCA_002841945.1. Taxonomy (GTDB): domain Bacteria; phylum Myxococcota_A; class UBA9042; order PHBI01; family PHBI01; genus PHBI01. The sequence continues at coordinate 3,562 of PHBI01000185.1, forward strand.
GTCGCCCTGCCGCTGACCGTCGGCGCGACGACTCGCTTCGCCGACCCGACCGCCGCGGAGCGGGTCAGCGTCGTCAACGCGGCGCCCGCTGCCTTCTCGACCTTCGCCCAGGACCTCGGCCAGCAGGCGACCGGCGCCGTCGTCGCCCAGGCGCTGACGGTCTACAGCACCGCCCGCTTCGACGCCGCGCTCAGCGACGTGACGAGCGTCGTTGACGCGCCTCCCGCCGCCTTCACCGCCACCCCGGTCGGCGACGGCGGCGAGTCGAGCGCGGGCTCCGTCGTCGCGGCGCCGCTCACGGTCTTCGCCGCCGACCGCTACGACGACCCGGCCAGCCGCGGCGTCGCGCGGCTCAGCGCCATCGTCGCGCCGCCCGCGGCGTTCTCGACCGGCCTCGCGACCGACCTCGGCGCGTCGGTCTCCGGCGCCATCGTCGCGACGGCGCTCACCGTCTACGCGAGCGACCGCTACACCGTGGCGGCGGACGCGATCGGCGCCGTCGTCGCCGCGCCTGGGGCCTGGCAGGTCTCCGTCGGCGACGCCCTAGGGGCCGACACCGCTGGCGCCATCGTCGCCGCGACGCTGACGGTCTACGCGGCCGAGCGGTATGACTCGGCCGGGCTCCCCGGGGCGCCGACGACGGCCGCCGTCACCGCCGCGCCGTCCCCGTGGCTGGCCGAGCTCGTCTTCGTGTCCGCGGTCGCCCCGGGGGACGTCTCGCGCGCCGCCGGCGGCGCGACCCTGACGCTGACGGGCTTCCCGCTGCGCGAGGTCACCGACGTGACCTTCTACGCGCCGGGCCAGAGCGTCCCGACGGGCCTCGTGACCGCCGGCGTGACGTCGGTCGACGCCGCCGGTCGCATGAGCGTCCCGATCACCATCGACGCCGGCGCGCCGCTCGGCGCCTGGCAGGTCCGCGTGACGACCATCACCGGCGCCACCTCACCCATCAACCCCGAGGCGAGCCAGATGGGCTTCGCCGTCACCTTCACCCTCAGCGACTGACCCCGCTGGACAGCCAGCGACAACCGACCCCAACCGTAGACGACAGACCCCAACTGTAGACAGAAGGAGAGACAACCATGATTCGTGCACGTACTCGTTACCCGCTGCAGCTCTTCGGGGCGGCGGCCCTGACCTGGGCGCTCCTCGGCGCCACAGGCGCTCCGGCCTCGGCGCTCGAGCTCCAGACCCTGATCACCGACCACTGTATCGGGGTCAACACCACCAACATCGCGGGCGGCTATGCCAACGCCAAGGGCTTCAACATCAGCCCGGCGATCGACGGCAGCACCGGCGTGCTCACGCTGAACTCGCCCACGACCATCGACCTGCCGCCCAACGGCGTCATCTGCGTGTCGTCCATCGCCTGCACCGGCAACCACACGCTGCAGTTCAACCGCAACGCCGACAACACGCCGGTGTACCTGCTGGTCGAGAACAACGCGAACCTGACCGGGGGCTGCGACATCAAGGTCAACGGCGGCAACGCCAGCACCACCCCCCGGTATGGCATCGGCCTGGACTACATGGGCGGCGTCGCTGCGCCGGCCGGGGACGACGGCGGCAGCTGTGATTTCACCTTCGGCAGCGCGCGTCGCGCCGGCGAAGGCGTGGGACCGGGCGGCGGCGGCGCGGCGACCAACGCCTCTGGAGGCGGCGGCGCCTCCCCGGTGACCGCCGGCGCGAACGGGACCACCGGCAACCTCACGAACGTCGGCCAGGGCGGCACGCCCCCCTCGGACCGGGCCGACCGCATCCTCCATGGGGGCTCGGGCGGCGGCTGCGGCTCGACCACCTCGGGGACCAGCCCCGGCGGCGGCGGCGGCGGCGGCGGCGTGCTCGTGATGGCCGTCGGCGGGACCCTCACCTTCGTCAACGGCTCTTGGCTCATGGCCCAGGGCGGCAACGCGGCGAACTACGGCGGCGGCGGCGGCGGCGGCGTCGTCCGCGTCGTCGCCACCACGGTCGAGGGCCCGGCCTCGGGGTCCTGCGGCGTCGACGTCACCGGCGGGTTGGCCGCGAGTGGCGGCGGCGTCGGTGGCGCCGGCTTCGGCAAGATCGAGCTGGTCAATAGCCCCACCGGGCCCGGGATCTGGATCTCGACTTCGAAGCCGGCCCAGGACGTGCTCGAGTTCGGGACCGTCCAGGAGATCTTCCCCAAGCCCGCCTGGCGGCCCGTCCTGGCCATCGTCAGCGTGGACGCGAAGGTCAACGGCGTGACGAAGAACGTCACCCGGCAGATGACCAACCCGTCGGTGCACATCCACACCGTGCCGGGCATCTTCATCGACGCGCCGACGCCCGAGCAGGCGATCACCGTCCACCTCAGCTCGGACAACGTCCCGCACACCTCGCAGGTCGTGGTGCGGCTGAACACGGTGTACGAGTCGGGATCCCCGGATAAGCGCGACCTGACGGTCAACGCGACCGTCGACGGCGGCGCCACGGGCTCGGGCAACCTGAGCTGGACCGCGGTCTTCACGGCCGTCCCGGCGGGCCTCGAGCTCGGCACCATCGAGGCCTGGGTCACGAACGTGTGCACCCCCGGCACCCTCAACTGCACCGCGGCCCACCCGTAGGAGGACCAGGCATGAACAAGACGATCTACATCCTCTATTCGGCGGTGCTGGCGCTCGGCGTGGCGGTGGCCACGCCCGCCTTCGCGACGACGCCGTCGCTGCCGTTCACCGTCAGCTGCAAGACCCTGAACGCCGCGAACATCGGCACGACCGCCGACTCGAACGGCTACACGACGACCCTGCCGACCTCCGCGTACACGTCGGTCGCCGCGACCGGGACGCTCACCGATGGCGCCTACACCATCAGCGGCTACGGCTCCATGAGGGTGCCCCTGCCGGCGAACGGCGTCGTCTGCCTCAAGTCGTTCTCGGGGTCGACGAGCGTGACGAGCAGCCACGGGCTCGACTATGCGCGTCAGGTGTCGTTCATCCCCAACGCCGCCAACACGCCGGTCTACTTCATCGTCGAGACGACCATCGACATGAACTACACGGTGTTCACGGTGAGCGGGACGGACGGCACCTCCACCGCCACGGCCGGCATGACCCACGCCGGCGGCCTCGGCGGGCCCGGCGGGTCCGGCGGCGGGAGCTGCGACTACTCGGACACCGGCAACGAGAAGCGTGGTGACGGGCTCGGCCCGGCCGGGGGGCGCGGTGGCGGCGACGGCTTCGGCGGTGGCGGCGGCGCGAGCCCGATCCTGGACGGCGGGGCCGCGCAGAACACGAGCGACGGCTTTGGCCAGCACGTGTCATCGTTCGATCAGCGGCTCATCACCGGCGGCTCCGGGGGCGGGTGCGGCGAGAACACCAGCGGCGTGCCCTACGGAGGCGGTGGTGGCGGCGGCGTCCTGGTCATCGTCGCCGGAACGCGCATCGACACCGGCAATCGCGGCTCGTACGGCGAAGGTGGGTTCCGCGCCGAAGGGGGCGGTGAGGGTTCCGTCGGTGGCGGCTGTGGTGGGGGCGGTGTGATCCGCATGGTCTCGCCCACCATCGAAGGTAACGGCATCCTCGACGTGCGTGGGGGCAGCGCCACGGACAACGGGACCAACTACTCCACCCAATACAACCGCTACTCGAGCCTCCCAGGCTCGACCCCGACCTTCTACTGCGGCAACACCAACAACCACCCCGGGGGGTGCGGTGGCAACGGCGTCATCAAGCTCGAGGGCTACGACATCCACGAGGACTTCCTGCTGTACGCCAAGGTCCTCAACGGTATCGACTCGATCAAGTTCGGTGCGCCTCAGGCGCCGTTCCTCGCGACCGCTGACATCCCGACCGTCGAGGTGATCAACGTCGCGGCGACCTTCGACGGCAACAGCGTCGACCAGACCCCGCCGCCCGTGGACTTCAGCCAGCACCCTCTGACTCAGCCCGGGATGTACTTCCGGAGCACCAGCCCGAACCAGGCGCTGACCGTGACCATTCGCACCAAGCACGTGCCCGGGAACGCGACGCTGCATGTGCGTATGAACGCGATGAAGGGCGGCGGGACCTGGAGCACGGTCGTCGACACCGTCGGTGGTGTCTCGAACGAGAACACCACGCACTCGAGTGGGAACCCTGTCGACGTCGTCGTCGGCAGCAAGGTCCCCCACGTGTACGACTGGACGGTGCAGCTCACCGTGCCGACGAACACCAAGCTCGGCGCCATCGAGGCGTGGGTGGACAGCGTCTGCACCCCGGGCACCAGCGGCTGCGCGGCCGTCAACCCGTGATCGGAGGCTCGCGACGGGTCGGCCGGCTCATCCGGCCCGCCGCGCGAGCCCTATCGCAAATGCGAAGCAAGAATGAGCTAGTGCTTTAGATTCTTCTGTCTACGGTTGTTTGCAGTGCGAGGAGGGGCGTCCCTGGGGTCGGGGCGTCCCTCCTTTTCTCGTTTCGGTCCTTCCCGGCTCAGAGCTCGGGATCTTCTGCCGAAGCTGGACCCAGTTCCCATCGTATCGGTCGAGGACCTGCGTCCTCCGCGGCAGGGGGTAGGCGCGACTGCGTCGCCCCAACCCCCACCCGCTGCGGACTCCGGTCCTCGACCTGCCGTTGCTTGGGTCACCGCGCGAGGGGGCGGACGGCGGCGATGCCGGCGCCGGCGGCCCAGCGGCCGAGGTCCTGGCGGGCCAGGGCGGCGGCCAGCAGCGGGGCGAAGTGGTCGGGGGTGCAGGCGAAGGTCGGCACGCCCAGCGCCGCCAGCTTCGCGGCGTTGTAGTGGTCGTAGCCGGGGGCGCCGGTGTCGGTCAGCGCCAAGAGGCAGATGAGCGTCACGCCGCGGGCGACCAGCGAGCCGGCGCGGACCAGCATCGCCTGGGCGTCGCCGCCCTCGTAGAGGTCGGTCACCAGCACCATGATGGTGTCGGTCGGGCGGGTGACGAGGCCGTCGCAGTAGCGCAGGGCCCGGTCGATGTCGGTGCCGCCGCCGAGCTGGGTCCCGAACAACAGCTCGACCGGGTCGGCCAGCAGGTCCGAGAGATCCGCGACCTCGGTGTCGAAGGCGACCACCCGGGTGCGGAGCGCCGGGAGCGAGGCCAGGACGGCGCCGAAGACGCCGGCGTAGACCACCGAGCTGGCCATCGAGCCGCTCTGATCGACGGCCAGGATGACGTCTCGCAGCCGCGCGCGGCGGCGGCCGAAGGACTCGAAGCGGCGCGGGACGAGGCGGCGGCGCTCGGCGTCCCAGTGGGCGAGGTTCTTCTTGATCGTCCGGTCCCAGTCGATGTCGGCCGCGTTGCGCGGGCGCTGTCCCCGGCCGGCGCGGTGCAGGGCCCCGTGGACCGCCTCGACGAGCTGGGCCTTCAGCCGGCGCTCGACCTCGCGGACGACGGTGCGGACGACCGCGCGGGCGGTCTCGCGGGTGCGGGTCGGCAGCGACTTGGCGAGCGTCAACAAGGTTGACGCAAGGTGGACGTCGGGCTCGACGGCGGCGAGGAGCTCGGGCTCGAGGAGCATACGGGTCAGGCCGAGGCGCTCGAGGGCGTCCTTCTGCATGACCTGCACGACCCCCTGGGGGAAGTAGGTGCGGATGTCGCCGAGCCAGCGCGCGACCTTGGGGGAGCTCGCGCCGAGGCCACCCGAGCGGTCCTGGTCGGCGTCGTAGAGCTGGCTCAGGACGCCGTCGAGGGCGAGGTCGCGGCCGCCGAGCTGGCCGGTCGCCTCCGAGGCGGGGGCCCCGAGGACCAGGCGCCAGCGGCGCAGGCGCTCGGTGTCCGAGGCGGGCTTCGGGGCGTCGTCAGCCATCGCGCCGGATGGTGGCACATCGGGGCACGGGCCGCGAGGTCATGGCGCACCCGTGGGGCCGATGATGCGTTGCAAGATGGCGAGCGTCTTCCGGGCGTTGTCGAGATTCAAGTCGGGCTTGTCTGGCTTGCTGCGCTGCAGCGTATCCGAGCCCGCCAGGGCCGCGACGCGCTCGCCCATGCGGCGGCGCTCGGCCGGGGAGAAGCTCGCGAAGGCGCGGCGGACCAGCGGCAGCTGCTCCTCGAAGGCCTCGGGGGCGAGGGCGTCGAGCCAGCCGTCGAGCGCCTGCCACAGCTCTCCCTGGTGCAAGACGACCAGCGCGCTCCCGCGCAGGAGCCCCTCGAGCCACGCCGAGGCGTCCGCCGGACGCGCCGCCCGGGACAGCGCGCGCCGGGCGAGGCGGCCGAGGGCGCCGTCGAGCGCTCCCTGCTCGAGCAAGAGCCGGGTCGACACCCCGCGCATCAGCCCGTGGATCTCCTCCTCCTCGGCGAGCCGGGCGAGGACCGCCCGCCACGAGGTCGCAGCGGCCTCGCCCGCGTCCTCGTCGTCGATCAGCGGGACGGCGGCGTGGAAGGCGACCACGCGCTCGACGGTGTCGGCCGCGCCGTCGTCGTCGATCCCGACGCAGCTCGCCGGTAGCCCGATCAAGGCCCGGGCGAACAGCGCGCGCGCGACCCGGGCGACGCGCTCGGCCGGCGTCCCGCGCACGTCGCCGTAGCGCATGATGCGCGCCAGCGGCGGGACGGCGGCCATCAGGTGGGCGACGTCCGAGGCCCGCGCCGCCTCCTCCTCGACCCGCGCCAGCAGCCGCGTCACCCCAGCCTCGAGGTCCGCCAGCAGCGCCGCGTCGAGGAGCTCCGCCAGCTCCCCGAGGGACGTCGCCGCGTCGGCCCGCGCGCCGAGCCGCGCCGCCGCCGCGGCGCGGACGGTGTTGCCCCACGAGCTCGCGGTGATGAGCTCGACCTCGAGCTCCGGGCGCCAGGCCAGGACCCAGCGCTCGCGGAAGCTCCCCCGGGCCCCCTCGATGTCCTCGGGGCGCGCCCACGGGACGTCGAGGAGCAGCAGCTGCCGAAACAGCACGCTGCGGCCGTGGCCGTTCGGTTGCCGCAGATCGAGCTCCAGGGGCACCGGGTCGACGCTGGTCTTGAGCCGCAGCGACCGCTTCTGGCGCGCCAGGTCCGCCGCCAGCGGCACCGTCGGGGTCGACGCGGGGACCTGACCCACCTCGCGGCCGACCTCGAGGCGGTCACGGACGAGGCGCATCGGGCCGTCGTCGCCGCCGCAGATGGTGGCGCGCAGCGCGTCCGCGAGCTCCGCGAGCCCCGGCGCCGGGCGCTCGCGCAGCGCGGCGAGGGCGTCGGCGAGGCGCACGGCGTCGATGACCGAGGCCGAGGAGGTGTCGACGCCCTCGTCTCGCAAGAGCCGCGCCGCCGCGATCACGTAGCGGGTGGCCGCGTCGTCGGGGTGCTCCCAGACGTGGCGGTACCACCCCGGGCTGGCCACGCCGGCCCCGTAGCCCGACCGCGCCGCGAGCCGCGCGGAGGTCCAGGGGATCCAGGTCGCCGCCACCTTCGCCTTGGGCAGCCCGCGCAGCCGCGGGGTGTCCGCCGTCGCCCCCTTCAGCGACGCGAGCGCCGGCGCGTGCCATGCACCGCACACGACCGCGACCCGCCGTGCGCCCTGCTTGATCGCGTCTCTTATGGTGCGACGCATATAAGCCTCGCGGCGCGCCTCGCGGACCCCGTCCGCCCCCGGGTCGCCCCCCGCCTCCTCGTGGGCCGCGCGCAGCTCGGTCATCAGGCGCGCGATGGCGGGGAAGAGCTCGTCGTCGGGGGCGGCGCCTTCGGCTGGCGCCGCTCCGGCCGTCGGATCGGGCGTATGGCGTCCATCGGTCCGGACGTCGAGCCGCCGCTCGACCAGCTCCTCCCACCAGCGCTCCGGGTCCACCTCGCCGAGCGCCCGGGCCACCGCGAGGAAGGGGTGAAACGCTGGCGCCGCCGTCTCCGCCGCCGCCGCCGCCTCGTCCTCCTCGAGCGAGAGCGCCCCCTGCTCGTCACCTGGACCCTCGCCGCTCGCGCCCGGCGCCTCGAGCTGGTGGGTCATGGGGAGGTCCATGAAGCGCGCCGGCACCCCCGCCGCGAGCGCCCAGCGCAGCGCCTGCCACTCCGGCGAGAAGCTCGTGAAGGGGTAGAACACCGCGCGGCCCGGGGCCTCCTTCAGGTACACGAGCAGCGCGACCGGCGGGACCATCTCCGGGTCCGCCGCGAGCGCGACCAGCGCGTCGGCCTCGGGCGGCCCCTCGACCAGCACGCAGTCCGGGCCCCACGCGTTGAGCGCCCGCACGAGCGCGCGCGCCGACCCCGGCCCGTGGTGGCGGATCCCGAAGACCCGGTGCTCGCCCTTGCCGCCGCTCATCTCCCGCTCCTCACAGGACGTCTCGGCACGCGCGATACAGGTCGCGCCACCCCGCGCGCTCCTTGGCGACCGTCGCGAGGTACTCCTCCCAGACGGCGCGGTCCTGGACCGGATCTTTCACGATGGCGCCGGTCAGCGCGCTCGCGACGTCGGCGGCCCCGAGCAGCCCATCGCCGTAGTAGGCCGCCAGGGCGAGCCCGCTCTGCAGCACCGAGATGGCCTCCGCGGTCGACAGCGTGCCGCTCGGCGACTTGAGCCGCGTCTGCCCGTCGACCGTCACCCCGTGGCGCAGCTCGCGGAAGATGGTGACGATGCGCTCGACCTCGACGCTCGGCGCGACCGTGTTGAAGCGCCGGACGAGCGCGCTCGACAGCTCGTTGACCCCCTTGTCGCGGTTGTTGGCCGTCGCGATGACGTTGAACCCCCGCCGCGCCTGGACCTCGGTCGCGAGCTCGGGGATGGGCAGCGCCTTCTCGCTCAGGATGGTGATGAGCCCGTCCTGCACCTCGCTCGTCACCCGGGTCAGCTCCTCGATGCGCACCATCACGCCGTCCTCCATCGCCCGCATCACCGGGCTCGGGACCAGCGCCGCCCGCGACGGCCCCTCGGCGAGGAGCAGCGCGTAGTTCCAGCCGTAGCGGATCGCCGACTCGTCGGTCCCGGCCGTTCCCTGCACCAGCCGCGTCGAGTCCCCGCTGATGGCCGCCGCGAGGTGCTCGGCCACCCAGGACTTGCCGGTCCCCGGCACCCCGTACAGCAGCAGCGCGCGGTCGGTCGCCAGCGTCGCCACCGCGATCTCGATGAGCCCCTCGCGCCCGATGTACTTGGCGCGGATGGGCGCCCCGTCCGGCAGCGTCCCGCCGAGCAGGAACGTCTTCACCGCGCGCGGGGACAGGTTCCAGCCGGGGGGCTTCGGCTGGCCCCGGTCGGCCTCGGCCAGGGCCACCAGCTCGGCCGCGTTCTCGTCCTCGGCGTGGCGCCGCAGCAGGGTCGCGTCGGGGTCAGTCGTCGTCACAGGGGATCTCCGTGATGAGGCGCGCCCGCAGGCGCAGCCGGGTCGTGAAGTGGTCGAGGGCCCGCTGGCGCTGAGGCCCCGGGGTGCTCGCCAAGACACCGTTGAGCGCGTTCAGCAGCGGCACGATGAAGGGCTCGGGGAGCGCCAGCGCCGCGTCGTCGACCGCCGCGGCGAGGAACGGGTGGTCGGACGCCCCGTCGAGGCGCCCCCCGCCGCTCAGCCAGGTGAACAGCGCGTCGCAGAAGGCGCGCCCCACCGCGGTGCTCCACGGGCGGGCGGTGAGCCCCAGCGTCTGCCCGTCGACCGTCACCCCGTGGCGCAGCTCGCGGAAGATGGTGACGATGCGCTCGACCTCGACGCTCGGCGC
>PHBI01000186.1:0-6710 GCA_002841945.1 Deltaproteobacteria bacterium HGW-Deltaproteobacteria-14
CGCCGGCGCGGGTCCTCGCGCGGCAGCGACCGGCGCGCGGGCGCGCGCCCGCGCGCCGGACCTCGGCGGAGCGCGAGTCGCCGCCCCCGGACGCGGGGTCCGGGGGCGGCGTGGGACACCTGCGAGGGCGTTCCGGGAGGCACGACGCGCAGCCGCCTGGTGGGCCGACGCGCCCAGACCGTGAGAGGGCCCGGGGTCTGGCTCGGCGACTGCGCGCTCCTCACCGCTACGGCGCGGCGACGGCCGAGCTTTAGGCTTTTCTGCGCGCCGCCGTCAGTTCGGCGACAGGAGCGCGCAGGGCGCGGCGTCGAGGGACGCGATGTCGCAGCGCCCGCCGCTGGTCCCGGCGACCGGGTCGACGCGGCCCTCGGAGGCGTCGCCGAGGCAGGCCCACGCGCCGTCCGCGTCACGCTGCACGGCGATCACACCGAAGCCCACGTCGTCGAGGACCTCGACGCACAGGAGCGGCTGGCCGCCCAAGACCCGCTGGTGCGCCCCGGCGACCCGGGCCGCGACCGGCGCGCCGTCGCGAAACGGGACGAACGCACCGTGGAGGAACGCGGCGGGGGCCTCGTCCGCCTCGTCGTAGCCGACGACCAGGCGCACCGGCAACGCCCCCGCGGGATCGTCGCCGCCGATGAGCAAGAGCGAGAGCGTCGCCACGCCGTCCACCACCGCCGTGTCGTAGCGGAAGCCGACCCCGGCGTAGGTGGCGTCGACCGCGACCTCGAGGTGGCAGCGCGGGTCGTTGTCGAAGCCGCGCACCGCCCAGGTGATGATGGGGATCGGGGTGATGAGCTGGTCGGTCAGCGGGTCGTCGGGTTGGCGCGCGTAGAGCCAGGCGACGGCGTCGAGGGCGCAGCCGGCCCCGCCGAAGGTCGCGTCGCTGAAGCCGGTCGCCGTGTTGTGGAAGCGCTGGTCGTCGACCGTCGTGACGCCGGTGAAGTGCTCGGTCGCGCGGGTGATGTCCGCCGGATCCTCGCAGCGCAGGTCCGCCGCGTAGACGAGCGTCTGCTGCAGGTCGGGGTCCCCGAGGACGTTGGCGGTGCAGGCGAGGCCGGTCACGAGCCCCACCCCGCGCACCCCGAGGTCGTCAGGGACGAGCTCGGGGTCGCAGTCGGCCTTCGCCGAGCAGAAGACCTGGTCGATGTCCACGATGAGGTCGGTGAACCCCGACCGCGCCGGCCGCATCACGGAGATGTCGAAGGTGACCGGCGTGTCCGCGCCGTTGCGGCACACGAACTGCTTCACCAGGGGCGGCGGCAGCATCGCCTCGAGCGGCACCCCGCCCTCCCCCTGCACCTGGAGCACCTCGACGGTCACCTGAGCCTGCTTCTGCCCATCCGGTCCCGACGCGTCGCACGGCGCGATCCAGGTCAGCGCCCCCTTGGGGCCGTCCGACAGCACGCCGTTCTTCGCGACGACGGTCTGCATGGCGTTGTCGACCGGGGTCGCGACCTCGATGCGGAACAGCACCCGCTCGACGTCCGGCAGCTCGAACGGGGCGACGTTGAGCGCGACCCGCCCCTCGCCTGCGGGGATCCCCGCGCCGGGCCCAGCGCCGGTGTCGCCGCACGCCGCGACACCTGCCGCAACGCAACACAGCAAAACACCGCATCTCAAGGTGGGTATCCGGCAGATCATGCTGCGCCGCACCTCACGGCCCGTTGGTGCCGGGGGGGATGAACGCGCCGTCGCCGCCGGTCACGAAGCCGGGGAAGCACGGCACGTCGGAGCCGTCGCCCGCTTCGACCGCGCAGTAGCGCCCGCCGTCGGGGAGCTCGCCCCCGGCGCAGGTCCAGTCGCCGGTCGCGGGGTCGTAGTCGAGCTTCACCGCGCCGAGCGGCGTGTTGCCGGCGGGCTCGACCATCACCAGCAGCAGCGTGCTCCACGTGTGGTCCTCGCCGGGCAGGGCGCAGGCGGTGAGGAGCTCGGTGGAGACCCCGGCCTCGCCGTCGCCGACGACGAAGGTCCAGGCCGCGCTCGACTGGATGTCGCCGCCCGGGAAGGCGGTCGTCAGGGTGCGGACCTCGTGCCCGGAGACCGCGCCGACGTCGACCGCGCGCACCTCGAAGGTCTGGAACCCGACGGGCGCGTCCTTGGTGGCGGGCGCCTCGCCGTCGAAGGCGTGGACGCCGGCGAGCTGGGCGTAGATGGCCTCGACCTCGGGGGGGCCGGCGGCGTCGCAGTTGCCCGCGCCGTCGAGGGCGATGTGGAAGTCGATCACCGCGGCGCCGGTCTGAAACAGCGCGGGCCGGGTCGGGCTCTTGCGGTCGTACAGCATCCCGCTCGCGTCGAGGACGCAGGGCTCGCCGGTCTCGTCGCCGGTCAGCGGCAGGATCGTGTTCCAGAACGCCTGGTTGCCGATGGTCTGGTAGCCGGTGAAGGTCGCGCCGGCGGCCGTCAGCCCGGGGCAGGCCACCGTCGGGTCGGTGTCGAAGGAGAAGGCGAGGAGGTTGTCGCCGAGGGCCACGTCGTCGCCGCCGGTGCAGGCGAGGCCGAAGACGAGCGCCGGCCCCATCACGCCGGTCTCCTCGTCGGGGTAGAGGTCGGGCTGGCAATCGATCTTGGCGGCGCAGTAGATGTCGTCGATGTCGACGACGACGTCGGCGAAGCCAATGTTGGAGCTGCGGACGACGGTGAACTCGAAGGCGACCGGGGTGTCCTGCTCCTCGGCGCAGAGGAACTGCTTGGTCTGCGACGGCGGCAGGACGAGGTCGTCGAGGCGGAGCCCCGCCGCGTCCCACAGGTCGGTGATGGTGATGCGGATCTGGCCGAGGCGCGGCCCGTCCGCGGCGGCCAGACACGGCGCGATGTAGGTCAGCGCGCCGCGCGGGCCGTTGGCGTCGAAGCCGGCCTTGGAGGTGAGGAGCTTCATCACGCCGTCGTCGTCGCGATAGAACGTCTCGATGGTGTAGGTGGCGGTGTCGAACTCGGCGTAGTCGAGGGCCGCGACGTATACCGCCACCTGGGATCCGCCGGTCGAGACGCCCGGATCGGTGCCGCCGCACCCGAGGAGCGCGCTCAGCGCCACCACCCCGACGGCGGCTGCGACGAACCCATGCTTCATCACGTCTCCAACGCTGTTCTGGCGGGTGGCGGGGGCGACGAACGGGCCCCCAGCGAGGGCCGCAGTGTCCCTCACGGCACCGCGAAAAGCAAGGTCCGGCGCGGGCGAGGGGCCGCGCGCGAGGGTGCCGACAGGCCCGGCGGCGGCGCCTCCGCGCCCCGTCCCCGGAGAAACCGCGGGCCGCCTGGCGCCGTGTGCGACGCAACATGGGCCGCCCGGGCTCCGAGCGCTAGGCAACGGCAGGTCTGGATCCGGAGGTCGTAGCTGGTCCCGCAGGTCGACCTCCCCAACGGCAGGGCGGGACACGTAGGTCGTAGCTGGCGCCGGGGGCGATACGACGCGGAGCCGCGCAACTGCCGGTATGCGCTACGGGCTCCTAGCGAAAGCCGGGAGCGGAGTGGTAGCGTGGACCCACCGGAGGGCCCGACGAGATCCCATGGCGGCTGACGACCCAGCGGCGCCCCGCGGCGCGACGCGGCTCGACCCGGAGGTCGAGGCGGCGACCCGCGCCGCGCCGCCCACCGCGCGCCGGGTCGAGGTCGAGCGGGCGCGGCGCAAGATCCAGGTCTCGACGCGCACCCCGCGGACGCGGCGCAACGCCTTCGCGGCGCTGCTGGCGCTCGACGGCGCGATCATCGCGGCGGTCCTGTGGTGGCTGCCGCTGCTGCGCTGGGAGCCGCCCCAGGAGCCGATCGTCGCGCTCCTGCTGGTCCTCGCGGCGACCCTGGGCGTGTTCGTCGCGGGCGGCTACCGCCTCGAGGTGGGGCGGACCTTCGGGCGTGGCGCCGCCATCGGTGGGCTCGTCGGGCTCGTCATCGCGTGGGTCGCGCTGAAGTTCGTGGCGGTGAAGCTCGGCGCCAAGTGGCTGACCCCGCCCGCCGCCCCCGGGATGGCCGGCGCGGCGGCGATCGTCGCGCTGTGGCTCGGCCTCTCGCGGGCGGCGACACGGCGCCTCGTGGCGCGGGTCGAGGCCAGCGCGAAGCTCCTGTTCATCGGCAACGCCGCCGAGGCCGAGCGCCTGCGCGCGCGCTTGCGGGAGGCGCGCGTCTCCAACCCCTTCGTCCACTTCGACCCGACCGTCAGCGAGGCGGCTGGGTGGGACCCGGACGGGGACGGGGACGCGGACGGGTCCTGGCCCCTCGCGGCCCTCGACGACCAGGTCCAGGGCGCGGTCAAGGCGGTGGTGCTCGGCGTCCCGGCGCAGAGCCTGCCCGCCGGCGCGGTCGCCGACCTCTTCAGCTACCGCGTCCTCAACGTGCCGGTGCTTTCCCCGAGCCAGCTCGTCGAGCAGCTCTGGGAGCGGACGCCGGTCCACACCGAGGACCACGCCTGGTACCTGTTCGACGAGCGCCTCAACGCCGGCAGCTCGGTGGTCTACCAGGGGCTCAAGCGCCAGGCGGACGCGCTCGGCGCGCTGCTCGGGCTGGTGGCGCTGGCGCCGGTCCTGCTGCTGACCGCGCTGGCGGTGGCGCTGACCAGCCGCGGACCGGTGCTGTATCGCCAGACCCGGGTGGGCCGCTGGAAGAAGCCGTTCACGCTCTACAAGTTCAGGACGATGCGCGCCGACGCGGAGGCCGCCGGGGCGCGCTGGGCGAGCGACGGCGACCCGCGGGTGACCGCGATCGGGCGCCTGCTGCGCAAGAGCCGCGTCGACGAGCTGCCGCAGCTCTGGAACGTGCTCGTCGGGCAGATGTCGCTGGTCGGTCCGCGCCCCGAGCGCCCGGCGTTCACCGAGCGCCTCGAGCGGGCCATCCCCTACTACGACCTGCGCCACCTGGTGCGCCCGGGGATCACCGGCTGGGCCCAGGTCTCGTATCGCTACGGCGCGTCCCTCGACGACGCGGTCGCGAAGCTCGAGTACGACATCTACTACGTCAAGCACGCCTCGCTCGTGTTCGACCTGCGTATCCTGGCGCGCACCGTCGGGGTCGTCCTGGGGCTGCGCGGGCGCTGACCGCTTCGCAACTGCGTTCGCACGGGAACGGATGGCGTGTACCGTGCGCCACCCTACCCTTGTGCAACGCAATAAGGTAGCTTGCGAGCGAGGGCTCGGTCTCGATCGCCTCGTCCCCCCAAGAACGAGCGCGGGGTTGTCATGTCGCGGAGCTACCGAATCGCAGGCTCGCTGGCCGTCTACGCCACGCTGGCCGGCTGTATCGGCGCCGGCCCGACGCCACCGCGGGGGAGGGTCGCGATCGCCGTCGCGCCGCTGAGCCTGCCCGGGGTCGTGGACGCCGACTACACCCTCACGGTGACCAACGCCGCCGGGGGCGCGGGAGAGACGGTCTGGACCAAGGCGCTGTCGTCGCGGGGCTACGGCGACGGGGCCGGCTCGCTGAGCTACGTCGGGACCTGCGACGCCGAGGCGGGGATCAACACCGTCACGCTGCGGCTCGACGCGCTCTACGACGCGTCGGGGGAGCTCGCGCCCGCGAGCTACATGAACCCGACCCCGGTGGCGCGCGAGGTGGGCTGCGTCGAGGGCGCGGACGTGGCCGTGCGGTTCGACATCACCCTGGCGCGGCGCGCCGAGCAGGGCTTCTTCGACGTGGCGGTGCAGTTCCGCGACATCTTCTGCTCGGCCAAGCTCGACTGCGAGCGGGACGGCGCCGACCTGGAGCTGGTCCACGACGCGAGCGGGGCGCGCGGCATGACGGCGGTGCTCGGCTTCGCGTGCACCGGCTCGCTCAGCGGGTCGACCTACCTGTACTTCGACGATCCGGTCATCACGTGCTCGGGGCTGACCCAGGAGATCCGGGTAGACCCGACGGGCCTCGGCAACGTCGCCCTGGGCGCGGCCCCGAGCGCCAACGCCGACGGATACCTGTTCGGCGCGATCGTGTTCCGCGGGGTGGAGGGGTTCGCCGGCAAGGCGTACTGGAACGTCGCGTTCGGGCTCGACAGCGACGTGTTCGACGCGGCGGGCACGTGCCTGCTCAGGCAGCGCGCGACCGCGTCCGGTGAGGCGTTCCCGCAGCAGCCGGGCGGCTTCCCGCTGCCGCCGGGCAGCGTCTACCCGGTCATCGAGTGGGCGGTCCCCCTGTCGGACGCGACCCACCGCGTGTGTACCCAGCACGAGGTCGACGCCCCGCTGAGCGGCGTGGCGACGCAGTACCTCGGGTATCTGCCGGTCCTCAACGGGTTCACCTGGAGCCCGGAGCCGATCCGACTCAAGCACCGCTTCGAGCCGGCGAGCGGGATCGTGCTGAGCGCGGGGACGCCGATCTGCAACCCGAGCTGCGCCCACGGCGTGTGCGCGGCGGCCGACACCTGCGACTGCAGCGGGACCGGATACGAAGGCGCGACCTGCGCGACGCCGATCTGCACCCCGGCTGCGCGCACGGGACCTGCGCGGCGCCCGACACCTGCGACTGCGCCGGGACCGGCTTCGACGGCCCGACCTGCGCCGACGACGTCGACGAGTGCGCCACCGACAACGGCGGCTGCGACGCCGACGCCGCCTGCCAGAACACGGCCGGCGGGCGCACCTGCGCGTGCGATCCGGGCCACTTCGGCGACGGCGTGACCTGCGAGCCGTGCGCCGCCGGGGAGGTGCAGCCGCTCGAGGGCCAAGCGAGCTGCGGCGCGTGCCCGGCCGGCAGCTACGACGACGGCGGCGAGGTCTGCGCGACCTGCGCCG
>PHBI01000186.1:6843-18907 GCA_002841945.1 Deltaproteobacteria bacterium HGW-Deltaproteobacteria-14
GCGCGTGCCCGGCCGGCAGCTACGACGACGGCGGCGAGGTCTGCGCGACCTGCGCCGACGGCGCGGTGCAGCCCCTCGACGGCCAGACCAGCTGCGACGTGTGCCCGGCCGGCAGCTACGACGACGGCGGCGAGGTCTGCGCGGTTTGCGAGCCCGGCGCGGTCCAGCCCCTCGACGGCCAGACCAGCTGCGACGTGTGCCCGGCCGGCAGCTACGACGACGGCGGCGAGGTCTGCGCCACGTGCACCGCGTGCGGCCCGAGCCAGTTCAGCACCATCGCGTGTACGCCGACGTCCAACCGGAGCTGCTCCGACTGCGCGCCGATCGCCGACTGCGCGAGCGGGCTCAGCTGCTCGGGCGCGGGTGACTCCACCTGCGCCAGCTGCGCCGCCGGCTACGAGCCGACCGCGGGCGGAGCGGTCTGCAGCGACATCGACGCGTGCGCCGTCGCCGCCTGCGACGCCGGCGCGACCTGCGCCGACCTCGCCCCGCCCGCCCCGGGCTCGGCCGCCGGGCGCACCTGCACCTGCGGGGCGGGCGGCGTGGACGTCCACGGCGACGGCACCGACTGCAGCTACTACACGGACTGCCTCGAGCTGCACCTCGCCCAGCCGAGCCTCATCGACGGCGTCTACGTCATCGACCCCGACGGCGGTGGGGCCGAGCTCCCCTTCTTGGCCTACTGCGACATGACCACCGAGGGCGGCGGCTGGACCCTCGTCGCCACCACCAGCGACGACGGCGTGACGACCTTCAGCTGGGACAACCGCGAGCTGCTCGGCGGTGACACGACCCTGATCGGGGCGCCCACCGCCCCGAACCTCGACTTCAAGGGGCCTGGGCTGCACCGCTTGCCCTTCACCGGCCTGCTGTTCGACCACCAGCCGAGCGGCGACTGGGCGATGTATGGGGTGAGCAACAGCGCCACCGACCTGGGCTCCTTCATCGACTCCATCACCTACCCGAACTGCCCGACGGCCGCGAACAGCGGCTACAAGATGCTGGCCGGGACCCTCGTCGCCAACCCCGAGGTCGCCACCCCCGCCGTCAAGCTCTGCGAGACCGACCTCTACTTCAACCTCGGCGACTTCGACGGCGGCGGGGTGGTCGTGAGCAACTGCACCGACCTCGCCCGCGCGTACGCCGGCGGCACCTGGGGCCCGGTCTGGAACGGCGGCAGCAACGGCGGCTGCCACTTCGACGACCCCTCGGGGACCAGCTTCGGCGGCACCTACCCGTGCGTGAACTGTGGCGCGGCCTCGGCCACCGAGGGTAGCGGGCGCGGCTTCGCCGGCGTCCTCGGCCTCAACACCGGCGCCGGCGACGTGGGAGAGAACTACCTGCAGATGTTCGTCCGCGACTACCCGCTGAAGAGCTGCGCGGAGTGGCTCGCCGCGGGCGCCACCGCGACCACGACCTACACCCTCGACCCCGACGGCCCGATCGGCCCCGTCGCGCCGTTCTCCGCCGTGTGCGACATGACGACCGAGGGCGGCGGCTGGCTCGACCTGCCCGCCACCTACCACCTCGCGGGCGCCGTCCTCGCCACCCTGACGAGCCGCTTCTTCGGGCTCCAGACGCCGACCGCCGTCACCGCCGCGACCAACAGCGCCTCCACCGCGGGCATCCTGCTCGCCTCGACGACCGTGCCGAGCAGCCACAACATCGGCATCTACCTGTACGCGACCGACCAGGGCTTCAGCGACGTCCGCATCACCTGGCGGCTCCAGGGCAGCGACGAGGACTACCGCTGCGGCTCCCCCAACTGGATCCCGCTCAACGGCCCCGGCTACGACGGCGGCTACAACGGCTACCTCGCCACCTGCCCCGCGGGCCGCACCTGCATCCAGGGTCGGCCGACCGGCAGCCGCGATCTCCCGATCACCGCGACCTACGGCGCCGACGGCCTCGTCGCCGCAGACCTGCCTACCTGGAGCGGCTCCTCGACGGGCACGACCTCGGCCAACTGCGCCCGCGACACGCTGATCCCCAGCACCTCACCCGCGCTCTTCATCGAGCGCCTCCTGCTGCGCTAGCAGCTTGCGGGGAAATGGCGCTAGCCTCCCGCGCGGTCGCCCCCGACGCGGGGGGCGACGGGTGACGCGGAGCCCCGCTTGCGGTAGGTGGATCCGGACCTTTTGAGAGGTGCCCCGCATGAGCGACCCGGCGTCCCCGCCCCCGACCGCCGCCGCGCCGACGCCCGCCGCGTGGCCGGCGGTCAGCGTGGTGATGCCGATGCGCAACGAGGCCGCGCTGGTCGCCGAGGCGGTCGGCGCCATGCGGCGCCAGGACTACCCGGGCGAGGTCGAGATCGTCTGCGTCGACGGCATGAGCAGCGACGGCACGCGAGACATCGTCCTCGCCCTCGCGGCGGCCGACCCGCGGGTGCGCCTCATCGACAGCCCCAGCGGCCGCACGCCGAACGCGATGAACCTCGGCATCCGCGCCGCCCGCCACCCCCTCGTGCTGCGCATGGACGCCCACGCCGTGGCCGCGCCCGACTACGCCCGGCGCTCGGTGGCCGCCCTCCTCGAGCACGACGCCGCCTGCGTCGGCGGCCGCTGGGACATCGTTGGACGCGGGGCGGTCGGCGGCGCCATCGCCGTCGCCCTGACCTCGCCCTTCGGGGTCGGCACGGCGACCTGGCGCGGCTCGTCGGAGGCCGGCTGGACCGACACCGTCCCCTTCGGCCTGTGGCGGCGCGACCGCCTCCTGGCCCTGGGCGGCTTCGACGAGGCGCTGACCCGCAACCAGGACTACGAGCTCAACTATCGGCTGCGCGCGGGCGGCGGGCGCGTCTGGTACGACCCGGCCATCCGCGCGACCTACCACGCCCGCAAGGGCCTCCGCGCCCTCGCCCGCCAGTACCTCCAATACGGCTTCTGGAAGGCGCGGGTGATGCGCCTGCACCCCGGCTCGACCCGCGCGCGCCACCTGGTGGCGCCGGCCTTCGTGGCGGCGCTCGTCATCGGCGCGGCGCTCGCGGCGGCGCTCGGCGGGGCCTGGTGGGGGCTCTATCTCGGCGGGATCGGACTTTATTGCATTGCAGCAATCACGGCCGCCGTCGTCGCCGCGCGGCGGGCCGGACGGTGGGGCGCGCTGCCGCTGCTGCCCGTCGTCTTCGCGCTGCTGCACGTCACCTGGGGCGCCGGATTCTGGATGGGTTTCATCCGCTTCTGGGTGCTCCCGCCGCCGCGCCCGGGATCGGGGGTGGGCGCGTGAACGTCCTCATGCTGAACCCGTCGGGCTCCGCGTTCGGCTACGTCCACGCCTTGTGCAACGCACTGGCCGGGCGCGGAGCGCGGGTGCGACTGCTGACCAGCCCGGCCTGGGAGCGCGACCTGGTGGGCCTCCAGACCGTCGCCTACGACTGGGAGCCGGCGTTCTACCCGCGCACCTTCTTGCGCTCGCAGGCGCCGGGGCCGGCGCGGGCGCTGTGGCGCGGGCTGCGGCTGGTCGAGCACGCGGCGGGGTGGGCGGCGGTGCGGCGCGCGCTCGCGGACGCCGACGTGGTCCACGCGCAGTGGCTCCCGGTCCCAGAGCTCGACATCGCGCCGCTGCACGCCGTGGCGCGGGCCCGGCCGCTGGCCTTCACGGCGCACAACCTGCTGCCCCACGACCAGCCCGCGACCCTGGCGCGCCGGGCGCTGTGGCGCGGCATCTACGCCGCTCCCCACGCGGTCTTCGCGCACACCACCGGGGCGGCGCGGGCGCTGCACGAGCGCTTCGGCGTGCGGGCGGAGCGGGTCACCCGGATCCCCCACGGGAGCTTCGACTACCTCCTCGAGCACCCGACGCCGGCGCCGGCGTCGGGGCCGCCGACGATCCTGTGCTTCGGCTTCATCGGCCCGTACAAGGGCGTGGACGTGCTGCTGCGCGCGCTGCCGGCGGTGCGCCGCGCGGTCCCCGAGGTGCGCGTGCGGATCATCGGGCGCCCCCGCGGGCCGCTGGCGCCGCTGCGGCGGCTCATCGCGGAGCTCGGCCTGGGGGACGCCGTCGAGCTGCACCCCGAGCGCGTCCCGGAGTCGGAGCTGGGGGCGATCTTCGGCGCCGCCAGCGTCGTCGCCCTGCCCTACCGGGAGATCGCCCAGAGCGGCGTCGCCATCACCGCCTGCACCTTCGGGCGGGCGCTGGTCGCGAGCGACGTCGGCGGCCTCGGCGAGCTGGTGCGGTCGGCGGACAACGGCCTGCTCGTCCCCCCGGGCGACCACGTCGCGTTGGCTCAGGCGCTGGTCCGGGTGCTCGGCGACGACGCGCTGCGGGGGGGCTTCGAGGCCAGCTCGCGCGCCTACGCCGAGCGCGCCCTGGCCTGGGACCCCATCGCCGCCACGACGCTGGCGGCGTATGCGAGCGCCCGCGAGCGCGCCGCGCGGGGCGGCGGCTGAATCGCGGCGGCGCTTGCTCCGGCAGCGCGGAGCCCCCAACATGGCGGAGACCGGCGGACGCGAGGGGGCTGCATGGGGGTCTGGACTGCGCTCGGCGTTGTGGCGTGCGGGGCGGCGGCGCTCGGGTGCGGCGGTGGCGCTTCGGCGACGGACGCGAGCAGCGAGCCGGACACCGTCGACGCCTCCACCGCGGCGCCCGACGGGGACGCGCCCGACGCGGCCGACACGGTCGCCGAGGACACGGCGGCCGAGGACCTGGCGCCGCCCTACCCCATCGCCGAGCCGGTCGGCCCCTGGTTCGCCTGCGGTGACGCGGACACGCCCCCCGGGGCGACGATCGTGATGGCCCACGACCGCGCCGACCAGTACTTCATCGGCTGGGAGGAGGACCAGAACCAGCGCGTCGTCGACGCCGTCGCCGACTTCCCGAGCGCGGGAGCCTGGCGCCGGGTGCTGCTGCGGGTGGAGCTCGCGTGCCCGGGCCACGGCGCCTGCGACTGGTGGGACCGGAGCGCCGCAGTCTCGCTGCTCGACGGACCCGACGCCGAGCCCATCGAGCTGGCCCGCTACATGACGCCGTACCGCGCGGGGCTGTGCTTCGTTGCGGACGTGACGGACTTCGCGTCGCGCCTCAGCGGGCCGAAGACCATCCGGTCCTTCATCGACACCTGGGTCGGGCCCGGCCACGCCCAGGGCGACGGCTGGCGGGTCACCACGCGCTTCATCTTCCACCCGGGCCGCCCGGGTCCCGAGGATCCGGCCTTCGCCTCCGAGCTCGTACCGCTGTGGAACAACAACGCCGCGGACGCCATCGTGGAGATCGGCGACCCGGCGCGGCCGCTGAGCGACGACCTGCCTCCGCGCACGGTGACCATCCCGGCGCACGCCAAGGCGGTCAAGCTGCTGCTCCTCGCCACCGGCCACGGCCAGGGAAACCTGCACAACTGCGCAGAGTTCTGCACGCTCACCCACATCGTCTCCTGGAGCGGAGCGGCCTCCGCGGGGGTCGTGAGGACGGCGCCGTGGCGCGGCGACTGCGGCGCGAACCCGGTGAGCGACCAGAGCGGCACCTGGACCCTGAACCGCGCCGGGTGGTGCCCGGGGGCGATGGTCGTCCCGGAGCTGCACGACATCACGGCGCAGGTGACGCCGGGCGACGAGCTGACGTTGGCGTATGGCCTCGAGGACCCCGCGGGCGCCGCCTACGTCAACAGCTGCCGACCCGGCGCGGGCGACGCCAGCGAAGTGTGCAGCGGGTGCGGGTTCAACCAGCGCGCCGGCAACTGCGACTGGGACTGGTCGCTGCACACGCCGCCCTACCTGCGCATCGGTGCGCAGCTGCTGATCTTCCGGTAGCAGGCGCCCGTCGAGGCAGGGGCAAACGCCGCCGCGCTGTGCTAGCGTCGTGCGAGGCAGTCCCGTTCAGCCGCTGGAGAGACCATGAAGATCGCCGTCGTGTTGGTGTCGTGCGTTGCGTTGCTGGGGAGCTTGACCGCGTGTGGCAAGGACGCTCCGCCCGCTCCCGCGCCGGAGGCCAGCCCGCCGCCGGCCGCCGTCCCCGCGGCCGCGCCGACCACCCCGGAGCCCGCCGCCGACGCCCCGAGGCCGCCCGGCAGCGCGCTGAGCCCCGCGGAGCAGGCGGCGGTCATCGCGGCCATGCAGGAGGCCGCCAAGAAGGAGGGCGGCGGCGCGAACGACGCGACGGAGGCCTGCACCAAGGCGGCGGCCTGCTGCGAGGCGGCGGCGAGAAACGACGACGAGAAGGCCAAGTGCAAGCAGCTCGGTGAGCTGGCGGCGCTGGGCTCGATGCTCGAGGCCGGCGCGCAGGCGAAGATGAAGGCGCAGTGTGACGCGGTGCGAGAGACGGTCGCCAAGGCGGTGACCCCGGTGCCCGACGCCTGCAAGTAGCCGGCCGACGCCGCTCGGCCCGGTCTCCCCGGCCGGGCCGCGGGTCAGCCCAAGGCGGACACCTCGCGGAACAGCGCCAGGTGGGCCGCGGCGAGGCGCTCGGGGTGGTGCGCGGCGCGGGCGGCGAGCAGCGGCGCCGGGTGGGTGGCCCGGACGTCGAGGCGGGCGGTCAGCGCGGCGGCCAGGGCGCTGGGGGAGCGCTCGGCGAACGGGGTGACGAGGCCGGGGAAGGCGCGGCCGAGGGCCTCGAGCTGCGGCAGGGGCGAACCGACGATCGGGCAGGCCGCGCCCAGCCACACGGCCACCGTGCCCGAGGCCGACATCGCGGTGAAGGGGCAGGCGGCGACGTCGGTGGCGGCCACCACGTCGTCGAGGGCGGCGGCGTCGAGGTAGCCGGTGAGGCGCACGCGGTCGGCCACGCCGAGGGCGCGGGCGCGGGCCGCGAGCACGTCGCCGTAGGCGGGGTCCGAGGGGCGACCGGCGAGCAGCGCGACGACGTCGGCGGGCAGCTGGGGGACGGCGTCGATGAGCAGCTCCGCACCCTTTCGCGGGTGCAAGAACCCGAGCAGGGTGACGACGCGGTGTCCGGCGAGACCGAGCCGTTCACGCGCCTCTGAGCTGGGTCCGAGCGGTCGCTGCGACGCGAGATGCGGGATGACGCGCACGCGCTGCGCGGCGCGCGGGACGAGGGCGCGGAGGCGCTGGGCCTCCTCGTCGGTGCAGACCAGGAGCCGCCCGGCCCGGCGAGCGAGGCGGGCGACGAGCAGGGCGTCGAGGCCGCCGGCGAACCAGGCGACCCGGGCGAGGCCGCGCGGGCCGTGGGCCTCGCGGACCGCGGCGAGGCGAGCGCGCGGAGCGAGGCGCGGTGCGAGGTCGTGGACGGTCGCGACCAGGGGGCCACGCCAGGCCGAGAGGAACGCCTCGAGGTGCGCGAGCTGCGCCAGGTGCCGCCCCCAGACGCCGACGGCGGGCTGGGGGTTGAGCTGGACGTAGGCGACGTCCACCCCGGCGCGGGTCAGCGCGCGCCCGGCGTCGCGCGACGCAGCGATCGACGGCCGCGCCACCGCCACCTCGACGACGTCGACGTTCGGGAGCTCGCGGACGGCGGCGGCGACGAGCCCGCCGTAGACGCGGACGCCATGCTGCACTGCACCAAGCTGGAGCGCGCCGAGCTTCAAGCTGCCTCCGGGACCTCGCGGAGACAGCATAGCGCGAAAATGCGGCGGCGGCCGGGTTGAGGAATCATCAATCTTATTGACGGCTTTGGTGAGGGCGGGGTCTTATCGAGGCGTCGCGTTGCGGTGTCTCTCACGGAGACGCCCGCGTCGTCCGCCAAGGTGCGACGCGTCTCGACGAGAACTCCCTCGATTGGGGCCGTCCCATGCACACGGACCGTCAGCAGCTCATCCGCTCCCTGTTCGACGAATACATCGAGATGTACGCAGCGCGTGACGATCGCGTGACGACGCGCTTCAGCGAGAACTTCAGCGGCTACACCGGCGGCGGCGACTTCCTCGTCCGGGAGCGCGAGGCGTGGGTCGACGTCACCCGCCAGGACTTCGCGCAGGTCACCGACCGCATCCGCATCGAGATGCTGGATCTGGCGCTTCAGGACCTCAGCGAAGACGTCGTGCTGGTCACCGCCTTCTTCCATATCCACCTGCCGCTCCCCGATCAGATCCTGTCGCGGGAGACGGCGCGGCTGGTGCTGGCCTTCCGACGCGAGGGAGATGACTGGCGGATCGTCCACAGCGGCATCTCCATCCCGTACCCCCTGGTGCGGGCCGGCGAGGTCTATCCGCTGCGAGGGCTGCAGGAGCGCAACCGCGAGCTCGAGGGGCTCATCGAGGTGCGCACGCGGGCGCTGGAGGAGGCCAGGGCCCAGCTCGAGGCCCTGAGCTACACGGACGCGCTGACAGGCGTCGCGAACCGACGGAGCTTCGATCGCACGCTCGCGCAGGAGTGGAGCAGGGGCCAACGGGCGGGGACGCCCCTGGCGGTGATCATCCTCGACGTCGACAAGTTCAAGCACTTCAACGACCACTATGGCCACCTGGCCGGAGACGAGGCGCTGCGAGCGCTCGCGAGCGCGCTGTCGGGGGCGGTGCGGCGCGCCGGCGAGGTGGTGGCGCGCTTCGGAGGCGAGGAGTTCGTGCTGCTGCTGCCGGACACGAACGTTCGCGACGCCGTCACGGTCGCTGAACGCGCGCAGCAGGCCATCCGGGCCCGCGCCCTACCCCACGCGGGGGTGGAACCTGGCATCGTCTCCGTGAGCCTCGGGGTGGCGAGCGTCGTGCCGGTGCGGGAACTGCCCCCCGAGTCGCTGCTGCGGCTCGCCGACGCGGCGCTGTATCGGGCGAAGGCGCTCGGGCGTGACCGCCTGGAGCTGGCGTCGGACTGAGCTCGGGGGGGGCGGCCGCCGACCGACCGCGTGTCCCGCCCCCCGCCGCGGCTGGTGCGTTCAGCCGCCGGGCGCCTCGCCTGCGGGGACGGCGCGCCGCGATCGCCGTCGTCCGCGGTGGACGCGGCTCGGTCAGAAGTGGCCGGCGA
Organism: Deltaproteobacteria bacterium HGW-Deltaproteobacteria-14; assembly: GCA_002841945.1. Classification (GTDB taxonomy): domain Bacteria; phylum Myxococcota_A; class UBA9042; order PHBI01; family PHBI01; genus PHBI01. The sequence continues at coordinate 15,687 of PHBI01000186.1, forward strand.
CGCCGAGGCCGACGTTGGGGCCGATGCGGTCGATGGTGCGGGCGGCGAGGCCGACGCGGGCCATGATCGACAGGTTGTCGCTGACGAACCAGTTGGCGTCGAGCGCCATGCGGAAACCCGTCTCCTCGTCGAGCGGGAGGTTCTCGACCCAGACGCTGCCGGCGAACATCCAGTCGCGCCCGGCGGGGATGTTGAGGCGAAAGAGGCCCGAGGTGCCGAGGTTCGCGGCGCGCAGGCCGCCGATCTCGAGGTTCAGGCCGAGCTCGTCGCCGATGCGCAGGACCCCCTCGACGCCGACGCCGACGCCTTCGTTGTTGATGCCGAGCATGAACTTCGTGAGGACGGCGAAGTACTTGTGGAAGCGCCACTCGAACTCGCTGTAGCCGTAGTACCAGGCGACGCCGACGGTGTTCTGCTCGCTCGGGACGACGTCGCCGCCGCTCGGAGGCAGGTGGTAGCCCTGGCCGTTGTAGCTGCCGAGGCCCATGCGCAGCCGGTAGAGGGTCGAGAAGAGGCGGTAGAAGTAGTCGGCCTCCCAGTGGGCGTAGAACTCGTCGCCGCCGAAGCTGACGACCTCGCCGAAGGCCGCGAGGCGGTGGCGGTGGCCGCGGTAGCGGCTCTGCTGGGCGCCCACGTCGAAGACGTCGGCCTTGACGGAGACGGCGATCGGGCGCTCCGGGGTCCCGGTGGCGAGGAGCTCGTGGCCGTCGCCGTCCTCGACGGTGAGGTAGTACTCCATCGCCGGGCCGGTGACCGCGTCGGGGGGGACGGTGAAGGTGAAGTGGTCGTTCGGCTCGAGCTGCATCGCCTCGCGGACGTAGGTGAGGTCGCCGGCCGCCCGATAGTGGACACGGGGCGCCTTGAGGGGCGGCGGGGCGTAGACCGAGAAGCCGAGCGGGTCGCCCCAGGAGATGGCGATGGGGCGGGCGTGGTCGTAGCCGAGCTGGGCGGCGCGGCGCTCGGGGGAGACCGAGCGCCACTCCGGGATCGGCGCGGCGGAGACGTCCTCGCGCGGGGCCTGTAGGCGGGCCGGCTGGGCGGGGTTGCCGGCGACGAAGGTGAGGGCGTCGGAGCGCTTGACGGTCAGGTACCAGCTGACGGTGCGGGCGCGGTGGACCTCGGGGGGGATGGCGGCGTGGTAGTGGCCGTCGGCCGAGCCCGCGAGCGCGAGCCTGGCGTACTCGGACTCCCCATCGAAGCGATAGTGGAGCACCGACGCTCCGTCGCCGATCGGATCGAAGACGTCGAACAGGAGCGGCGAGTCGGTCTTGTAGGGGGAGGTGCCGACGATGACGTCGTGGGGCTCGCCGGTGCCGTCGCGCGGTTCGTCGCTGGGCGCCCCGGGGCGGTCCCCGACGACGAGCTCGACGCGGTCCCCGATGCTCAGGCGCTCGGCGACGCGCAGCTCGACCTGGGCGTAGGAGACCCGCTCGCCGACCTCGATGAGGAAGCTGCGGGCGACGGGGACGTACTCGTGGCTCGAGGCGCGGGCCATGACGCTGGCGTTGGTCGGGAGGGACACGGTCTCGAAGAGGACGACCGGGGCTCCGGGGACCGCGCCCTGCTGGCTGCCGATGGAGACGTAGACGCGGTCGCCGGTGACCTTGACGACCTGGCCCGCCGGCGCGCGGCTCGGCTCTGCCGCCGTCGCGGCCCCCGTGAGCAGCAGCATTGACGCCGAACACACCGCTGCGACCGCGCTCGTTGGCACGTACATAACCTAACCTCCTGGGATGATTGAGCTCTCCGCGGAGGGGCTTCTGCAAGGAGCGGGCCAGCGGGGCGCGGTCCGCTGGCCCGCCAGCCGCACCGAGCGAGCGCTCGCATGGGGGCAGATCGCGCAGTAAAATCGCGGCGCGGCGAGAATCCGACTGCGCAGTCGCGGCGGCGGCAGCGCGCGGCGGCGGGGGCTGGTAAGTTCGAGCCGATGACGTCTTCTGCCGAGACCGCCGCGACGCGGCGCCCGAGGGTCGCCGTCGCGCACCCACGGCTGGGACGCGGCGGCTCGGAGCTGGTGGCGATGTGGGCGCTCGAGGCGCTCCAGGGCGACCACGCGCTGACCCTGGTGACGACGCGCGAGGTCGACTGGGACGCGCTCAACGCGTTCAGCGGCACGCGCGTGCGCGGGGACGCGGTGGCGGTGGTGCGGCCGCGCTGGCCCGGTCTGGTGCAGGGTCTCGGCCCGGGGGCGGCGTTCCGACGGGCGGTGAACCAACGCCAGGCGCGGCGCGTTGCGGCCGATCACGACGTGGTGATCAGCGCCTACAACCCCGTCGACTTCGGGCGCTCGGCCATCCAGCTCATCGGCGACCTGAGCTGGGACGGGCCGGTGGCGGCGCGCTACGACGCGCCGCCGCCGGGGCTGCGCGGGCGGCTCCTGGCCAGCCGGGTGGCGCACGGCGCGTATCGCTGGGTGGTTGGGCGGCTCCGGGCTCCGTCGGGGTGGGACGTCCTGGGGCGCGATCGGGTGGTCGCGAACTCGGGCTGGGTCGCCGAGCTGATGGCGCGTGAGCACGGGCTGCGGCCGGAGGTCCTGTTTCCCCCGGTGCCGGGCGACTTCCCCGAGGTCCCGTGGGAGCGGCGCGCGCACCGCTTCGTGTCGGTGGGTCGGATCGCCCCCGAGAAGCGGGTCGAGCGCCTCATCGCCATCGTCGCCGGCGTCCGGCGGCGAGGGCACGACGTGGCGCTGCACCTCGCGGGGCCGGTGGGGCGCGACGCCTATGGTCGGGAGATCGCGCGGCTGGCGCAGCGCTCGGGGCCGTGGGTGGTGCTGACCGGCCCCGTGCATGGGGCGGAGAAGGCGGCGCTGCTGGCGGGGAGTCGTTTCGGGCTGCACGGGCGCGAGGGCGAGCCGTTCGGCATCGCGGTGGCGGAGCTGGTGCGCGCGGGCTGTGTGCCGTTCGTGCCTGCGGTGGGCGGGCCGGCGGAGATCGTCGATCACGCTGGTCTCACCTGGGTCGACGAGGCTGACGCGGTCGCGCGCATCGACCGGATGTTGCGAGCTCCCGCGGCGCTCGCGGGGGCGCGCACGCACCTGGCCGCGCGCGCGCCGCTGTTCGGCACCGCGGCGTTCGTGACCGGGGTGCGCGCGTTGGTCGCCGAGGCGCTCGCCGGCCGCTTCGGCGCGAAAATGAAAAGTGAAGGTGCCTGACCCCTCGGGGGAGGGACGGATGGGGGAATGCGGGTCTGCGGGGGGAAAGTGAAAAGTGAGGGTGCCTGAC
>PHBI01000187.1 GCA_002841945.1 Deltaproteobacteria bacterium HGW-Deltaproteobacteria-14
GCGCGGGCGGCCCGCCGGCGCAGCGCGACCTCAGCCTCGACGCCGACTGGCAGGCCGCCCGCCCGTCGCGCGTCGCCGCCCGTCACGATCACGACAGCCGCCGGCTCGTGACCGTCGCCTGGGACCTGCGCGGGCTGGCGGACCGCCTCGGCCTGCCGCCCGAGCAGGACGAGGCGGCCCGGCGTGTCCTCGACACCCTGCTCGCCGCCCCCGGCGGTCTCCTCCTCGGCCCGCTGGTGGACGGCTTCGCGGTCGCCCGTGAGGTCGACGTCCACCGCGTCGACGCGCCGCCGGCCCTGGTCGTCACCGTCACCGCCCGGGGCCGCAGCGGCGCCGACGCCCGGGCGCGGGTCCTCGACCTCGTCGCGCCGCTCGGTACCCGCGGCCCGCCCGAGGCGCTCCTCCTGGGGGCGCGCGAGCTCGCCGCCACCGCGCTGCAAGACGAGTGGGGCGCACCGGAGCATCGGCTCGCGTTGGTGTCGACGTGGTGGGCGGCGGGTCTCGCTCACGATCCCGAGGGCTACTATGCTGCATTGCAGCAAGCGCTGACCGAGCTGCGCCCGCGGGACCTCGTCCACTGGGCGGAGTACGCGCTCCACGAGTCGCGGCGGGTCATCGTGGAGCTGACCCCGACGAACGTCCCGGACCAGGAGCGGGTCGTCCTCGACGCCGACACGCTGACAGACTTCCTGCGGATCCTCGTCGACCTGCGGTGCCCGCCGCCCGGACGCACCTTCGAGCTCGTGGAGCTGCTGGCGTCGAAGTACGAGCTCACTCCCGAGCGCTACGTGGCCCTCGCCCGGGTCGTCGCCCGCGAGCCCGAGCGGATGCGCGAGCTCAACCACGAGGCTGAGCAGCGCTGCCTCGAGTACCGCAAGCTCCGCGCCATGATGCCGCCGCGCCGGGTCGTGGCGCTGCATCACGCCGTCGCGTGCCAGGCCGGCCGGATCGCCGACGACCAGCGCCGCGAGGCGACCCTCGAGCGCGTCTTCCGCGGCTTCGACATCGACCCGTCCGTCTACCGCCCGCTGATCGCCATGAGCCGGGAGGACCCGCCGATCGCCGCCGAGCTCGAGCGCGTCGACGCCGAGTGCGCGCCGACACACGGGCCGTCGGTGCCGCGATGACCGGACACGCCCCCCGCGGAATCGCGCTCGCGCTCGTCGCGGCGGTCGTGACTGGCTGCCCGACGCCGCGCGCGGTCGAGCGGTCACCGGAGCCCCCGGCCCTCGGCCCGGCCCCCGCCCCGGCCCCTCCGCCGACCGTGACGACCCTCCCGAGCGGCCTCCGCGTGGTGAGCTACCCGGCCCGCGACGGCGTCTTCGCGGCGGCGCTGGTCGTCGGGGGCGGCCCGCTCGACGACCCGCGGGGGATGGAGGGGCTCACCGGCTTCACCGCCGAGGCGGCGCTCCTCGCGACGACCGAGGACCCCGACCGCGAGACCCGCCCGGAGCGGCGCGCCCTCACCCTCGGCGGGCGCGTCGACGTGGTGCATGATGGCGTGATGGTTGGCTGGCGCGTCGAGGGCCCGGCGACCTCGCGCGGACCGCTCTTGCGGCTGCTGCGTGACGTCGCGATCCACCCGGACTTCCCGGCGACCCGGGTCCAGGCGCGCGCCGAGATGCTGCGCGAGCAGCGCGAGCAGGTGCGGACGCGGACCCTGGCCGACGGCCGCGCCTGGGCGATCGCGCTGGCGCTGGGGATCGGCCGCCCCCTCGGCGGCGCGCCGGCCGACGCGACCCTGGCGCGCGTCAACCGCGAGGACGTCGCGCGCCACCACGCGCGCCTCTTTCAGCCAGACCGCGCCGTGATCGTCACCGAGGGCGCGTCCGCCGACGTCGTGGCCCAGGTGTTCCGCGACTGGACGCCGCGCGCGGGCGCCGCCCCGCTCCCCGACGCGGTCGAGGCCTGCCCGGCGGGCCGCGTCTTTCAAGGTTGGCTCCCCGCCCCCGAGCGCGACGCGGCGGTCTTCGTCGCCCTCCCCGTCCCCGGCCCGTCCGACCCCCTGCGCCCGGCCCTCGATGAGCTGCTCCTCGCCGAGAGCGCCCTCGACGACGGCATCCGCCCCCGCGTCGAGCTCCACGACCGCGGGGACCGCGCGGTGTTGCTCCTCATCGTCACCGGGATGAAGCCCGGCGTGCTCGAGCCGGTCGATCGCTGGCTCGGCCGGCTCACCCGCGCCGACAGCGCCGGACGCTCGGGGCTGGGCGCGCGCCTACGCAGGGCCACGCGCCTGCTCGCCATGGAGTCGCCGCTGGGGCGGCTCGTGACCACCGCGCGCGTGGTGCTCGACGCCCGCCCAGCCGAGTCCGGCGCGGCCAGCGACGCCGACCGTGACGCGGTGCGCGGCGTCCTGGCCAACGAGGACCATCGCGTCCGCGTCGGCGTCGGGCCCGACGAGATGCGGCGCCGCGTGGAGACCTGGGGGCCGACCCGCGCCCTGCCCCGCCAAGGAGCGATCTGCGACGAGTGAGCGCTCGTCACGCTCGCCGCCCGCAGGCGCGCTTGCGCCAGAGCGGTGGCCGCCATCCCGCCGTTGTCCCTGAATCCGGTTGCGTCAGCGCCTGATCAACGCTACGTCACCAAGGGTGGCAACCGATCGTGACCGCATGACCCCCGACGTCGGCTTGGTTGGAGGTCGCATCGAAGAGCGAGTCCGGCATGCCAAGGTCCCGCCTCTGGACCTACCGCATGTGCTGGCGCCCTTTCGACGCGAGTCCGACCGCGCCCCGTTCCTCGACTTCGTGGCGCAGCGCCCGCTGCACCTCGAGATCGGGTTCGGCCGCCCCCACCACCTGTGCGACCTCGCGGCGCAGCACCCCGACGCCCGCGTGCTCGGCTTCGAGATCCGCCGCCGCTGGGTCCGCGCCGCCGACCGCCGCGCGGCGCGCGAGGGGCTCGACAACCTGCGCGCCGTCGAGGGAGACGCTCGCCCCTACATCGAGCAGCTCGTCGCCCCCAGCAGCGTCGAGGCCGTCTACATCCTCTTCCCCGATCCGTGGTGGAAGAAGCGCCACCACAAGCGCCGCGTCTTCCAGCCAGCGTTCATCGAGACCCTCGGCGAGCGCCTCGTCCCCGGCGGCATGCTCATCGTGAAGACCGACGTCGAGGCGTACGCCGACCTGATCGTCGAGCAGTTCCTGGAGCTCGAGGGCTGGGAGCTCGCCGGGACGTCTCACGCCGACCCGACCATCGCCGCCCTGCCGCGCTCGCACCGCGAGAAGAAGTGCATCGAGCTCGGCATCCCCACCTACTCGTTCCGTTTCGTCAGGGAGGCTCGCTGATATGCACGAACTGCGCTGGCTGCCGGCCATCGCCGCGCTCCTGATAGCGCTCGGCTACTTCGGCATGATCATCCAGGGGAAGTTCCGCCTCCTCCTGGTGGCTCAGCACCGCTCCCACTTCTTCCAGAAGCTGCCGACGCGCTTCGCGAACGTCATCACGTACGCCTTCGGGCAGCGGAAGATGTTCAAGGAGAAGGGCCCGGGGCTCATGCACGCCTTCATCTTCTGGGGCTTCCTGGTGCTCCAGATCCGAACCATCTACCTGTTCTCGTGCACCTTCGACGCGACCGGGCGCATCCCGTTCGTGCACGACCAGTACTCGATCATCAAGGACATCACCGAGGTGATCGTCCTCTTCATGCTCGGGGTCGCGCTCTGGCGCCGCCTCGTCACCAAGCCCAAGCGCCTCACCTTCAGCGGCGAAGCGCTGATGATCCTCTACATGATCATGGGGCTCATCCTGACCGACTTCCTCGTCGACGGCTTCGCCTTCGCCCTCGCCCAGCAGCCCGTCGGCTTCGACCGCGCGCTCTTCTTCGACTGGGCCAACCTCGGCGACGCCGCCGCCCGCGCCGGCGCCATCGGCCATGAGATGGCCCACGCCCCGATCGGCGCAGCCCTCGCCGGCGTCTTCTCCGGCTTCTCCCCGTCGGCCCTGACCGCCGGCCAGGAGATCGCGCTCTGGATGCACCTCTTCATCGTCCTGGCGCTGCTCAACATGCTGCCCGGATCGAAGCACTTCCACGTCATCACCGCCATCCCCAACGTCTTCTTCGGCGAGGTCAAGGAGCGCGGCGCCCTCGAGCCAATCCGCGACCTCGAGACCCGCGAGACCTTCGGCGTCGGCGACGTCACCGACTTCACCTGGCGCCAGTACCTCGACCTCTACAGCTGCACCGAGTGCGGGCGCTGCACGGTGAACTGCCCCACCACCATCACCGGCAAGGTCCTCAACCCAAAGCTCCTGATCTGCGACATCCGCGACCACCTCTACGCCCGCGAGAAGGAGCTCCTCGCCGGCGACAAGGACGTGTTCGCCTGGCAGGTCGACAAGCACGGCGCCAGCCTGGTCGACGACGTGAAGTACGACGCCATCTGGGACTGCACGACCTGCCGCGCCTGCAGCGAGGCGTGCCCGGTGATGATCGAGCACGTCGACAAGATCGTGGATATGCGCCGCCATCTGGTCCTGATGGAGGCGAACTTCCCCAAGGAGCTCGGCGGCACGCTGAAGAACCTCGAGAAGAAGGGCAACCCCTGGGGCCTGCCGACCGCCGACCGCGAGAAGTGGGCCGAGGGGCTCGACATCCCGCACCTCACGGAGGCCCCCGACGCCGAGTACATCTTCTGGGTCGGCTGCGCCGGCGCCTACGATGAGCGGCAGAAGAAGGTCTCGCGCGCCCTCGTTGGCATCCTGCGCGAGGCGCGCGTCACCTTCGCCATCCTCGGCAACGACGAGGGCTGCACCGGCGATCCGGCGCGCCGCGCGGGCAACGAGTACCTCTTCCAGACCCAGGCGGTCGCGAACGTCGAGATGCTCAAGGGCTACGACCTCGACAAGCCCGGCAAGCGCAAGACCCTCGTCACCCACTGCCCGCACTGCTTCAACACCATCAAGAACGAGTACCCGCAGTTCGGCGGCGACTTCGACATCATCCACCACAGCGTGCTCATCGAGAAGCTCCTGCGGGACAAGCGCATCACGCCGCGCACGACCCCCGCGGGCGCGCAGCGCATCACCTACCACGACTCCTGCTACCTCGGCCGCTACAACAAGGTCTACGAGCAGCCGCGCAGCATCCTGAGCGCCATCCCGGGGCTGCAGCTCAAGGAGATGGCTCGCAACCGCACCACCGGCATGTGCTGTGGCGCCGGCGGCGCCCGCGCCTGGATGGAGGAGCACACCGGCGACCGCATCAACCAGGTGCGGGTCGACCACGCCATCGAGACGAGCGCCGACACCATCGCGGTGGCCTGCCCCTTCTGCAACATGATGATGGAAGACGCGATCGCCGCGAAGGACGTCCCGATGAAGTCGCGCGACATCGCGGAGCTCGTCTACGAGTCGATCAAATAGCGGTCGATCGAATGCGCTCGCTACAGGGCGCCTCCGTGGAACGACTCGCGCATCCCACCGCGGAGCTCGCAAGCTCGCCCCGCGGCGGGAACCCTCTGCGCGAGACGTTCCAGGCGCCCCTGCGGACGATCGGATGCGCTCGCTACGGGGCGCCTCGGTGGAACGACTCGCGCATCCCACCGCGGCCCTCGCTTCGCTCGGCCCGCGGCGGGAACCCTCTGCGCGAGACGTTCCAGGCGCCCCTGCGCTCGCTTCCCCCATCGGCCTGCGGCCGCCCCCGCTCGCGCGGGGGAGTGTGTCGGCTTCGCCGACGGGGTCTGTCTTTATGCTGTGCACGCCCCTCCGCCCCGTCTGGGGGTAGGCTCGAGGTCGACGCAGTGCGGTGGCAGGACTCCCCCATCGGCCTGCGGCCGCCCCCGCTCGCGCGGGGGAGTGTGTCGGCTTCGCCGACGGTGGCGGCCTTGATGCAGTGCAGTAACCACGCGTCCAATTTGTTGTAAGATCATCGAGGTAGCCGTATCGCGGTTGCGTAAGACGGGCCCCGTACTCAAGCCCGGCGGGAGGAGTCCCGTAACCCCTCGTGCCCCGAAGCGAGAGGTCGCCATGTCTCCGTCTGCTGCCGCGCTCGAGCTCCCCGCGTTCCCCGAAGCCGAGGCCGAGGCGCCGAACGCCGACCGCGCCGTCGCCGCGCTGTACGACGACTTCCCCTACCCGCCGCCGATCGCGGACCTCGCGCCCTATATCGCCGGCGACAAGCTCCCGACGTTCAACCCGCGCGACTCCTGGGCGCTCCACTTCCCCGAGCAGGCCCCGCGCGACACCCTCGACATCCTCGTCGCCGGCTGCGGCACCCGCGTCGTCCCGATGCTCGCCGCCCGCATGCCCCGCGCCCGCATCGTCGGCGTCGACCTCTCGGCGGCCTCCATCGCCGCCAGCCACGACCAGTGCGCCCGCTACGGCCTCGACCACGTGAGCTTCCACCGGATGCCCCTCGAGGAGGTCGCGACCCTCGGACAGGACTTCGATCTCGTCCACTGCCACGGCGTCCTCCACCACCTCGCCGACCCCAGCGCCGGCCTGCGCGCGCTGGCCGCCGTCACCCGTCCCCAGGGCGCCATCTCGGCCATGGTCTACGCGCGCTACGGACGCACCGGCGTCTACATGCTCCAGGACCTCGCGAAGCGCCTCGGCCTCGACGCCAACAACGGCGGCGCACCCTTCATGCAGGCGCTCGTCAAGCACCTCCCCGACCGCCACCCCCTCGCCATGCTGCCCTGGGGCGAGCGCCCCGACCTCCCCATCGAGGAGGTCGCCGACATGCTGCTCCACCCGCGCGACCGCGCCTACACCGTCCACGACGTCCGCGAGCTGGTTGACAGCGCCGGGCTCGCGCTGCACCGCTGGCTCGGCAACGCGGTCTACGAGCCCGCAGTCTCCCCGCTCGGCGCCCTGGGAGAGCACGCCATCGCCCAGGCCGGCCCGTGGGAACGCGCCGCGGCGATGGAGCTCTTTCACGGCCGCCTCATCACCCACAGCTTCGTCCTCACCCACCCCAACCGCCCCACCGCCGCCGAGCTGTTCAGCGGCCCGGGTATGGTCGACGCCGTCCCGGTGCGTTCACCCCACCTCTCGGCGACCGTCGACGGCGACCAGCTCGCGCTCGAGAACCGCGCGCTCCAGGTCCCGGTCCGCGTCACCGGCCCGGTCGAGAAGCTCTTGCCCTGGCTCCAGGCCGTCGACGGCCGCGCCTCCGTCGGCGTCATCACCTGGCAGGTCCACCAGGGCCGCCTCGACGCCGCCACCATGCGCGACGCCCTCGCGCTCTTCGAGCGCCTCTACCAGGCCGACATCATCGAGCTCCGCAGCGGCGCCGCCCGAGGCTAGCGGCAATGCTGGTCACTTAAGCGCAGCACCGCGCGGTTGAGAGCCCCGGCGTGTCCAAGCGCCCCGTTTTTCACCACTGAGGACACGGAGAAGAACCCCTGCGCGCCGCTGAGACCCTGGGGCCTTACCGAGGCGCCCTCCGTGTTCTCCGTGCCCTCCGCGGCAACTATCCCCCATCGGATTAACGGGTTACGCTTAAGTGACCAGCATTGAGGCTAGCGGCACCTCAGCGGCAGCGCAGCGCCGCCGACGTCGGCTGGTGGCATTTGACGCACACCCGCGCGTTCTTGCTCAGCATCCGGTCGCACGCCCCCGAGCCGACGAAGCCCGGCGGGTGCGGGTTGACCCCGAGGGTCAGCGTCGAGTGGCACTGGGTGCACGTCTGCTCGGTGTGACAGCTCGCGCACGAGCGGATGTTGCGCTGCGCCTCGAAGGCGTGGTGGTTCGCGCCCCGCCGCCCCAGCCCCTCGACCCACCCCTCGGGGTGAAAGCGCACCGCATGGGGTGGTTGGTTCGGCGCCTCCGGCGAGACCTTCGTGAGCTGGTGACAGTCCACGCAGAAGGTCTGGCTGCGGTGGCAGCTCGAGCAGTCCGGCATGTCTTTTCGCGCCGCAACGGGATGCGTCAGGACCCAGTTGTTCGGATGGACTTTCAGCAGCTTTTTCACGCCGCTATGACAATCCGCACACTCGTTCTGCGTATGGCACGCTGCACAATATCCGTCGCTCAGAGACGCCGCGAGCCGGTGGGTCCGGAGCCAGTCGTCGTCGTGCGCGTCCTCGTGGTACCAGCCCGCAGGCGCGAGGCGCCCGTCCGCCAGGTCGGTCTGGACCCGCCCGTCGGGCGCGGCCTCGTGGCAGGTCGTGCAGGCGCCCGGCGCCTGCTTGCCGTCGTGGCAGCCGAGGCACGTCCCCATCACCGGCAGGGCGTTCTCGCGGGTCGCGAGGTCGTGCTGCGCCATGTCGCCGTGGCAGCGCTGGCAGCCGACCCCTCGGTCGAGGTGGAGCTTGTGGTTGAACTTCACCCGCGGGGCCGGGAAGCGAACCGCCGGCGGGTGGACGGTCACCTGCCGCGTGCTCGTCTTGTCGGCCCCGTCGCGCCACACCGGGACGTAGCCCGGGTGGCACGTCTCGCACGCCGCCTTGGGGGGGGCGTCGGGGGCCTCGATGTCGTGGCAGTCGAAGCAGACCGACTCCTTCGGCAGGTTCACGTCCTGCGAGCGCACGCTCTGGAGCACCGACCGGTGGCAGCTGGTGCACTTCATCTTCACCTCGGCCAGGTGGACCCGGTGGCTGAAGCGCAGCGGGATCTCCTGGTCCGGGATGATGAGCGGGCTCGGGGTGTGCTGGCGCCCGAAGGACAGCGCGCGGCGGCGCTCCTGCCCCTCGGTCGTCATGGGGTCGCCGAGGTTCACCTTCGTCGTCGCCTCGTCGACCTTGAGCGGCGCAGGCTCCCCGGCGCGCGCGCCGACCCAGGCCGAGCCCACGGCCACCAACGCGAGCCCGCCGAGCAGCGCCGCGACGAGCGCCGCGTTCCGCCGCTGGCGCCCCTCATCCGCGCCGCTGTCGTGCCTCGGCCCCATGTCGCGTCCGCCCCCCATCACAGCCAGAAGTCCAGGTCGACGACGGCGTAGACCCGGAGGTTGCTCGACTGGAGCCGGCTGAAGTTGTGCTCGACCAGGACCGACACCGCCGCCCTCCGGTCGACGAGGTAGCGCCCGCCGAGCTGATAGCCAAAGCTGAAGCCGCTCAGCTTCGTCTGCAGCCCGTCTTCGAACGACACGGCGGTCAGGCGCCCGTCGATCACCCACTCGCCGGCGACCAGCGCATAGCTCGCGCCGACGTCCCCCAGGACACGGTCGCCGCCGTAGCCGCTCTCCCAGCTGAGGTCGAGGTGCAGCGTAGCGTCCTTGTCGAAGCGTCGAAAATAGCCCGCCATCGCGCCGTAGGCCTGCACCACGGTGTCGACGTCGCCGGCCAGGACCCCGTCGGTGTAGCCCTCGTTGCCGAACAAGCGCAGCATCCCGCCGACGTACAGCCGGTCCTTGTCCGACGGGTGGAGGCGCAGCCGGAGGTTGCCGTCGTTGAGCGGGAACGCGCTGAAGATGTTGAAGATGCTGTCGGCGTCGAAGCTCGGGAGCAGGCGCACGTACTCCCCCTCGACGTCGAAGAAGTCGGTGACCTGCCAGCGGAGCCCCGCCTGCACGCGATCGAAGCGGCCGTTGTAGAGGTCCCAGCTGGCCAGCGCGTTGAGGTGCAGCCCCTCCACGACCCGCTGATAGAAGGACCCACCCACCTTCTCGGAGTCGACCTCGCCGTCGGAGAAGAGGCGCCGGTAGCCGACCCGCGCCCGAGTGTAGGTCAGATCACGGGTGACGAGCGCCGCGCCGATCACCACGGTCGGCGTGTCGTCGCCGTCGGCCGCCTCGATGATGCGCACGCCGTCGAGCTCGTAGCTCGACGCGTTGACGCCGGCCATGCCGTCCTTCACCTCGAGCCCGGCCTGCAGCTCGACCGCGAAGAACCACGGCGTAGCGAAGCGGATGACGAGCCCGTCGAGCATCAGGTAGTCGAGGGCGTCGGCGTGCAGCTGACGCCCGAGGCGGAGGTCGATGAACCCGGCGACGTCACGCCCGTCGACCCACGCGTACTGGACCGAGAGCCGCTGACGGCGAGAGGGGGTGACGCCCTCGGTGTCCTCGTCGGTGAGGCCGAAGTCGGCGTCGAAGCGGAACATCACCGCGGCGTTCAGCGCGTACTCACCGTCGCTCAACAGATCGCTCGCCTGAAGCCCCAGGTACTGATGCAGGCGGCGCCGGTTGAGCAACAGGTTGGAGCTGGTGACGAGCTGGTAGGCGTCGCCGACGGTCTCGGCCTGGACGCGAAAGCTGACCGCGTGCGCGTCTCCGGCCGCGGTCAGGCAGGTCGCAGCCAACACGCCCCACAGCGCCGCTCGCACCCCGATCCCCAAGCGCCCTCCCTGAGTTCCCCCAGGGTAGCCGCTTCGTGAATCCTCGCGCAACCGCACACCGCGGTGCGCACAGCGACGCGCCGCTAGCGCGCGTTCAGTGCACGGTGAGCAGAGTCCGGATCTGCTCCGGCGGGATGCTCCAGAGGTGGTTGCAGTACTCGCAGGTCAGCTCGAGCGCCTCCCCCGCGCTCGCGGCCTCGTGCAGCTCCTCGGCGCCGAGGGTCGAGATGGCCCCGAGCGCCCGCTCGGCGCTGCAGATGCAGCCGTAGACCAGCGGCTCGTCGGACAGGCGCTCGTGGTGGAAGCCGAACAGGAGCTCGCCGAGCAGCGAGCCCGCGTCGGCGTCGTGGCGCACCACGAAGTCGTCGAGGGAGGCGAAGTCGGCGAGGCGCTCGGTCATCACCATCAGCGGCCCCTGCTGACACTCGGGCAGGAGCTGGACGACGTAGCCACCGCTGGCGACGACGCGGTCGCCGTCCATCACGGTCGCCACGCCGAGGGTCGCCGTGACCTGCTCGGAGGCCTGGAGGTAGCTCATCATGGCGCCCGAGACGCCGTCGGATCCGGCCTCGACGACGCTCTGGTGGAGGCCGCGGGCCAGGGTGCGCACGACCTTCACCAGCGAGCTCGGCCCGAGCCTGACCCGCTCGACCTGCGCGCCGCGGGAGACCAGCCCGCGGGTCAGGCCGTCGTCCGGGTGGCTGTCGGCGACCATGCTCCCGCCCTCGGCCCCGCCTATCGCGACCTGCACCCGGTGCCCCGGGGACATCGTCTCGCGGATGAGCACCGCGGCGGTCAGCAGCTCGCCGAAGAGCCGCGCCTCCGGCCCAGTCACGCCGTGGATTCGGGCGCCCTCCCGCACCATCTCGGTCGTGCGCGCGGAGATGACGCGAAAGGACCCGTCCTCGGTGACGGCGCGGAGGACACGATCGGAAGGGCTCTGCATGGAGGCTCCTGGCCACGCCAGCGAAGGAGCGGAAACCTAATGCCGGGCGCCGGGTTTTCAATACCTCGCGGTCCGGGCATCGGGTATGCTCCCGCCGCTCCGGCCTCACGACGCAGCGCAGAGCGCCGCCCTCCAGACCCCGGCGATCCGATGCTCAACAAGATCCTCCTCGGCAGCCTCCTCGCGCTCGCGGGCCTCGCGCCCCTCGGCGGGTGCGGCAAGAAGCCCAGCGCACGCCCCCAAGCCGCGACGGCGCCGGCCGCTCCCGCGGCGCCCGACCGGGGGCCGACGGGCCCCGGAGCCGAGCCCGACCAGACCTCTGGCGGCGTGCCCCTCGCCGGCGCCCCGAGCGACGTCGCGCGCGCCGCCCTCGCCCTCGCTCGCCGCCCCGACAGCGCGACCCGACAGCTCATCGCCGCCGGGGCGGAGGCGCGCCCGGTCGCCCGGGCGCTGCTCGCCTCGCTGAACCTGCAGGAGCTCGAGGGCGCCCTCGCCTACTTCGCCGCGGTCCCCGACGACGGCGCGCTCAGCAGCATCGCGCACCTCCTCGGCCACGACGCCGCGACCGTGCGCGACGCCGCCCGCCTCGCCCTC
>PHBI01000188.1 GCA_002841945.1 Deltaproteobacteria bacterium HGW-Deltaproteobacteria-14
GGACCGGCGACCCGCTGGGGCTGTGACAGGGCCGCCAGGCGGTCCCGGACGGCGCGGGCGTCGGCGGGACGCGCGCGCGGGTCCTTCTCGAGGAGGTCGGCCACCAGCGCGGTGAGGGCGGCCGGCAGATCGGGGCGCAGGGCGGCCAGGGGCGGCGGCGGCTCCTCGAGGTGCTGGTACATGAGCGCCATCGGGCTGTCGCCGTCGAAGGGGCGGCGACCCGCGAGCATCTCGTAGAGGATGAGCCCGAGGGCGTAGAGGTCGGTCGCGGGGCTGAGCTCCCAGCCCGGGCGGCGCACGATCTGCTCGGGGGCCATGTAGGCCGGGGTCCCCAGCGCGGTGCCGTCGGCGGTGAGGGCCTGGGACTGGCCGAGGTGCTTGGCGATCCCGAAGTCGATGAGCTTGACGACGTCGGCGCCGCGCTCGCCGTCGCCGACGAGGACGACGTTGGCGGGCTTGAGGTCGCGGTGGACGACCCCGTAGCGGTGGGCCTCCTCGAGGGCCGAGGTGATCTGGAGCGCGATCGAGACCGCGCGCTCGCTCGCGAAGGGGGCGTCGGCGGCGATCCAGTGGGCGAGGTCACGCCCGCTGAGCAGCTCCATCACGACGTAGAGCGCGCCGCTCTCGGTGTGGCCGCAGTCGTAGACCCGGACGGTGTTGGGGTGAGACAGCTGGGCGAGGGTGCGCACCTCGAGGCGCAGGCGGTCGACGGCCGCGGCGTCGTCGCGGCCGGCCAGGGGCGAGCGCCTTGAGCGCCACCTGCCCGCCGGTCGCGCGGCTGCGCGCCCGGTAGACGGCCCCGTTCCCCCCCTGGGCAAGCAGGGCCTCGACCTCGTAGCGCGCCGAGACGACCGTGCCCGGGGCGATGGCCAGGGTGGTGCGCTCGGCGGCGGGAGCGGGCGCCTCGGCGGCCGAGGACGCGTCGAGGTCCGCGGCCGTGACCGCGTCCCAGCGCGACGCCTCGGTGGCGCCGACGACGGGGGTGAGGGCCCGCGCGACCTCGTCGGCGGTCGGGCGGCGCGCCGGCACCAGCGAGAGGCAGCGGGTCGCGATGCGCCGCACGTCGGCGGGCACGAGGTCGTCGGGCAGGGGCGGCGCGCTGGCGGCGAGGATCTCGCGCAGCAGGGCGCCGAGGTCGGCGCCGCGGAAGGGGCGGACCCCGGCGACGGCCTCGTGGAGCATCACCCCGAGGGCCCACACGTCGGTCCAGGGGCCGATGGCGCCGCCGCGGACCTGCTCGGGGGCCATGTAGGCCGGGGTCCCGACGACCTTGCCGGCGGTCGTGAGGCGCTCGGCGTGCTCGCCCGCGGCGAACAGCGCCAGCCCGAAGTCCAGCAGGCGCCCGCGGTGGCCGCCGTCGGCGAGGGGCTGGGCGATGATGTTGCCCGGCTTGAGGTCGCGGTGGACGATGCCGCGGTCGTGGGCCTCGACCAGGGAGCGGGCGGCGTCGAGCACCACCGCGAGGTCGCGGCGGCGCCGCGAGGGGCCACGCGGCTCGGCGAGGAGCTGGTCGAAGCCGACCCCGCGCACGAGCTCCATCGCGAGGGCCAGCTCGCCCCCGTCGAGGACGCAGCTGTCGACGAAGCGGACGGTGTTGGGGTGGGTGAGCTGGCGGCAGGCGGCGATCTCCCGCTCGAAGCGGGAGATCGCCTTGGCGTCGGCGCTGACGGCGCGGTGGACGATCTTGAGGGCGACCTCACCGCCGTCCACGGCGTCGATGGCCTCGTACACCTGGCCCATACCGCCCTCGCCGAGGTGGCGCACGAGGGTGAAGCGGCCGGCGACGACCGCGCCGTCAGGGAGCCGGTTCATCGGTCCCACGCCCCCTGCACGGCGACCTTCTTCACCTCGTACTCGTCCTCCCAGACGATGTCGGAGGACTCGGCGTCGACGAGGCGGAAGGCGTAGCGGGTGTAGTTGCTGCGTCGGTCCCCGCGGGTGCGGTCGATCGAGGCGAGCTCGCCGGTGAGGAAGTAGTCGACGCCCGCGAGCTGCTTGACGGCGGCGGCCGAGACCTCGCCGGCGCGCTTGGCGTCGCGCTCGGCGCCGATGGCGGCGCTCGCGATGTCGCTGCGGTCGACGAAGCGGATGCGACCGCGCGCGTGCATCACGAGCTGGGTGCGCATCTTCGTCGTGAAGAGCCGGGTGTCGAGGAGCTCCTTGGTGCGGTTGTCGACGCGCAGGATGGCGACCCGCGGGGGCGCCGCCCGCCCGTCGAGCTCGGGGAGCCCGACGAGCGAGCGGACCATCTTGTCGGCGACCGCGCGCAGGTCCTTGCTGCCGGTCTCCACGCCGGGGTCCTCGCTGTCGACGTCGACGCGCTGGTGCATCCCGCCGGCGCAGGCGGCGAGGGCGAAGCAGGCGGCGAGCAGGCCGCGGCCGATCGTGGTGGTGTGCCGCGCCACGATCAGTACCAGACCACGCCGAAGTTGGCGGTCAGCATCAGGAAGTCGCCGATGGGCGGCAGGAAGAAGAGGCTCAGGCGGTACTGGGCCTCGCGGGCGACCTCGCCCATCTTCTCCTCGAAGCTCGCGAAGTCGATGTTGAACGCGAAGCCGAGGGGGTTGAACGACGGGTCGCTGTCGCCGTTGTCGTCGAAGCTCATCGTCAGCGACGGCTTGAGGTCGAGGCCGAGCACGACCCCGCGCCAGACGTTGTCGTCGGCGAAGCCCCCGAGCCCCCACAGCCAGCCGATGGGGAGGCCGATCTCGAGCTGGGTGGAGTCGTAGGAGCTCGAGTCGTCGTAGCCCATGACCGAGATGTCCGTCGAGACGCTCATGAAGGACAGGTGGAAGCTGGTCCCGAAGCGGAAGGCCGACCAGGTGTCGCGCTCGCCCGGGACCGGCGGGGTCATGTCGAGGCTGGTCACCTCGCCGCCGAGGCCGAAGCCGAAGCCGCTCGAGGAGACGCCGCCGGTGTCGAAGCTCGTGACCGTGAGGCCGGCGTCCATGGCGAAGGACATGATGCCGCCGCCGCGCGCGAGCCACGCCTTGCGCTTGAGCTCCGAGTTCTCGAGGCGCCCGGAGACCTCGAGGCCGACGCCGCCGTCGCGGCCCTCGACCTCGACGCGGTCGCGCTGGGGGACGGTCGTGGGGGTGTCGGCGCCCGCCCCGAGGGCCGGGCCGCCGAGCCCGGGGTCGTTCGCCGCGAGGGCGGGCGGCGCCCCGGGGTCGGGGGCGGCGTAGGCGCTCGGGCCGGCGAAGAGGGCGGCGCAGCAGGCCGCCGCGGTGAGGGCGGACGAGGTGCGGGGGAGCGTGTTCATGGGGTCTCCTTCGATGTCTTGGGATGTCGCTGAGAGAGAGAGGGGGCGAGGCTCAACCGAGCGCGGAGCGGTCGGACGGGCCGGCGTGACGGCGGCGCCACGCCACCACCAGGCCGAGGGCGAGGAGGGGCCAGAGCCAGCCGGCCGGGGAGGTCCCGGCGGCGCCGCAGCCGCCGTCGTCGACGAGGCCCGCGCCACCCGAGCTCGAGCCACCCGAGCTCGAGCCACCCGAGCTCGAGCCACCCGAGCTCGAGCCACCCGAGCTCGAGCCGGAGCGGGTCCCGCAGTCGGAGCAGTCCGTGCCGTAGGCGCAGACCGACCAGCTGGCGCCGGCCCCGCCGTCGTCGCACTCGCCGTCGCCCGCGTAGTCGCAGCTGTCGCTGCAGCCGCCGGCCCCACCGGAGGCGCCACCGCCGCTGCCGCTCTGGCAGCGCCCGTCCGCCGTGCAGACCGTGCCGCCGGGGCAGTATTGATCGGGGTGCCCGACGTTCGCGCAGCACACGCCACCGTTCGGCGTGCACCAGCTGTCACCGCACGCGAAGGAGCCGGGCGCGCAGCTCCCGCCGTCACCGCCGCCGCCGCCGCCGCCGCCGCCGCCGCCGCCGCCGCTGCTCTCGCAGCGCCCGTCGGTCGTACACACCGTCCCGCCCGGGCAGTTGGACTCCGGGTGACCGACGCTGGCGCAGCACACCGCGCCGTTCGGCACGCACCAGCTCGAGCCGCACTGATAGGTCCCGGCGTCACAGCCGCCGCCGCCGCCGCCGCCGCCGCCGCCGCCGCCGCCGCTGGACGCCGAGCAGCTGCCGTCGCTGGAGCAGTAGGGGTGCGAGGTCGGGCAGCAGTAGCCGCCGTTGTTGGTGCAGTGCAGCGGGGCCGAGCTGGGACAGGAGGTCGCGCTGGCGCTGCACTGACAGTCCGCGGTGCAGTAGGGGTGAGAGTTCGGGCAGCAGTAGCCGCCGCAGTTCGAGCAGTGGCCCGGGGCGCTGGCCGGGCACGACTGCGCCTGGGCCGCGGTCGGCGCCAACGCGGCGAAGGGCAGCGTGGCCAACACGAACGTCATGAGGGTGTGTCGCATGGGGACCTCGTGGGGGAAGGGGAAGCCGACCGGCGCGCGGGCATCGGTGACCCGAGCGGTCGGGCTCCCCCCGGTCGGAGGTCGCTCACCGCTGCGTCCGCGCTGGGCCGGTCTGGCGGGGAGGTCTTGAGCAAGCGCCGCGCCACCACGCAACACTCGCGATAACGAACACTTACGCGATTACGGCGGCCACTATTGCGGACTCGGTGCCCAAGATCCTGGACACTCGCGCCCGACGCGCCGCGTCAGGCCCCCTGGCGTGGCGTCGCACAGGGCCCCCGGGTGGGCGCGGCGCAGCTGCCGCACCGCGGTCCGGGCGGGTCGCGCGCAGCGCGTCACCAGTGGACGACCAGCTCCTCGGCCGGGCGGAAGTCGCGCCGCGCGACGGTGTGGACGATCGCGTCGCCCTGCCGTCGGACGCTCCCGCCCGCGTAGGACAGCTGCACGTCGCCGAGGGTGGCGGGGTGGCGGACCACGAACACGGCGCGCTCGAGCGGCGTCGGCCAGGTGCGCGCCGAGGTGACCAGGTAGGCCGCCGTGCGGGCGCGATGCGGCTGGGTGTAGCGGACGCGGAAGCGCGCGATGCCGTGGGCGGGCACGGGGACGGGGAAGCGCACCGAGACCGTCGCCGGGGCGTCCCCGTCGGGGGCGTCGGGGGCGGGGGTCAGCGGGCGCCCGTCGACGTCGACGACCGTCGGGGCGGGGCGGTCGGGGGCGACCAGGATCGGGTAGCGGATCACCAGCGTGGCGGCGGCGGCGCCGGGGTTGCGCACGGTGTAGAGGCCGTCCACGCGCAGCTCGGCGGCGTCGAGGTCGAGCTCGACGCGCTCGGCGGCGAAGCGCACGGCGTCCCCCTCCGCGGCGCGCGGGCCGGTCGGGAGGTGAGCCCGCCAGATCGACCAGTCGGCGTCGTCGAGGGTCGGCGGGCGCGGGGTGGCGCCTGGCTCGCCGGTCTCGGCCATGCCCATCGCGAACGCGACCGTCAGCCCCTCACCCGGCGCCAGGACGCGGTCGCGCCAGCCGAGGTTGAGCGCGGTCAGGCTCTGGTTGTCGAGGGGGCGCGCGGGGTCGACGTCGGCGGGGTCGTGGGCGAAGGCGTTGGCGAACAGCGCCACGTCGGGCAGCGGCGCCGCCGGGTCGAGGACGTAGGCGTTGGCCTGGTTCGAGAACGTCCCCTCGGTCTGGCCGAGGGCGCTGTTGCCGAGGTCGTAGAGGCCGCCCGCCTCCAGCTCTCCCGGGGCGAAGGCGGCCTCGTGGCGGACGAGCCCCGACGGCGTCCAGCCGACGTCGCCGTCCGACGAGCGGTAGCGCCCGATCCACGGGTCCTCGCCGGAGTAGAAGTCGAAGCGCACCGGGTGCGGGCAGCGGTTGGTGACGCGGGTCGCGAGCACCCACCAGCGCGCCCCGGCGCGGGTGGTGGCCACGCGGGTCACCCGGTAGCAGCCACCGGCGTTCACGGTGCGCAGGGCCACGCGCGCCGGGCCGGCCTCGAGGATCTGGCCGCCCTCGTACTCGAGCCGCCGGCCGTCGTCGCCGCGGCCGAAGTTCTCCGACCACCCCCAGGAGTACTCGACGGCGTCGTCGCGGTCCCAGATCGACTCGTCCTGGGCGCACCAGACGTTGATCTCGCGGTAGCCGCGGGTCGGGCGCCGGGGGTAGAGCGCCATCCCGGAGCCGCCCTCGGACCCGATGGCGAGCCCGCCCGTGTAGCCGGCGTAGGTGCACTGAAAGCAGGTCCGCAGCAGATCCCCGCCGGCGAGGTGGTGGATGACGTCGCCGCGCCCGGTGGCCGGATCCCAGCGGACCTGCACGCGCACCGCGTCGCTCGCGGCGGGGGATGCGGAGATCAGCCTGGGCGGCGGGTCGCTGACGTCGGCGCCGCCCGCGCAGGGGTCGAGGAGCGCGAGCGCGAGCAGCGGCGCCGCGGCGGAGAGCAGCCGGCGCTTCAAGCTCGCGTGCGCCGCCAGGTGACCGCGAGGAGGCCGAGGCTGAGCAGGGTCAGCAGGAGCGCCAGCCCGCCCTGGGAGGTGGAGCAGCCGCCGCCGCCGCCGGCGTCGGTCTCGACGGTCCCGGCGACACCGCCGCCGTCGGCGGTGTCCGCGGTGTCCGCGGTCGGGCCCGCGTCCTCGAGGGGCTCGACGACGGGCTCGGCCGTCCCGCCGCCGCACACGGTGACGCAGTCGAGGCCCTGGATCCCGGTCGGCTCGGGGATGTCCCAGGGGAAGACGTCGGCGTCGTCGCCGTCGGTGGCGTCGAGGTCCCGGCGCGGGGCGGCGGCGAGGCCGGCGACGACGGTGACGTTCACCGGGATCTGACCGCTCATCGCGGAGACCGTCACCAGGTAGTCGTGGACGCCGACCGGGACGTCGCAGTCGCAGGCCTGGGTGGCGTCGACGCTGGTCAGGCCGCTGCCGGTGTTGGCGGTGTAGCCGCCGCTGAGGGTGACCCAGGTCACGTCGACCGAGGCGCCGTCCCGCGCGACGGCGGTGGGCGTGTCGAGGGTGCCGCCCGCGGAGGAGTCGTGGCCATAGGTGAGCTGGACGTGGCGGGTCTCCGGCACCTGGCGCGCGCGGAGGATCTGCGAGGCGATGGGGTTGGCCTGCGCGACGCCGCCGCTCGAGAGAAGGAGACCGAGTGCGAGGACTGTGGCTCGACGGACCATGACGCCTCCTGCGGTTCGTGCGTGGCTCAGGATGGCTCCGAGGCCAGCGTGAATCAAGTTCAACCCGTTTCTGGGTGCGGCCTCCGGGCGAGGCGGTGGCCAAGCGGGTCATAAAGTGACAGATTTGGCCTTTCATGCCTTCGGAGGATTTGTTAGCTTGGCCACTCCAGTCATTCGGAGAGTGCATGGCGACGTGGGATCCCAAGTCGGGCGCGGTGCGCGCGCGCGGCGCCACCCAGACGTTGAACGACGGGACGCTCGCTCCGGCGCAGTGACGAGAGACCCGCGGCGGCACCGGCGCCGCCGCGGGGGTCGAGGACAGCGCCAGCGTCGCGCGGAGGACCGCGCGACGGCATGGCCCCATATATCCAGCAGGAGACGACGATGACGACGCGACGATGGTCGGTGATGGGGATGGTCGTGGGGCTCGCGCTCGCGGGAGCGATGGCGACGGGCTGCGGTGACAGCGGGAGCGACGGGACGGACGCGGCCGTCAGCGACACGAGCGGCGCCGACACCGGCGCGGGCGACGTGCTCGCCGACACCGCGGTGGGCCAGGACACGGGCGCCGAGGACACGGCGGTCGCCGAGGACACCGCGGTCGCCGAGGACACCGCGGTCGCCGAGGACACCGCGGTCGCCGAGGACACCGCGGTCGACACCGTCCAGGCGGGAGCCCCCTTCGACGGCCCCCACGCGGTCTTCATGGCCAAGTGCGGAGGCTGCCACACCGGCGGCGGCTCCGGCGGCCACAACATGGGCGCGGCCGACATCGGCGCGGCCTACATCGACTCGCAGAAGTCGGCGGCGATCGCCAAGTGCTCGGGCCTGACCAAGGGCGGATGCAGCATCGTGCGCATCCAGGCCGGGGACATGCCCAAGGGCGCGGGCTGCACCGGCGACCCGACGACCGACGCGGGCAACGCCGCCTGCCTGACCCAGGCGCAGCAGGACGCGATCCAGCAGTGGATCGACGACGGCCAGCTCGCGCCCGCCGCGAACTGACCGACCCCGCCGGAGAGCCCGCCCCGGAACCATCACGGTCCGTCGGCGGGGCTCTCCAGCGCGCGCCGAAATCACAAGAAAGCGACAACTCGGGGCGGGCGAGCGGGGTAGGCTCGGGGCATGGCTCGCCTCCTGCTCGCGCTCCTCGTCCTGGCCGCGGCGGCGCCCGCCGCGGCGGCCGCCGACCCTCCCCTCGCGACGGCGGAGACCCAGCTCCCGCCTGCGCTGTGGGAGGGGCGAGCGTGGCAGGTCGAGCTGGTCGGGGACCTGGCCGTGGCCCTCGAGGCGGACCTGTGCCACCTGGTCGCGGTGGACCTGGCGACGGGCGAGCGGCGCTGGCGCCGCGAGGTCCAGGCCGAGGCGAACGGCTATCACACCCTCGTCGTCGTGGACGGTCGGCTGTTCTTGTGGGCCGGGCCGACGCTGATCGAGCTCGCGCCGAAGACCGGCCGCGTGCTGAGCCGGGGCGAGATCCTGCACAACCGGCGCGAGTGCGCCCTGATGGTGGACGGCCCGCAGGGCGCGGCGTCGTGCGACATCGGGCTGTGGCTCTTCGGCCTCGCCCCGGTCGAGCTCGGCCCGCTCCTGAGGGCGACCGAGATCCACCTGTACGAGGACCTCGGCCGGCCGCACACGACCCACTACCTCCAATCGGCGCGTTGGCTGTTCGGGCGCGCCGACGGGCTGGCCGTCGTCGCGGTCGAGGGCGATCGGGGGGGCCGGCACGGCATGTTCACCGCGCCGGCGGTGCTCGCGGCGGTGGACCCGACGACCGGGGACGCGCGGTGGCGGACCTCGGAGCTCGTCGCGAGCGGCCTGACGGCCGGCGGGATCACTCAGGACCACGGCCGGGCCTGGGTCCTCAGCGAGTCCACCCGCGCGGCGGGGGCGGTCGACGCGAAGACCGGCGCCCTGGTGTGGAAGGTGGCCGCCAAGGGCGAGGACTCGCCGTTCAACGGCGACCTGCTCGGGGACGGCTCGGCGATGGTCGTCCTCGCCGACGACGTCGTGACGTGCCGCGACCTCGTGACCGGCGCCGAGCGCTGGCGGGCGCCCGCGGGCGGGGCGCAGCGCGTGCTGGTGCTCGGCGGACGCGACAGCCCGCGGGTCTACACCGGCGACGAGCCCATGCCGGTGGCCGTCGCGACCCCCGGCGGGAGGGTGCGCGTGATCGAGATCCCGGCCGGCGGTCAGGTGTTTCGGGACGGCGACGGGCTGGCGATCGCGTGGAGCGGGCGGGTACGGAGGCTCGACGCGCGCGGCGCGGTCAGCGGCGAGGTCGCGGGACCTCGGAGCGGCTCGTGGGGCTACGCGCCCGGCGCCGTCAGCGGCTTCGATGACGGCGCCCAGGTCGTCTACCTGCGCGACGGGACCCGGGTCGCCGGGCTCCCCGCGGGGACCTCCGTGGGCGGCGGGCGCGGGGACGCCGTGGTGCTGATGACCCGCGCCAGCGCGCGCGACGAGGCAGGGACGGCGCGGCTCGTGCGCGCGGCCCCGGCGCGAACGCCGCGACCGCCGCGAACGCCGCGAACGGGGCGGTGACCGCGGGCCGAAGTGAGCTTCACTCACGTCGGACGCAGAGAACGCTTTCCACGGGGGGGCGACGTCGCCATCATGGGCCCGCCGAAGCGGAGGGGGTGCGCGATGAGACGAGCCATCATCCTGTTTGTGTCCCTGGGCCTCGCGCTCGGGGCCTGTGATGACACGGGCGCGACGGGGACCGTGGACGCGGTCGCGGACGTGAGCGCCGACGTGAGCGCCGACGTGAGCGCCGACGCCGTCGACACCGTCGCGAGCGACGCCGAGGTGACCGGGGACACCGACGCCCCGAGCGACACCTCCGCCCCCGCCGACGCCGCGGCGGACAGCGTCGCCCCCGTCGACACCGGGCCGCCGCCGAGCTGCCCCGAGGAGGCCGTCACCGTCTACCTCTACGAGGACGGCAACGGCGCCTCCAACAGCTGGTACGACCAGCCGCTCGGGTCCGACGACCTGCCGCTGAGCGGTGAGGCGGTCAGCATCACGCGCCCGGACGGCGGCGTGACGGCGGCGCGCGACTGCGGGCCCGGCCGCTACGGCTTCCTCGACCTCCCCGCGGGCGCGTACCTGCTCGACGTGGCGGTCGACGGCGAGACGACCTCGCACAACCTCGGGCGGCGGCTGCCCCGGGCGGTCGCCGACGGCGCGGTGAAGCTGGTCGCGTTCGGCGACAGCGTCCCGGCCTACGGCCCCGCGCCGTGGTTCCCGGAGCAGCTGGAGACGCTGCTCGCGCCGTTCGTGACGGTGACCCTGTCCAACGTCGCCATCCCCGGGTCGCAGTCGAGCGAGTGGCTGCCGGGCGGCTCCAACTACGTGAACAGGCTCGCCCCCCACCTCGCGGACGCCGACGTCGTGGTGTTCTCCCTCGGCGGCAACGACCTGATGAACCTCGCGAGCGACTTCGAGGTCCTCGGCGTCGAGGACGCGCTGGCGCTGCTCGACGACCTCGACGCGGCCATCGTCGCGATCGAGGCGAACCTCCTGACCATCTACGGCGCCGTCCGCGCCGCCGCGCCGGACGCCGACGTCGTCTGGCTGGTGTACCCGAACTACGCCATGAGCGACCGCTGGGCGCAGTACCTGGGCGACTACCAGGAGCTCGCGGCGACCCTGCTGGCGTCGAAGCTCGAGGGCATCCGCGAGCGCATGGGGGACGTCGCCGGGCTGACGCTGGCCGACATGTACGGCTCCCTCGACAAGCCGGCCCTCGACGCGTTCCTGTGGGACGAGCTGCACCTCAACGTCGCCGGCCACCGCTACTACGCCGAGGAGGTGTTCATGACCCTCGGCGGCGTCCTGGTCGGCCCGCCGACCTCCCGCGGCGTGCATCGCAGCATCGGGTTTCGGCCGTAGGCGCGGGGGTGTGGCGCGTCGTCTTGTGCAGTGCACACGACGACGCGCCTGGAACGACTAGCGCACGCGGATGGTCCCGCTGTACCAGGGGTACCAGCCCTCGTGCTCGGAGCCGCCCTCGCCCCAGCCGATGCGGAAGTGTGTCGCGGTCCCGCCGACCGAGAAGATCTGCGTCCCGGCGGGCCAGTCGAGCAGGCAGCTCTCGCAGGAGGCGGATCCGGCGAGCTGGGCCGCGTAGCTCGTGACCGGGCCGGCCGCGTCGCCGTTGCCGAAGCCGATGTCACCCTCGCCGCCGGTGGTCCGCGCCACGCTCCAGCTGGTCATGATGAAGCTGCCCATGTCCGAGGTGTAGCCGGCCCCGGCGTTGGAGCGGGCCTGGTAGCCGTTGAGGTAGAACTCGCTGAAGCCCGGCGGGAAGTTGAAGGTGTAGTAGTAGCTGTGCGCCCCGGCCTGGTCGCGGGTGAACGGCCGGCAGCTCGCGTCGATCCCGGCCGTCGGCGCCGACTCGACCGCGGTCATCGTCCCGCCGAGGGAGGCCAGCGCGACGCACGGGGTGATCTCGGTCCAGCCGCCGCCGCTCGTGGTCTGGTCGCAGTAGACCGAGAACGGGGCGAGGACGCCGTCCTGGCCGTCGGGATCGATGGTGTAGGTCCCGCTGATGTGGAAGCCGGCGTCGTACCAGTCCTGGCAGCTGTGACCGATGAAGTCGCGATCGCCGAGGTCGCACATGAAGCGGTCCGAGGTGTAGCCGGCCCCCGTCACGTCGTCGTAGGCCACGACGGCCCCGTTGGCGTCGAAGGTGTAGGACATCGAGCCGTCCAGGTCGTTGTTGCCGTTGGGCTGCCCGATGTCGGTGCGGTTGGACACCCAGAACGCGCCGCCGTCCGCCGCCTTCCAGTTGCAGCCGGTGTTGCCGCTGTTGAACGCCTGGTTCGCGCACGCCGCGCCCGCCGCGTTGGGGTAGATCCCGAGGATGCGCAGGTACTCCGCGGTCGCGTCGGGCCCGAAGCCGTCGCTCGTCGCGACCGCGAAGGCCGACGCCAGGTGCTGCGCGCTGCGCGGGATGAAGAGCTGCATCCCGTAGTCCGCGCAGATCGCCTCGGCGGTCGCCGCGCTCACGGGGCTGCCGAGCTTGACCTTGAAGAACGAGAACGCCCCGTCGTGGGTGGTCATGTCACACCACACCTCGAGCGCCGTGAGCGCGCCGCCCGCTCCGTCCGGGTCGATGGTGTACGGGCCGCTCGTCGTCGCCCCGCTCTCGAGCCACCCGAGGCAGCTCTGCACCGCGTAGCTGTCGCACAGCGCACCGAGCCACCCGGACTCGCACGACGAGCACGTCAGCGGGTCGCCGTCGCTTTTGGCGCAGGTGTAGTCGCCGGCGCAGTGCCCGGGGTCGCAGTCGTTGTCGCAGGTCGTCCCCCAGAAGCCGCCGTCGCACGCCGGACACGCCGTCGCCACGCCCGTCCCCTGCTCGCAGGTCATCGCCGAGGCGCAGTTGCCCTGCTCGCACGCGATGCCGCACGTCCCGCCCCAGAAGCCGGTCTGACACCCGGTGCACGACGACGTGATGCCGCTGCTCTTGTTGCACGACACGGTCCCGGTGCAGCTGCCCTGCGCGCAGGAGCTGTCGCAGGTCGTGCCCCAGCGCCCGGTCTCACACGCCGAGCACGCCGACGCCGTCCCGCTCGTCTGGTTGCAGGTCACCGTCCCGGTACACCCGTCGTGGGTGCAGCTGTTGGCGCACGTCGTCCCCCAGGACCCGGCGCTGCAGCCGGTACACGAGATGGGGGCGCCGCTCGCCTTGTCGCAGGTGGGGCTCCCGGTGCAGTTGCCCTTGTCGCAGCTGCTCGCGCACGCCGTGCCCCAGTGCCCCGCCGTACACCCGGTACACGAGACGAGCGCGCCGCCGGTCTGCTGACACGTCGGCGTCCCGGTGCAGAACCCCTGCGGGCACTCGCTCTGGCAGGTCGCCCCCCAGTAGCCGGTCTCGCAGCCGCCCGGACAGCCGGTCGGCACGCCGCTCGCCTTGTCACAGGTGCCGATCGCGCCTTCGCAGTGCCCCGTCTGGCAGGTGCTCGTGCACACCGCGCCCCAGTAGCCGTTCTCACAGCCCTCGCACGTCTGCTTCACGCCGGTCACCTGATCGCAGGTGACGGCGCCAGTGCAGTTGCCGCGGATGCAGTTGCTCTGGCAGGTCGGCCCCCACTTGCCGGCCGCGCACACCGAGCACGCGACCGGCTGCCCGGTCACCTGGTCGCAGGTCACCGCCCCGTCGCACCCGGCGATGCTGCACGTCTGCGAGCAGGTCGGCCCCCAGTACCCCGCGCTGCACTCGGTGCACGTCGACCCCGCGCCGGTCGTCTGATCGCAGGTCGCCTCGCCCGCGCAGTGCGGGATGAGGGCGCACTCGGTCGAGCACGTCGGCCCCCAGTAGCCGGCCTCGCACGCGTCGCAGCTCTGCGCCGCGCCGCTCGCCTTCGTGCACACCGCCGTCCCGATGCAGTGCGGGATCACGCAGTCCTGGGTGCACGACGTCCCGAAGTACCCGGGCAGGCACCCCGCGCAGCTGTCCGCCACCCCGCTGTCCTTGTCGCACGTAACCGCGCCGACGCAGTGCTGCGGCGTCGCGCAGGCCGTCCCGCACGTGTCCCCCCAGTACCCCGACTCGCAGCTCGCGCACGCCGTCGTCGTCCCGGTCGTCTGGTCGCACGCCGTCGTCCCGAGGCAGTGCGCGTGCGGCGGGCACGCCCCGAGACAGGTCTCGCCACGCCAGCCGTCCACGCACCCGTCAGGGCACAGGCGCCCCTGGTCCGGGCTCGCCTTGGCGCACACCACCTGCCCGACGCAGTTGCCCTGGGTGCAGGTGTCCTCGCAGTTGGTGCCGGTGTAGCCCGCCGCGCACGCCGGGCAGCTCACCGGGACCCCGGTCGTCTGGTCGCACGCCACGGTGACGCCGTCGGGGAGGGCGCAGTGCTCGGTCACGCACGCCGTGTCGCAGGCCGTGCCGTACCACCCGGGGAGGCACCCCTCGAGGCACTCGCGCGAGGTCGGGTCGACCTGGTCGCAG
Source organism: Deltaproteobacteria bacterium HGW-Deltaproteobacteria-14 (assembly GCA_002841945.1). GTDB lineage: Bacteria > Myxococcota_A > UBA9042 > PHBI01 > PHBI01 > PHBI01. The sequence continues at coordinate 13,964 of PHBI01000188.1, forward strand.
CGCACCTTGGCGGCGGCGCAGCTGCCCGACTCACACGACGTGGCGCAGTCCACCCCCGTGAAGCCGTCGAGGCACCCCTCGCAGGCGGGGCTCGTCCCGTCCACCGGGTCGCAGGTCGGGGCGCCCGCGCACTGCCCGCCGACGCAGACCTCCTCGCAGTCGGCGCCCCACTTGCCGGCGTCACAGGTCTCGCAGATCGTGCCGTCGCCGACCGTCCCGATCGGGCACCCGCAGGTGAAGCCGCCGATGGTGTTCACGCAGCGCGCCGTCTCGGCGCAGTCGTCGCTCTCGTCGGCGCACTCGTCGACGTCGTCGGCGCACGTCGTCCCCTTCCAGCCGTCCTTGCAGGCGGTGCAGCTCGGGTTCTTGCCGTCGCTCTGGGCGCAGCTCACGTCGCCGACGCAGTTCGCCGGCCTGTTGCAGGTGCTCGCGCAGGTGTCGCCCCAGAACCCGGCCGCGCACGCGCACTCGGCGCCGCCCGCGCCGGCGCTGCAGGTCGCCCCGTTCTGGCACGGATCGGGCGTACACGGGTCCGCCGTGCCGCACGTCGGGCCGGAGAAGCCGGTGGTGCAGGCACAGTTGAACGAGTTCACGGCGTCGGTGCAGGTCCCGCCGTTCTCGCACGGGTTGGGATCGCAGTCGTCGACGTTGACGCACGAGCCATCGGCGGCCGCCTCGAAGCCGTCTTCGCAAGCGCACATTCCGTCGCCGTCACACAGGCCGCTCTGGCAGTCCGTATCTGCTAGACAAACCTGGTTTGCAACGCACTTCTCGCACTCGCCGCCGCCGCAGTCGACGGCGGTCTCGGTGCCGTTGAGGACGTTGTCGGTACACGTCGCCGCTGGCGCTGTGGTGCCGCCGCCGCAGCCGCTGGCGATGAGGATGATGGAGACGGAAATCAGACCCGCCGCGTTGCGCATCACGGTTGCCTCCTGGCGTCACTGAGCGGATGGGGGCGTTGAATCGGGAAGCCGCCGTGTCGGAGTGGACCGCGTGCCTCGGGCGCAGGGTAGCAAACCCCAAAGCTGGAAGGAACCGGACCGGAGACGTCTTGACGCGACGCGGTGGATGTTCCACCGAGCAAACGCCCGTTATGTCCCTCGACGGCGCGGGCGTTCCGGCCTAACGTCTCTGGCGGCGGCCCCCCCGAGGGCGGGCCGCGTCCACCGCGAGGTCACCCATGAGCGTCGAAGCCTACCCCGAGCCCGGGCCGCCCGAGGCCACCCGACAGCGCGCCCGACAGCCCCTCCCGGACGCGGTCGACGTCGCCATCGTCGGCGCCGGCATGGGCGGCCTGACCGCCGGCGCCTATCTCGCGAGCCGCGGGCTGCGGGTCGCGGTCTTCGACGGGCACTACGTCGCCGGGGGCAGCGCGACCGTCTTCACCCGCGGCGACAAGGACGCCCGCTACCACTTCGACATCGGCCTGCACTACCTCGGCGACTGCGCGCCCGGGGGCGGGATCCCGTCGATCCTCGCGGGCGTCGGGGTCGAGCTCGACTTCGTGCCCCTCGACCAGGACGGCTTCGACACCTTCGTGTTCCCGGACCTCGAGTTCCGGGTGCCGGCCGATCTGGACCTGTACCGCCAGCGCCTCGTCGACCTGTTCCCGAGCGAGGCCCGCGGGATCGACCGCTACCTCGCCCTCGTGCGCGGCGTCCGCGAGGTCGGCCGGATGCTGCCCGCCAACGGCAAGATGACCCCGCGGGTGCTGTGGCGGATCCTCAGCCGCCACCGCGTCCTCATCCCGTACCGCAACGCGACCATCGGGGCGTTCCTCGACAGCTGCGTCCGCGACCCCAAGCTCAAGGCCGTCATCCTCGGTCAGAACGGGGACTACGCGCTCCCCCCGAGCAAGGTCAGCGCGCTCCTCCACACCGGCCTGGCCGACCACTACTTCCTCGGCGCCTACTACCCGAAGGGCGGCGGCCAGACCATCGCCGACCGCCTCGCCGCGGTCATCGAGGACAACGGCGGCAGCGTTCACCTGCGCCAGCCCATCGGGCGCGTCGTCGTGGAGGGCGGGCGCGCCGTCGGCGTCGAGACCGAGCCCCGCCGAAACCACCCGGCGCAGCAGATCCGGGCGCGCACCGTCATCTCCAACGCGGACCTCATCAAGACGCTCACCGAGCTGGTGGGCCGCGAGCACCTGCCGCCCGCCTGGGCGAGCCGGGTCGCCGGCTTCGAGATGGCCGGCGCCCTGTTCATCACCTGCCTCGGGGTGACGGCGGACATGGCGTCGAAGGGCATGCGCGCGTCGAACTACTGGATCTTCGACGACTACGACTTCGACCGCATGTACGCCGAGATGGCGCGGGACACCCGCCCGGTCCCGCGCGCGGCGTACATCACCAGCGCCACCCTGAAGGACCCCGACAACCCGCACCACGCGCCGGCGGGGGTGACGAACATCGAGGTGATGACGATGCTCTCGGGGGCTCCGGGGCTGTGGGGGATCTCCGACCCGGCGGCCGCCGAGACCTGGGGCTACAAGCGCGACGCCGAGTACCTCGCGCGCAAGGCGGCGGTCGAGGAGGCGATGATCGGCTACCTCGAGCGGCGCTTCCCCGGCACCGCCGACACCGTCGTCTTCCGCGAGTCGGCCACCCCGCTCACGCACACCCGCTACACCCGCGCCAGCGCGGGCACGAGCTACGGCCTGGCATGCACCCCGGAGCAGTTCGGCGGCGGGCGCCCCGGCTACTCACCGGTCATCCCGGGGCTGTACCTGTGCGGCGCGTCCACCCGCACCGGCCACGGCATCGTCGGCGCCATGGCCAGCGGGCGCGCGGTCGCGAGCGCCGTCCGACGACACCTCGCGGCCAAGGGCGGCGCGGCGAGTCTTGATTGAGGTGCCCTACGGGACGAGGGACGCGAGCGGCACCTCGCGGTCGAGGAGCGCGCGCGGGTCCGGGGTGGCGTGGGCGCGGATGAGCGCCTCGGCCGGGGCGTTGTCCTGGGGCCGGTTGAAGGTCGCGGCCCCGACGACGACCCCGGCCTCGAGCATCAGGGCGGTGCAGTCGGGGATCCACGGCGAACCGCGCATCATCACCTGATTCCAGCGCACGGGCGCGCCGATGACGTCGATGTGGAGGTCGCCCTGGTCGGAGTGGACGAAGGGGATCTCGTCGAAGCGGGCATCCGCGTCGCCGGCCATCGCGCGGGCGACCACGCGGGCCTGGCGGCGCGCGTTGCGCCACGACTCGAGCCGCACCGTGCGGCCGAGCGGCGGGCTGAAGAAGCGCGTGCAGTCCCCGGCGGCGAAGATGTGCGGGTCGTTGGTGCGGCCGCTGGCGTCGACCAGCACCCCGTCCGCGACCTCGAGGCCGGCGGCAGCGGCGAGCTCGCCGTTCGGGGTGGCGCCGATCGCGACGATGGCGACGTCGGCGGGCAGGCGCCGGTCATCGTGGGTCAGCACGGCGGTGAGGCGCCCGGCGGCGCCCTCGAAGCCGCTGACCGAGGAGTCGCAGATGATGTGGACGCCGCGGGTCGCGTGGAAGACCCGGACGACGCAGGCGACCTCGGGCGCGGCCACCCGCGCGAGGAGGTGCTCGGCGGCCTCGACCAGGGTGACGTCGCAGCCCGCCGCGTGCGCGGTGGCGGTCGCCTGGAGGCCGATCCAACCACCGCCGACGACGACGACGCGGCGCGCGGTGGCGAGCTGATCGCGCAGCAGGAGCGCCTCGTCGAGGGTGCGCAGGGGGGAGACCCCGACGAGGTCGGCCCCCGGGACGGCGAGGCGGCGCGCGTGGGCGCCGGTCGCGATGAGGAGCTGGTCCCAGGCGAGCTGGCGGCCGTCGTCGAGGCGCACCGTTCGGGCCGCGCGGTCCACGGCGAGGACCTGGCGACCGAGCTCGAGGGTGACGTCGCGGTCGCGGTAGAAGGCCGCGTCGTGGACGGCGCAGTCCTCGGGGATCACCGCGCCGGCCAGCACCTCGCCCGAGAGCGGGGTGCGGGCGTAGGGGAGGTGGGGCTCGGCCCCGACGAGCACGATGCGGCCTGGGTAGCCGACCTCCCGCAGCGTCGCGACGGCCTCCGCCGCGGTCTGCCCAGCGCCGATGATCAGGGTCGTGTCCGCCATGTCCCTTGGGGGCCGGGGGCAATAGCCGGCTCGGGAACACTATACCTGACGCTCTGCCCCAAGGGGAAACCGGCCGCGGTCAGTCGGGGGTCAGCCCGCGGTCCACTCGGCGCTGGCGTTGGGGGTCTCCCACAGGCGCACCCGGGCGACCCGGACCCCGTGCGGCTCGAGCAGCCGGACCGCGACCCGGGCGAGCTCGCCCGCGACGACCTCGGCGGTCGGGGGCCCGTCGGTCCAGTACACCGGGCGGCCCATGCGCTCGTTCGACGCGGCGATCGCCGCGACCGCGGGGTCGGGGTCACCCTGCATCAGGATCGCGGTGTGGTCCCAGTGAGCGTCGATCCAGCCGCCGACGAGCGCCTTGATCGAGCCGAAGTCGATGATGCGGCCACACTCGTCGAAGGCGTCGGCGCCGCACGTGATCTCCGCGACGTAGCGATGGCCGTGGAAGGCCTTGCAGGCCCCCTCGTGATTGGGGATGCGGTGCATCGCGTCCCACTCGAGACGTCGCGTACACGTGAGCATGACGACCTCCTGGCCAGCCGCCTCGCTGGCCGAGTCGGCGGTGTAACGCCGTTGGGGCCTGGAACCTAATGGTTTTTTCAATTCTCACGGCGCCCGCTGCGACGCCGCGGGACGCGACGGGCGCGAACGGTTAGATTCCCGGCCATGAGCGCCCCCGACATCAAACACCCTCCCGACGTCTGGGAGTACGAGATCGACGGCTGGACCGTGTGGGCAGGCAAGACCGCCCGCGACAACGACCAGCTGTCCATCAAGGTCGCCCGCAACGACGACTGGTGGTTCCACCTGCGCGGCGCGCCGAGCAGCCACGTCGTGCTGTTCGTCCGCGAGGGCGTCGATCCGCCGCGCGACGTCGTCGAGCGCGCCGCCGCCATCGCCGCCTGGCACTCGAAGCAGCGGGCCGGGGGGACGGTCGCCGTGACCGGCACCCGCGCGCGGCACGTGAGCAAGCCACGCGGGGTTCACGCCGGGACGGTCTCGATCCGCAAGGAGGTCGTCTTCAAGGTGAAGCCGGCGATCCCCGAGGGCTGATCCCGGCCAGCCTCAGTCGAGAACGTCGGACAGGCGACCGAGGAGGGCGAGCAGGGCGTCGCTGTCGGCGAAGCGCGCGAGCCGCGCGCTGACCGCGTCCCCGAGCTGAGCGCGCTGGACCGCGACCGCCGCGCTGCCGGCGGGCGTCACGCGCACCCGCGAGGCGCGCCCGGCCGGCTCGACGACGAGCAGCCCGCGCGCGGCGAGCCCGGCGGCGAGGGCGTGGGCGCGCTGC
>PHBI01000189.1:0-6557 GCA_002841945.1 Deltaproteobacteria bacterium HGW-Deltaproteobacteria-14
GCCTCGTGCAGTATGCCCCCGGGTCGTCACCCGTCCGCCCGGACGGCGCGCCCCCGAGGAGCTGCCATGTTGCTGCACCGTGGGCGTCTGCTGGCCGCCGTGACGACCGCCCTGTCCGTGACCGCGTGCAACCGCGCGCCCGCACCCTGCGTCTGCCCCGAGCCGGCGGCGGCGGTGGCGCGCGATGAGCCCGCGGCGGCGCCCGCGGTCGCGACGCCCGAGATCGCCGCGCCCGAGGTGGCCGCGCCCGGGACCCTGCCCGGGGCGAGCCAGCTCCACCCGAGCGGACCCGAGGCGCGGCTCGCGCTCGAGGTGGCGACGGACCTCTTCAACGGCCGGGTGCAGGCCGCCTACGGTCGCTTCACGCCGGCGCTCCGCGGGCAGCTGAGCGCCGCCCGCCTCGAGCAGATCGTCGCCGGGGTGACCAGCGCCCACGGGCCGCCGGTGGAGGTGATGGACGCCTGGCTCGGCGAGGTCGAGGAGGAGGAGCGGCGGCTCCCGGCGGCCCAGGTGCTGCTGCGCATGGCCAACGACGTCCGCTTTCGCCTGCTCCTCGTCATCGCGCCGAGCGGCGACGTCGACGGCCTCTGGCTCCGCCCCATCTGAGGCGCCGCGCCGGCCCGAAAGCGCCGCCCGGACTTTCGCCCTCCGCGCGGCTGTTCTAGAGTCCCTCGCGCGGAGTAGTCACGGGGCCCGGCCCGGTGGCGCCAGCCCGCCCCCCCCCCAGAAAAAAGAAAAGAGATCCGGTCTCCAGGAGTTCCCATGTCCCTCACCCGACGCCAGATGCTGCGTTCCGCGCTGGTCGGCGCGCTCGCCGTGCCCGCCGGCGCCAGCATCCTCGCCCACCCGCGCACCGCCCGCGCGGAGACCCGCGACCAGGAGCGCGAGCGCTACTACGACAGCGAGTACACGTACTGCGACGCCAAGCTGCTCGCCAAGCTCTGGAAGGAGGACCTCAGCGAGACGAAGGCGCGCATCGGTCGCAAGATCGGGTGGAACGACCTGGACACGCTGAAGTCCGAGCTCGCCAAGGCGCGCCGGGGCAAAGACCGCAACGCTACCAAGGTCTGCCCCTACGACGAGGCCGGCTACAGCTACGCCGACATGCAGGTCCTCTCACTGCTGTGGGACCAGCGCATGTCGGAGACGAAGGCGCGCGCGGCGCGCAAGCTCGTCTGGGGCGACAAGAAGGTGCTCGACACCTTCCTGCAGCGGGCCTGGAAGCAGGCGCCGCACCGGCGCAACGACTGAGCGCCGCGGCCGCCTCGTGGCGGGTCGGCCTCGAGCTCGAGCTCCTCGCGCCGCCCGGATCGGACCGCCGCGCCCTCGCGGCGGCCATCGCCGCGCTGCGCCCGGGGGGCTCGGTGCGCCGCGTCTTCCACCTCGAGTCCGAGCCGAGCGCCGTCCCCGGCCACCCGGTGTTCAACAACCTGACCCTCGGCTTCGAGGCCGTCGACGAGGGCGGCGCGCTGCTCGCCCGCTGCGTCGACGACCTGACCCTGCAGGCGGACCTCGACCGCGAGGCCGCCCCCCGCCCCGGGTGGTACCGGCTCGTCAGCGACGACGCGCGCCTCTTGCGCCTCGCCGCGCGCCACGCCGACATCGAGCGCGACCTCCCCGAGGCGCTCGCGCCGGTCGCGGCGCTGTTCGGCACCACCCCCGAGCCGGGGCCGGGCGGGATGCTGCGGGTGGTCGACGACGTCGGTCACTCCGTCCTCATCGGGGCGCCCCTGCCCGGCGAGCGCGAGCGCCCCTGCGAGCTCGTCACGCCGCCGCTCGGCGACGACCGCGGGGCGCGCCTCGGCGAGCTCGTCACCACCGCGCTGTCGCTCGGCTTCCTGCTGCCGCGCGAGGGCGCGCTCCACATCCACTACGACGCGGCCGCGCTGCGCGACGCCCGGGTCGTCTCGGACCTCGTCCGCTTCTTCGTCGCCCACGGCGGGGCGCTCAAGCGGCTCGTCGGCACCAGCGCGCACCTGCGCCGGGTCGGCACGTGGTCGCCGGAGCTGATCGCCGCCGCGACCGCCCCCGGCTTCGCCGCCCTCGACTGGCCCGACGCCGAGCGGGCCCTGCGTGAGGCGGGGCCGACGAAGTTCTGCGACTTCAACCTGTCGAACCTCGTCTTCGCCGTGCCGGACAAGGACACCTTCGAGGTCCGAGTCCTGCGCGTCACGCTGGACCTGCCGGAGCTCCTCGCCAGCGTGGAGCTGTTCGAGGCGATCCTGGTCGCCTTGTGCGCGGGCCCGATCGCGATCGCGGTCACGGCGGACCCGCGGGCCGACCTCGACCGCCTCCTCGCCGCCCTGCCGCTGAGCGAGCCGACCCGACGCTACTGGCTGACCCGCCGCGCCAGCCTCGACTGCTGACCGACGGGCTCCACCGCCCTCGCTACCCGGCGGCGTTCGCCTCGGTCGCGTAGGCGCGGCCGAGGCACGACGCCAGCTCCTCGTCGGTCGCGAGCAGGTCCTCGACGCCGTCGTCGTCGATGAGCTGCGCCGCGAGGCGGGCGACGAGCGTGTCGATGTCCGTGGCGTCGTCGACGAGCATCGCGACCAGGTGGGCGCCGCGCTCGTCGTCCCAGGAGGTGTTCACCAGCAGCGCCCCGGTGTCGCACAGCTCGTGGACGACCCGGCGGCCCACGCGCAGCAGGGGCGCCTCGTCGGGCATCGGCGCCGCGTAGGTCGCGACGTAGGGGGTGGCTGGGACCGGTGGGAGGGCGGGGCCGATGTGCTGCTCCGAGGCCGTGTCTCCGAGGAGCTCGCCCAGCCCGCCGAGCTCCTCGGCCATCTTCGTCTCGTGGTCGACGCGCCACAACATCGGGCTGCACACCCCGGTCGCGGGGGCGACGACCAGCCCATAGGCGCTCCCTTCGACCTCGCCGATGAGCACGCCGGTCAGGATCCGGACACCGTCGTCGGGGCCGACCCCGTTACGATCGTACCAGTCCTGGAGCGGCAACCAGCGGTCGGGCGTGTCGAGCCACGTCGGGCGCTCCACGTCCTCCCCCAGCGCGCGGGTCAGCGCCGGGAGGATCACGGCCGACAGCGACATCCCGAGACGCCCCTGGGCCTCCTCGAGTTGGGTACTGACGCGGTCGTTCTGCAAGGCGGCGCTCCTCTGTGTTTCGCGCGGCGTCAACGCCACGGCGTGCGCAGCTTCTCTCGTTGCGCCCTCCATGCCAAGCCGTGACGCGATGTTCGAGGCGTATGCGGCGGCGCGACGTCCCCCGCTGACGTCGCCCCGGCGCGCCCCACCCGCCCCCAACGGGCTCTCTGCCGCGCGCGTCTGCGTACCCGGCGACGGTCGCTCGCGGCGATCGGCGGCGGCGACGACGCGCGATCACCGCACCGCACGCGATCACCTCGGCGCTCGCGCAGCGGGGGCCCCTCGGGCCGAGAGAAACCCTGCGCTTGGCGGAGTCGGGGGCGCGGTCCGCGCCGCGCGAGCGCGCTATTGGACGGGGAGGTAGTCGCGTCCGGGAGCGTGGCCGAGCCGCTCGAGGCGGGCCGACACGACGGCGCGCGCCCCGGGTGAGGCCACCGCGAGCAGAATCAGGCGGCCCGCGGGCGGGCCCACCGTGGCGGCGTCGACCACTCGGAGCCCGCCGGCGACCTCGCGCCCGAATTTGCGCGGGTCGATGTCGATCACGTCCTCCACGACGGCGCCGAGGGCGCGCAGACCGCGGGCGTGGGCGCGGCCGTAGCGGCCGGCGCCCCAGAGCCGACACGGGCGCCCGCCGGCCAGCGGGCCCGCGAGGAGGTGCCCGTGGACCAGGGCGCGGCGGCGCACGGCGGCGTACCGCGAGTCCGACCGCGTGAGGCGAGACGGGTGGTCGCGCCAGGTCAGCAGCGCCTCGGGGACCGCGCCGAAGTGCGCGCCCGTCCCGAGCAGGCGCAGCCACAGGTCATGGTCCTCGGCGAACGGGCCGCTCCGGTACCCCCCGACCCCGCGGAGCGCCGCGGTCCGCATCGTCACGGCGGGCTGACACACCGGGGCGTCGATGAAGCGCGCGTGGGCGATGGCGGCGGGGGTCGTCAGCCCGTTGAGCCAGTCGACGTAGCGGCTCATGCCAGCGCCGGCCGGCCCGCCATCGATGGCCTCGCAGACCACGCGCGAGGTCACGGCGGTCCACTCCGGGTGGCGCTCGAGGGCGGCGAGCTGGACGGCGAGCCGCTCGGGCGCCATCACGTCGTCGGCGTCGAGGCGCGCGACGACGGGCGCCCGGAGCCCGGCGATGCCGGCGTTGAGCCCGCCGACCAGATCGCCCTCGGGGCGCTCGACGACGACGAAGCGGCGGTCGCGGGCGGCGTGCTCGCGGGCGATCTCGGCGCTCGCGTCGGTGCAGCCGTTGAGCACCACCACGGCCTCGAAGTCCGAGGCGGTCTGAGCCGTCACGGAGGACAGCGCCGCGGCGAGGGTGGGCGCGGCGTCGTGGACCGGGATCAGGACCGAGACGCCGACCGTCACGGGGCGCAGCTGAAGCGGCGGGCGGTGAGGCCCTCGGCGCCGCCCTGGCCCTTGTTGGTCCAGGCCCAGACGGCGACGCCGCCGCCGCCGGAGGTCGCGAGGTGGGTCGCCTCGTAGAAGACGCCCCGGCGGCCGTCGAGGGTCAGCGCCCGGCGGCACCCGCCCGAGGTGGCGCAGAGGTAGAGGAGCGCGGCGTCATCGCTCGCGGCGGCGTCGAGGTTGTTCTCACCCCAGGAGGCCGCGGCGACGACGCGGCCATCGGCCAGCGCGCCCAGCGACAGCCCCTCGGCGACCGGGCGGTCGTCGCTCACCGCGCCCACCTTGGTGGGGCCGGAGCCGTCGTCGCGCCAGACGGTCAGGGCGCCCGGCGTGTCCTCGAAGAAGTCGGCCGGGTGGAGCTCGGCGAGCCACACGCCGCCCGCCGGGTCGGGGGCGAGGCCGGTGACGACGATGTTCTGCAGCGCCCCGGGGGTCGGACCGACCAGGGCGGAGGGGCCCCAGGCGCCGTCCGTCCCGCGCACGGCGTGGACCAGGCCGCGCTCGCCGCCCACCGCCGCGATGACGCCGAGGTGGAGCGCGCCGGCGGCGTCGTACGCGAGGTGGAGGCTGTAGCCCGAGAGCTCGTCCACGTCGGTCAGCGCCGGGGTCGGCGTGCCGAAGGCGGCGCCGCTCCACTCGGCGGTGGCGGCCGCGACGGTGGTGACGCCGTCGACCCAGGCCGCCGTGACGTGGCTCGCGTCGGCCGCCAGCGCGGCGCCGCGGGTGGCGAGCCCGGCGTCGACGAGGGGGGCGGCGGCGGCGACGGTCCACGCGGCGCCGTCGAAGCGCGCGATCCGCGGGCCGCTGAGCTGCCAGTCGAGGGGGAAGGACTGGGCGAGGACCTCTCCCGGGCGGCTCGCGAGGTGGACGGCGCCGCGGCCGAGGGGGACGGTGGTCGGGCCGGTGAGCCCCGCGGCGTCGATCGCGTAGGCGACCACGCCGTCATCGCCCGACAGGACGACGACGAAGCCGTCGCCGAGAACCGCGACGTCGAAGTCGCGCGCGTAGGGCAGCGCGAGCGCGTCCCCGACGAGCTGACAGGTCGCGCCACCGGCGCCGCCACCGGCGCCGTCGCAGGCCCCGAGGGCGGTGAGGAGCGCGGCGGCGGTCAACGAGCTGAGGCGGGCAGCGGGCATGGTCGTTCCTGGTTCGGGGTCGTCGCGAGCGCCATCGGATGCGGTGGACCGAGGATGTTCAGAGCGGGTTAGGGGCAATGCTGGTCATTTAGAAGGTGTTTATATATTATGCGGGTTCGACGTAGGTGATGCGGCGGGCCAGCATCGGCATGTGGGCGACCCAGATCCACGTGGTGGCGATGTCGATGCGACGGTCGTGGTCCATCGTGAGGCGCCTACATCCGACGGTCCATGAGTTGGTGCGCTCGATGGCCCAACGCCGAGGAAGAACGGTGAAGTGGCTCTTGTCGGTGTTGGGTTCGTCGAGCTGAAGCTGCTGCTAGGCGTCGCGCCATCGGCCGACGTTACGGTTCCCCGGGTGGCGAACGATCTTGATGTCGACGCCGTGGTCTTGGCGGATGCGGTCAATGGCTCGTCCCGCGTACCCACCGTCGGCGAATCCAGCGACGAGAGTGGGTACCTTTTGCTTTGCTGCCGCGACGAGGGGCTCAGCAGCGTCTCGGTCTTGGACTGACGCGACCGTGACCATGACGACCAGGAGAAGACCGATGGTGTCGGTGGCGAGATGGCGTTTGCGCCCCTTCACCTTCTTGCCCGCGTCGTAGCCCTTCGGCCCCCCTTGCGGCGAGTTCTTGACGGACTGCGCGTCAATGATGGTCGCGGTGGGCTCGGCGACTCGGCCCTCCCGCTCTCTCCACATGGCGCGGAGTCGGTCATAGGTCTCCTCGAACACGCCAGCCTCGCTCCAACGCCGGAACTGTGCGTATACGCACTGCCAGGGGGGCATGTCGCGAGGGAGCATGCGCCACGGGCAACCAGAGCGAACCACGTAGAGGCAAGCATCCAACATCGCCCGCCTCTCGTATCGCGGCGGACGACCTGGTCCGGTGTGCTGGAACAGCTCACTCACCAGGT
>PHBI01000189.1:6701-18452 GCA_002841945.1 Deltaproteobacteria bacterium HGW-Deltaproteobacteria-14
ACGTGGCCGGCCGACCCGTGACTCCTTATCCACGCTCATCCTAAACCTCCATCGCCGGGATGAGGATGAGCCTATCACATCACCTTAATATATAAACACCTCCTGACGGGTAATGTTTGACTGATCGGCATTGGGGTTAGGGGCGCGTCAGCCGGCTCCGTTCTCGGGGGGGATCTCGACGGCGCGGAGGAAGCGGGCGGTGTCGTCGGGCCAGGTGGGGTTGATGTACATGCCCGAGCCGAACTCGAAGCCGGCGTGCCTGGCGATGCGCGGGACGATCGAGAGGTACCAGTGGTAGTCGCCGGCCCCGCACACCGGGCCGGAGCGGATCACGTAGTTGTAGTCGGGATCCCCGAGGCCGAAGTGGAGGGTGCGCAGGACGCGGTGCAGGGCGCCCGCGAGGTCGGCGAGCTCGTCGTCGGCGATGTCGCCGAAGTGGGAGGCGTGGCGCCGCGGGAGGATCCAGATGTGAAACGGCGACAGCGCCGCCCACGGGGTGAAGGCGACGAAGTGCGGGGTCGTGAGCAGGATCCGCGCGCCGTCGGCGAGCTCGTCGGCGAGGATCGCGCAGGCCAGGCAGCCGCCGTGCTCGTGGAGGTAGCGCTCGAAGAGGACGACGCGGTCGAGCACCTGCCGCGACGCGACCGGCGAGGCGATGAGCTGGGAGTGGGGGTGGCCGAGGCTCGCGCCGGCGCCCTCGCCGTGGTTCTTGAAGATGACGACGTGGGCGACGCGCGGATCGGCGACCATGGCGCGGTACCGGTCGCGATAGCACGCGATCAGGGTGGTGAAGTCGTCGAGGGGGGCGAGGGCCGGGGCGCCGTCGTGGCGGGGGGAGTCCACGAAGACCTCGTGGACCCCGTAGGCGTCGCTGCGGACGCGCAGGGCGCTGCCCTCAACCCGGCCGACCGGGCCCGCGGGGGCGTCCCGCGACAGGGCGGGGAACTTGTTGAGGACGACGCGGGTGCGCCAGCCGCCGGCGCCGTCGGGGACGCGCGCGGTCTCGATGGAGCGCTCCTCGTTGCCGACGCAGAAGGGGCACGCCGGATCGTGGGGGGCGCGCCCGGCCGGCGGCAGCTCCCGCCGCAGATCGCTCGGGCGCGCGCTGCGGACCGGGGCCAGGATGACCCACTCGTTGGTCAGGACGTTGAGGCGGAGCTCGGACATTTCCCTCTCGAGGCCGGCCGTCGACCTGCGGCCAGGGTAGCCCACTTGGCCGGGGTCGCGCACGCCCTCGTTGGTGGCGGCGGAGCCACGCGCCCGCTCGCGGCTTGTGGCCCCAGCCGCGCCGTGCTAGCGAAACCCCGCCGGTCTGCGGTGCTTGCGACCCTCCTCCGTAGCGCTCGTGGCGGGGTGGATGGCGGACCGAGCGGGCAGCCACTCGAGATGCGAAGGTGCTGGCGATGGCGACGCTGGTGTTGATCGGATCCCTCGCGCTGCTGACCCTCGGCGCCGAGGCGCTGGTTCGCGGTGCGAGCGCGCTGGCGCTGCGTATGGGCGTGTCGCCGCTGTTCGTCGGGCTCACGATCGTCGGCTTCGGCACCTCGAGCCCGGAGCTCGCCGCGAGCGTCACGGCGACGAGCCAAGGGCAGCTCGGGATCTCCGTCGGCAACGTCATCGGCTCGAACATCTTCAACGTCGGCGTCATCCTGGGCATCACCGCCCTGGTCAGCCCCATCGTGCTCGGCGTCGCGGCGATCCGCCGGGACCTCGCGATCATGCTCGCGGCCTCGGTCCTCCCGTTCGCGGGCGCCGCCCTCGGCTACGAGATCCCGCGCTGGCTCGGCGGCGTGATGGTCCTCGGCCTGGTCGCGTTCTTGTGGTCCGCCTACGTCGCCGCGCGCAAGGCCGGGCGCGCCGACCGCGCCGCGATCGAGGCCGAGCTTCGGGTGAGCCTCGACATCCCGAGCGCGCCCGCCACCCCTCGCCTGCTCGACCGGGCCTGGTTCTGCGCCCTCCTCATCGCGGCCGGCCTCGCCGCGCTCATCTTCGGCTCGAGCCTCTTCGTCTCGGCCGCCGTCGACATCGCCCGCAGCCTCGGCCTCTCCGAGCTCGTCATCGGCCTGACGATCGTGGCCGCGGGGACCTCGATGCCGGAGCTCGTCACGAGCGTCGTCGCCGCGGTCCGCAAGAGCCCAGACATCGCCGTCGGCAACATCGTCGGCTCCAACATCTTCAACCTGCTCGGGATCCTCGGGATCTCCTCGCTCATCCACCCCCAGCGCGTCGCCCCCCAGGCCCTCGCGATCGACCTCCCGATCATGCTGCTCTTCGCGCTCGCGCTCGGCCCGCTCCTCGCGAGCGGCGGCCGCATCTCGCGGCGGGAAGGCGGCGCCCTCTTCGCGGCCTACATCGCCTACGTCGTCGTCCTCCTTTCGCTGGTCCCCGGCTGGTTCGCCACGGTATCCTGACGGACGGGCGTAGTTCCGGTCTCGCAGGGAGGAGTGGGCGATGACGGCGACCTTCGGCGCGGCCCTCCGCGCGGCGGCGATGATAGCGTTGGCGGCGATGTCCGCGAACGCGTGCGTCGACGGCTTCACCGACGGCCCCGGGATCGGGACGGTCGTCATCCGCCTGCCCGAGCTGCCCGCCGGCGCCGACTTCGCGTGCATGGATCTGCGCGTGACCGACGCCGCGACGGGGGCGCTCGTGTGGTCACGGGGCGCGCCGGAGATCAGCCTCCTCGACGCCAGCGCGCCAGAGCAGCACCCCATCTGCTCGGACGTGGCCGAGCCGGGCCACACGGCCGACGGCCCGCGGGTGGACTTCCGGTGCAACGCCCACGGGCCGACCGATCAGCTCGGGATGTGGCTCGACACCGGCCGGCGCTACACCGTGACGGCCGTGGTCGATGGCCTCTACACCGGCCGCCTGCCCTGGACCGACGACGGCGCCACCGCCGCCATCGCCGACCCCTACGCGGTCAACCCGTGCCCGGCCCCGGGCGGCTGCTCCCACGACTTCGTCTGCGCGGGCGGCGAGACGACCCTGGCCGATTTCAACTTCGACTGGACGCGCGACGCCGAGCGCGAGTTCCTCGACGGCGCCGTGACCCTCGGCGACCTCGGCTGCCAGGCGACGGCCTCGGTGGTGACGGACCCCGACGGCCGCCCGGCGGCGCGGCTGGACCTGCGCTGCGCCACCCGCGCCGACACCCCCGACGCGACGCTCTACCTCGACGACCTCGTGGTGGCCTGCGCCGACGGGGCGCCGGTCGCCGTCTCCCCCGTGGGCGTCGGCGGCGCGGTCGCCGCCCCATCCCCGAACATCGCGGCGGCCTCCTTCCCCGGCGTCGAGCGCGACGACAACCTCACGACGTGCTCGTGGCACGCCGCGATCGCCCTCGCCCCGGAGGCGACGCGCGCCGACCCGTCGTCTTGGGCGGGCTGCACCCTGACCACCCGCGCCACCGCGTCGCGAGCTGGGCTCGCGCTGCGCGACGGCCGCTTCGCGCCGGCGGACGGCGCGGCGCTCCCGTGGCTCGACGTCAGCGTGCCGCTCACCGACGTCGACGGCGCCTCGCTCGTCGCGCGCTACGCGATCGACGCCCCGGGGAGCGCCGTCGCGCTGCGCCAGGACGCCCCCGGCGCGGGGTTCCAGAACCGCCTCCGCTGCGGCGCCTACCCCGAGCCGGCGCAGCCCTGAGCCTCGCCTCCCGGATGGCTTGACGCGTCGCGTCATTCTTTTCGGGGCGTGAGTTTACCTCCGCGCTGGACGCGGTCTCTTCCGGGCGACTGACGCCACGGAGTCGAGACCATGTTCCGCACCACCACGCTGACCCTCATCGCCGCCCTGCTGATCGCCCCCGGCGCGGCCCACGCCCTCACCGTCATCGGCGACGGGCGCATCGAGATCGCCTTCACGACCCCCGGCGTCTCCGCCGAGACCGCCCTCGACTCCGACGCCGACGACGCCGTCATCGCGCTCGTCGACGGGGCCGCCGCGACCCTCGACGTCTGCCTCTACGACTTCAACCACCCGGGCATCGTCGCCGCCATCACCGCCGCCGCCGACCGCGGCGTCGCCGTCCGCTTCGTGGGCGACGCCGACGAGGCCGACCAGGACGGCTACGGCGCGATGAGCGCCGCGGGCGTCCCGACGTCGCTCCGGGTCGGCGGCGCCATCATGCACAACAAGTTCCTCGTGGTGGACGGGCGCTTCGTGGCGACGGGCTCGATGAACCACTCCGAGGCGGGGGTCTTCCGCAACAACAACAACCTCGTGGTCATCGACGACGCGATGCTCGCCGCCGACTACACCGTCGAGTTCGAGCACATGTTCATCGACGGCGCCTTCGGCCGCAGCAAGGTCAGCTTCGCGCACCCGCCCGTCACCGTGGGCCAGACCCAGATCCAGGTGGCCTTCAGCCCCGCCGACGACCCGGAGCTCGTCCTGCGCGACGCCCTCGCCAGCGCCGACCACAACGTCTACTTCATGATCTACTCCTTCACCCACGCCGACATCGCCGCCGACCTCATCGCCGCCAAGCAGGCCGGCGTCGACGTCGTCGGCGTCTACGACCGCTTCGGCGCCACCAGCGGCTACGCCACCGACGAGGCCCTCGCCGGCGCCGGCGTCCCGGTCCTGCTCGACGGCAACGAGAACCAGATCGGCGCCAGCGGCGGCAAGCTCCACCACAAGGTCATGATCATCGACGCCGGCACGGGCAGCGACCCGATGGTCATCACCGGGTCGTTCAACTGGTCGGGCAACGCCAGCACCGACAACGACGAGAACCTCATCATCCTGCGCGGCGCCGACGCCGTCGCCCCGTTCATGGCCGAGTTCTGCGAGGTCTTCGACGCCGCCCTGCCCCACCCCGCCAACACCGTCGCCATCCCCGACCCCTGCGGCGGCGCCCCCGCGGTCATCGACGGCCCGGCGCTGGTCATCAACGAGCTCCTCCCGAACCCCGACGGCACCGACACCCCCGAGGAGTACATCGAGGTCGTCAACGCCAGCGACGTCGCCATCGACCTCACCGGCTGGCACCTCGGCGACGCCGCCTCGGACTTCCGCCACGTCTTCACCGGCGGCGTCCTCGAGCCCGGCGACGCCGTGGTCGTCTACGGCGGGGCCAACGCCGCCGAGCCCGAGCGCCTCGTCGCCTCGACCGGCAACCTGAGCCTCAACAACGCCAGCGAGACCGTGACCCTCTTCAGCCCCGCCGACGTCGCCGTCGACAGCGTCAGCTACTCGGGCGCCGACTCGGGCCAGGCCTACAACCGCGTCACCGACGGTGTCGGCGGCGCCCTGGTGCTGCACTCGGCCCTCGCCCCCGCCGGCGCCCCCCGCTCGCCCGGCCTCCGCGTCGACGGCACCCCGTGGCTCACCCCCGGCCAGCCGCTCGTCATCATCAACGAGCTGCTCCCCAACCCCGCCGGCACCGACCTCGGCCAGGAGTACGTCGAGCTCGTCAACATGGGCCTCGCCCCCGCCGACCTCACCGGCTGGCGCCTCGGCGACGCCGCCTCCGACAGCCGCCACGTCTTCGCCGCCGGCACCACCCTCGCCCCCGGCCAGGCCCTGGTCATCTTCGACCGCGGCGACCACAGCGCCGTCGCCAACAGCGTGAACGCCTCGACCGAGAGCCTCTCGCTCAACAACTCGAGCGAGACCGTGACCCTCTACGACGCCGACGGGATCGTGGTCGACGCCGTGACCTGGGCCAGCACGAGCGACGGCGTGGCGCTCAACCGCGCCGCCGACGGCGACCCCGCCGCCGCCTTCGTCAACCACGACCTCGCCGCCGGCGCCACCGCCGCCACCTCCCCCGGCCTGCGCGTCGACGGCGGCGCCTGGGGCGCGCCCGTCACCCCCCCGGTCGACGAGGAGCCCCCGGTCGTCGAGGAGCCCCCGGCCGCCGTCCCGACCGCCATGCACGGCGAGGCGAGCGGCGCCCTGGCCCAGGGCGAGTGGCTCGACCTCGGGAGCTTCGAGGCCGTCGCGGGGAGCTTCGTCGTCACCATGACCGGCACCGGCGACGCCGACCTCTACGTCCGCCAGGGCGACGTCGCGACCACCGCGCTGTGGGACTGCCGCCCCTACACCACCGGCTCGGCCGAGTCCTGCACCCTGACCGCCCCCGGCACCTTCTTCGTCTCGGTCCGCGGGTACACCGCCGCCACCTTCACCGTGAGCGTCGACTTCATCGGCCTGGCCGCCCCGGCCCCCACCGCCGGCGCCGCCGACGTCGTCATCGCCTCGCTCCTCGCCGACCCCAACGGCACCGACCTCGGCCAGGAGTACGTCGTCCTCGCCAACCTCGGCGACGCCGCCGCGGATCTGTCGGGCTGGACCGTGGCCGACGCCTCGTCGACCCGCCACATCTTCGCCGACGGCACGACCCTCGCCGCCGGCGCCACCCTGGTCCTCTTCGACCGCGGCGACCACTCGGACGTCGCCGGCGCCATCGTCAGCTCGACCGGGACCCTGTCGCTCAACAACGGCGGCGACACCGTCACCCTCGCCGACGCCGCCGGGAGCCCGGTCGACGTCCTGACCTACGCCGCCGTCGGCGCCGGCGTGATCGTCGAGCGCGCCGCCGAGTAGCGCGCAGCGGCGACCGGCCAGCGGCCCCGCGCCGCAGATTGATCAATACTGATCAACACTGATCAATCACCTCAACGACCAGCCACCTCCGGCCCTACCGCTCGTTGATCACCCGACAGGTCCACGTGACGGTCGACAGCGCGTTGACGACGCCATCCCCGGACGCCGGGCAGCTGCACGCCCCGGCCCAGTACAGCTGGCCGTCGGCGAGGAGCTCCGCGTAGGCGCCCTGGCCGCCGGCGGTGGTGCCGAACTGCGTGGAGCCGAGCGGCACGTAGCGCACCCCGGAGCCATCTCCGATCTCCACCACGTAGACCTCCTCGCCCAAGCGCTCCGCGGTGCACTGCGCGGTCGCGTCGCAGGTGCTCGAGCAGGGCCCGGCGATGGCCGCCTGGACGAGCTCCGAGCTCTCGGCCACCCAGCCGAAGACCGGCGCGACGCACACCCCGCCGACGCAGACGTCCGAGGCGCAGTCCCGATCCCCGTCGCAGGTCTCGCCGAGGGGACACGGCCCGCACCCCGAGCGCTCGCCGCAGTCGACGCCGGTCTCCGCCCCGTCGCGCACGGCGTCGTCGCAGGTGGCGCACCCGTCCTCGGGGCAGCTGCAGCAGCGAAAGCCGCGCGCCGCCGACGCGGCGAGCGGCGACTCCGCGCGCTGCTCCCAGGCGCGCAGGCCGCCGCTCGCGGCGTCCTGGAAGGAGCCGCCACGGACGGCGCGCCGCCCGCCGGGGAGCGGGTCGAAGAGCCACTCCTCGACGTTGCCCACCAGATCCTGCACGCCGTACGGCGACGCCCCGCCCGCCACGCTCCCGACCGCCGCCGGCGCCGACGTCCCGCAGCCGGCGCCGCCGGCGGCGATCCACGCCGTCTCGCAGCTCGGCGGCGCGCTGCCCCAGGGATAGGCGCGCCCGTCGGTCCCGCGCGCCGCCTTCTCCCACTGGCTCGCCTCACACAGCCGCACCCCGCGCCAGCGGCAGTACGCGAGCCCCTCGAGCCACGACACCCCGGCCACCGGGCGCGCGTCCGCGGCGTCGCAGAGGTCGCCGCAGTCCCCGTACACGCGGGCGCGATAGGCCCCGAAGGCGCCGCGGGTGACCTCGGTCCGGTCGACGAAGGAGCGGTCCAGCTCGGTTGGGGTCCCCGCGAAGGCGCACGGCGCCCCCATCGGACAGCCGGCCATGAACGGGCCCGCCGCGACGGCCTCGGTCGCCGGCAGCGCCTCGGGCCAACAGCAGCGGGCGCCCGCCGCCGCGAGCGCCGGGTCCAGCGCCGACGCCTGCGCCCCGTGCACCGCGCGCAGCGCACCGTCGGCGACGCCGCTCGGGTCGACGTCGGGCCGGGTCGCCCAGTCGATCGCCTCGGCGGGCCGCCGATCGTAGGCCCAGGTCGCCCCGCCCTCCTCGAGCAGCCCTTCGTCCTGCGCCCGGGCCAGCTCCGCCGCGGTACACAGCCGCAGCCCGCGCGCCTCGCAGCGGTGGTCGGCCTCGCCCCAGGTCATCGGCCCCGGCGCCCCCAGCGGCTCGACCGCGAAGGCGCTCACGGTCACCGTGGCGGCCTCAGCGACGGCGGCGCTCCCCGCCGCCACGGTGCGGAGCTCCGCCGGCGGGCAGTCCCGCGGGCCGCAGGCGCACACCGGCGCCTCGTCGGTCACGCCGTCGCAGTCCTCGTCCTCGCCGCCGCAGACCTCGGCGCTGGCGACGCAAACGGTCGCGCCGGGCGGTGACAGCCGCACGACGAAGGCGGCGACGGCGCCGGAGTCGGCCGCGACCGGGACCGGATCGGCCGCGCAGCGCGAGAACTGGAGCGCGTCATCGGTGTGCCCGACGATCACCAGGTCGCGGCGGGTCCGGGCGACGTCCACGCCGAGCTCGTCGCCCGGGCCGCCGAACACCGCGACCCAGCGCGCGTCCCCGGCGTCCAGACCGACCTCCCCGACGAGCAGATCGCGCCCCGCGGCGGCGGTCACCGAGCGCGCGCCCACCCCGCGGCCGACCGTCCCGCCGCCCCCGGTGACGCTCCCGACCAAGGCGACAGCTCCGTCATCGCCGATCGCGAGGCCGGTGACGCCGATCCGGCCGACGCGCCCCATCGGCGCCGCCCACGCGAGCGCGCCGTCCGCGCTGAAGGCGACCAGCGACGCCGTCGTGTCGCCGACGGGCGGCGCGATGGCGGCGCCCTCGTGGACGAGCTCGCCCCGGTACACCAGCGCCGCGACGAAGCGCCCGTCGCCGGCGCCGGCCGCCGCGGACACGTCGACGAAGTCCGCGGTGACCGCGGTCGACATCGTCGCCTCGCCGTCGGCCCCGGTGCGGAACAAGACGACGCCGCTCCCGCCCGGCGGCGGGGCGGCGAGCATGCCCTGCGCCGCCACCGGGTCGGGCACCGTCGCGCTCTGGTAGCGCCCGCAAAACAGCAGGCCGTCCCCCACCGGGGTCACCAAGCGCAGCTGATCCGCCGGCGGCGTGCCGAAGTCGAGCTCGCGGTGGACGGCGCCGTCGCCGCCCGCGATGACGGCGGCGTGGGGCCCGGCCGGGGTCAGCGCCGCGGCCGTACACCAGCCGGTGACCGCCACGTCGGAGACGCCGGCGGTCGCGACCTCGGCGATGGCGCCGCCGCTCGGGTTGAAGCGCCGCAGCACCCCGCTGGAGGTCCCCCACCAGAGGGTGTCGTCGGGGCACGCCGCCGCGGCGACCGCGCCCGCCTCGGGCTCGCCCCCCTGCGCGCGGCTCCAGCGCAGGGTCCCGTGGGCGCTGTAGGCGACGAGCAGCGCGCTCTCGCCGCCGTCGTCGAGGCCGACGTAGTCGTCGAGCCCGTTGACGCGGCTCAGGCGGGCGTCGTGGCGCGCGCTCGCCGCGACGGCGTAGGCGCCGCCGTCGAAGGCGACCACCTCGTGGGCGAGGGCGCGGGTCGACGACTTGATCGTCGCGAGCGCGGTGACCTCGAGGGCGCGCTCGCAGCGCGCGCCGCACACCGCGGCGTTGGCCGGGCCACAGGTCGCCCCGGCGCCGAAGTCCGCGCCGTCGCACGCCTCGAAGCCGAGATCCCGGACGCCGTCGCCGCAGCGGCTGCCGGCGAGCTCGATCCCCTCGCAGCCCGCCGTGCAGCGCGAGCACGAGGTCGCCCCGTACGCGCAGGGGACGTCCGGCCCGGCGCCGCCGTCGCAGGCCTCCGCCGGGGAGTCGACGAGGTGGTTACCGCAGCGCCCAGCGCGGTTGAGGATCGCGGCCGAGCTGGCGGTGATCCCGTCGTAGGCGGGGTCCGCGCTGTCCGCGACCGCGAGCAGGGCGTAGGTCGCGTCCCCGTCGACGGCCAGGTCGTCCACGCCGGTGAGCGTCACCGTCTGCGGCCGCCACCAGCTGTCCACCCCAAAGGACAGGGCCTCGGGGCTGGCGATGGCCTCGGTGGACGCTGAGCTGGTGACGGTCACGGTGACCTTCGCCGTGGCCACCGCGGTCAGCGCGACGGCGACCGTGGCGGTCTCACCGTCCTCGCCGCTGACGCCGTCGAGGACGGTGATGCGGATCCCCGCCGCCAGCTCGCACGCCCGACCCGCTGCGCAGGTCCGGCAATAGGGCTCGGCGTAGCCCTCGCCGCAGCGGCAGGTGCCGTCGGGCTGGCACTCGCCGCGGCCAAAGCAGGGGTCGCCGGCGCACGGGTCGCCGGCGCAGGCGCCGTCGTCGCAGGCCGCGGAGAGGCAGTCCGACCAGCGGTCGCAGGGGCTCCCGAAGGGGCACGTCGCCCCGCACCGTCCACCGCAGTCGACGCCGGCCTCGTCGCCGTTGCGGGCGCCGTCGGAGCAGGTCGTGCCGGCGGGGAGGGGCCCGATGCAGGCCCCGGCGCTCGCGGCGGCGAGGGCGAGCGCAGCGCACCACGACAAAGCGCGCCCCGCCCGACGATGCGGCGCCGTCAGGCGGTCGGCCGGCCGGGGACGGCGGGAAGTCGCGCTCGGCCGCGCCGCGCTGGCATTCATCGTCGCCCTCCCCTTCCCATTGGACCGCTGAATCTCCTACTATGGCCGAACCGGCCACCGCCCACAAACGACGCATGACTTCGCAAACCGTCGAATCGACAGGGGACGCGACGATCGCGACCGCCGCGACGTCTGCAAGGTCTGCAATCCCCGTGCCCTCGGAGCTGCTCGCCGACCGCTTCGCCCTCGAGCGGGTCCTCGGTGAAGGCGGCTACGGCGTCGTGTACAGCGCGCGCAACGTCGCGACGGGCCAGCGCGTCGCCGTCAAGGTCCTGCACCCGCGCCACGTCGCGGCCGATGACCGCGAGCTGGCGCGGCGCTTCGAGCGCGAGGCGGAGCGCGCGAGCGGGCTGCGTCACCCGAACACGGTGCGCGTCTTCGACCACGGTCGGACCGACGACGGCGCGCGCTTCATCGTCATGGAGCTCCTCGAGGGCGAGGACCTCGGTCAGCGGCTCCTCCGCGCCGGCGCGCTGCCCGAGAGCGAGGCCGTCGCCGTCCTCGGCTGCGTGCTGCGCGCGCTCGCCGAGGCGCACGAGGCGGGCCTGGTCCACCGCGACATCAAGCCCGACAACATCTTCCTGGCCCGGGTCGGCCTCGACGCGGACATCGTCAAGGTCCTCGACTTCGGCCTGGCCAAGCTCACCCACGGCGGGGTCAGCGCCCTCACCCAGACGGGGGTCATCGTCGGCACGCCGGCCTACCTGTCGCCGGAGCAGTGCTACGGCCAGGAGGTCGATCGGCGCTCGGACCTCTATGCCCTCGGGTGCGTCGCGTATCACATGCTCGCCGGCCAGCCGCCGTTCGTGGCCGAGGACACCATCGGCTATCTGTTGCAGCACAGCCAGATCGCGCCCCGCGACGTGCGGCTCGCGGCGGGGCCGGACGCGGCGATCTCCGACGGCCTCGCGCGCTGGGTCCATCGCCTGCTGAAGAAGCGCCCGGAGGCGCGCTTCCGGAGCGCGGCCGAGGCCCTCGAGGCCCTCGAGCAGGCGACGCGCGCCGCCGCCCCGAGCTGGGCCGGGCCGACGCCGACCGAGGCCGCCTACGTCCCGGCCGGGATGGTGGCGGTCCAGCCGCCGCGCGCGCGGCGCCGGTGGCCGTGGCTGGCGGCCCTCGGGGGGGCGGCGGGGGCGGCGGCGCTGTGGGCCGCGACCGCGACGGCGCCTCGCCCCGTGGCCGCGGTCGAGGGCGCCGCGGTGTCCCGCCTGGGCGCCCTCCCGCCCGGG
>PHBI01000190.1 GCA_002841945.1 Deltaproteobacteria bacterium HGW-Deltaproteobacteria-14
CGCGCCAGGCCCAGGCCGACCGCCAGGAAGCCGCCCGCAAGCTGGAGCTCGAGCGCAAGGCCCAGCCGGCGACGCAGAAGATCACCGAGCGCGGCGCCAAGGACGTCACCAAGATCGCCACCCGCCGCTGAGCCTCAGCGCTGACCCGAGGAACGCCGCGCGGCCCGACGCCGCGCGGCGTTCGCGTCTCGGGATCGCCGCGCGCTGCGCGCCGCCCGCGCCGTCCCCGCGAGCGGTCGGGGCGCCACGCGGCTTGCCGCGGCGCGGCCGGATGGGGTAAGGGCGGCGCGTGCTGCACCTCATCGACATCGAGAAGCGCTACGGCCCCCGGGTCCTGTTCACCGGCACCTCGTGGCACGTCCCGCCCGGGCGCCGGGTGGGACTCGTCGGGCGCAACGGCGCGGGCAAGACGACGCTGTTCCGCATCATCGCCGGCCACGAGAGCCCCGACGAGGGCAGCGTCATCATCCGCAAGAGCGCGCGCCTCGGCTACCTGACCCAGGAGCCCGAGGAGTACGGCGACCTCACGCCGCTCGAGGCCGTCCTCGAGGCGGGCGGCGAGGCCCGCGAGCTCGAGGGCGAGATCCAGCGCATCGAGGCGCAGATGGCGCTCGCCACCCCCGACGAGGCGACGCTGCAGCGCTACGGGGCGGCCAGCGAGCGCTTCGCCCAGCTCGGCGGCTACCAGCTCGAGGCGGAGGCGCGCCGCATCCTCGCCGGGCTCGGCTTCACGTCGATCGCGATGGACAAGCCCATCCCGACGCTGTCCGGCGGGTGGCGGATGCGCGTGGCCCTGGCGCGGCTGTTGTTCGCGCGCCCCGACCTGCTGCTGCTCGACGAGCCCACCAACCACCTCGATCTGGCCACGCTCATCTGGTTCGAGGGCTTCCTCGCGACCTACCCGGGCACCATCATCGCGGTGTCCCACGACCGCGCCTTCCTCGACCGCTTCGCTCAGCAGATCGCCGAGCTCACCGCCCGCGGCGTCGACACCTACGCCGGCAACTTCACCCACTACCTCGAGGAGAAGGTCGAGCGCCTCGAGCGCCTCCAGAAGGCCGCCAACCAGCAGAATCGGGAGATCGCCGCGGTCGAGCGCTTCGTCGAGCGTTTCCGCTTCAAGGCGTCCAAGGCCAAGGCGGTCCAGTCCCGCGTCAAGCAGCTCGAGAAGGTCGATCGCATCGAGGTCCCCGGCGCCTCGGACCCGACGATCCGCTTCCGCTTCCCGAAGCCCCCGCGCTCGGGCAAGGAGGTCGTGAAGATCGAGGGCATCGCCAAGGCCTACCCCGACAAGGTCGTCTACGACGGCCTCGACCTGACGTTCTACCGGGGCCAGCGGATCGCGCTCGTCGGTCCGAACGGCTCGGGCAAGTCGACGCTCCTCAAGCTCGTCGCCGGGGTCATCGACGCCGATGCGGGCGACATCACCCTCGGACACGAGGTCCGTCGGGCGTACTACGCACAGCACCAGCTCGAGACCCTCAACCCCGACAACACGGTGCTCAAAGAGCTCGAGTCGATAGCGTCGTTCGACGACTTCCCGCGTTGCCGCAGCATGCTCGGGGCCTTCGGGTTCTCCGGCAAGGACGTCGACAAGTTGGTGCAGGTGCTGTCGGGCGGCGAGAAGGCGCGTCTGGCGCTGGCCAAGCTGCTCTTCGACCCGGCCAACCTGCTGCTCATGGACGAGCCGACCAACCACCTCGACATGGCGAGCTGCGACGTCCTCGAGGAGGCCCTCGAGGACTACGACGGGACGCTGATCATCATCAGCCACGACCGCCACTTCATCGACGCCGTCGCCAACGTCGTGATCGAGATCGACGAGGGCGGCGTCGAGACCTTCCCGGGCAACTGGGAGGACTACCAGACGAAGAAGGCCGAGCGCGCGGCCGTCGCTGCCGCCGAGGCCGCCGCCGCGGCGGGCGCCGTGGCAGATCCACGCCAGGGTTCGTCGCTCAAGGACAAGAAGCGCCTCGAGGCCGAGGCCCGCCAGGAGCACAGCCGCCTCACCCGCCACACCCGGAGCGAGCACGAGCGGGTCGAGCTGCGCATCACGGAGGTCGAGGCCGAGCTCGCCGAGATCGACCAGGCGCTGCTCGACCCCGCGCTGCACGCGGACGCCACCAAGGTCCGCGAGATCTACCTGCGCCGCGACGCCCTCGCCACCGAGCAGGACCAGCAGATGGCCCGCTGGGAGGCCCTGTCCCTCGAGCTCGAGGAGCACCAGGGCACCCTCGACGCGCGCCTCGCGGCCATCGCGACGCGCTGAGAGGGTGTCTCGCTATTCGTCCCGGCCCGCTGACCGCCGATGCATCCGCGGCGGCCGCGCCGGTCGGACCGTCGGCGTCACTCGCAGCCGAAGGTGCGCGCGACCGTCTGGTTCAGCGTCTCGGAGTAGTAGGTGCGCTGGGCGACCCAGCGGCCCGCCGCGTCCCACTCGGTCTCGCGCCAGCTGGCGGGCGCTTCGTCCGCCGCCGCGCCCCAGGTCTCGAGCACCAGGCGCCCCTCGGCGTCGTACTGCCAGCCCTCGACCGCGCCCTGGTGCGCGTAGACGACCAGGCGGTCGGCGTCGTCGTAGACCCAGCGCGACTCGACCGTCGCGTTGCCGGACAGCTCACCGAGGTAGCGCTCGCGCAACAGCACGGTGCGACCGGCCTCGTCCACCTCGCGCTCGTAGCGGCGCCACAGCTCCGGGGGAGCCGCCGGGCAGGCGTCGCCCTCGCAGGTCGGGGGGACGTCCCAGCTGTAGATCTGCGCCAGCGGCGACGGCTCGCTGACCTCGTGGCTCAGCCACCGGCCGGCGTCGTCGTAGCTCCACGTCTGGCGCTCGAGCAGGCCGGCGGCGTCGTCGACGAGCTCGCGCCCGACCAGGTCGTCGCCCTGCCACACGAAGCGGAGGCTGCGCCCGAACTCGGAGGCGACCGGCGCCTCGGTGTCGGCGCCGAACAGCAGGGTCATGTCGACGCGGTCGTCGACCATGCGCGCGCCGTCGAAGGTCCGGGTCCGCTCGAGGTCGAGCCGGGTCGAGCCGGCCGTCACGAGCGCCTCGTGGACCATGCGCTCGTGCGCGTCGTAGGTCAGCGTCGCGTCCACCTGGACATACCAGTAGGAGTCGGGATCGAAGCCGTTGATGCCGGCGTGCGAGTACCAGGCGAGGTCGCCGTAGTTCCAGCCGTAGGAGTTGTTGCCGTAGGCCCAGCCGATGCCCGCGGGGCGCTCGTCGCGGGTCATCCCGAGGTCGTACTCGGCCTCGCCGGCGGGGTAGCCGTGCTGCAGCGTCTTCGGAAGCCTGCGGCAGGCGCCGCGGTCGTGGGGGAGGGAGGCGTCCCACGGGTTCGCGAGCCAGTCGTAGACGACGTCCGTGCCGAGATCGTCGAGGCCCGTCGGGGTGTAGCCGTCCTCGTACTCGTGGCTGCGGTCCACGAAGACGGTTCGAGCGGCCAGGGTGTTGTCGTCGCGGAAGCGCCAGGTGAGCCGCTCGATGACCTCGCCGTCGCGGTCGCGCTCGACCCGGGCCGGGCGGCCGGCGTCGTCGTAGCTCCAGCGCACCTGCCAGCGGTGGCCGTAGCCGTCGGCGTCGATCTGCGTCAGACGGCCGCTGTCGTCGTAGATCCAGGTGGTCGCGAGCTGCTCGCGCGCCGTCTGCCCGTCGACGAAGGTGTTGCGCTGCTCGGTCCGCCCGACCAGGCGGTCGCCGTCCCAGGCCTGGGTCAGGTAGATGTCCTCGACGCCCCCTCGCTGGTTGGAGAGCTCGACCAGGTGGCCGGCCGCGTCCCACCGGAAGCGGTCGACCGGCTCAAACGGAGAGAACTGCGTGCTGCCCGCGCCGCCGGCGGCCTGACCGTAGCGCGCCTCGACCCGGGCGCCGTCCACGAAGTCGACCTTCAGCAGGTTGGCGTAGCCGCCGATGGGCAGCCGCATCACGAGCGTGTCGTCGATCCACGTGTACGTCAGCCGCTGGGTGCTCGAGGGACCGGTCGTGATCACCTCGGAGAGCCCGCAGGCGCGCTCGAGGGCCTCCGGCGGGATCGCCGGCAGGTTCAGGCTCGGGCGGTGGCTCGCCGCCTCGGGCGGGCACCACGCGAGGGACTCGACGGGGGTGGCGGGGATGTCGGGCGTGTCGGGGGTGTCGGGCGTGTCGGGCGTGTCGGGGGTGTCCGGAGTGGCCTGGCCGTGGCTCGGGTCGCCTTCGCGGGCGTCGAGGCAGCCGCCGACCGCCAGGGTCGCGAGAGAGCAGATCAACAGGGTGGTGCGCATCGTTCCTCCGCCGGGGCAGCGTGTCGGCTGCCGCTGAATAGAGCAAGGCGCGTGCCGGAGCTTTGTTGAGGTGATTTCAGTATGTTGCGAGCGCGTTGGTGTAATCTAGAATTACTAATCATCTGGCGCAACGTAAGGTTTTTTGTCTTTCTGGCGGGGCACCCGTCGCCCGGGGGCGGCCGGAATTGATCCGGATCATGGTGTCGCCGTGTCGCCGCTCGCTATCGTGCGCGCCGCCCGCCCGGCCCTCGTCACGCGCCCCCCGGAGACGCGCCATGCCCCAGGTCACCCACCCCGCGCCCTCTGAGGGGCTGGTCGCTCGCCTCGCCGCCCGGCTGACCTACGCCGACGCGTTGGTCGTCGTCACCGGCGCCGCCATGCTGATCGTCGCGACCGTCGCCTCCACCCGGCTGCAAGAGGATCGCGGGATGCCCCTCGCCCTCGCCGCCAGCCTCGCCTTGATGGTCGTCGGGATCCACTTCGGCCAGAGCGGCGGGGCGCGCCGTGACACGCTGACCCGCCTCGTCGGCTATCTCGCCTGGATCTGGTTCTTCCACGCCACGGCCGGCGTCCTCATCGGCGGCCTCCACCTCCCGCGCTACGAGCGCGAGCTCGCCTCGATCGACGTCGCCCTGTTCGGCCAGCCGCTCACCGTCGCCACCCAGGCCCTGGCGAGCCCTCTGCTCACCGAGATCACGCAGTTCGCCTACAACCTCTACTACTTCTCGGTCCTCGCGCTGCCCCTCACCCTCGCGCTCCAGGGCCGCCGCCAGGCCTTCTTCGAGACCGCCGCGGTGCTCCTCACGATCCACTGCGTGGTCGTCCTCGGGACCCTCGCGCTGCCGGCCCTGTGGCCGACCCTCGCGGCCGCCGACCCGTCCCTCGCGGGGGTGGTCCACTTCGACACCCCGGTCACCGGGCTCGCGCTGACCGACGCCCTGCGCACGATGACGGCCACCGGCACCACGCACATCTACGACGCCTTCCCGAGCGGGCACACCGCGATGACCCTGGCCACCGTGATCCTCACGGCGCGCTACCTGCGCCGCTACCTCTGGTTTCTGGTCCCCCACGCGATCCTCATCGTCTTCGGGACCATCTACCTGCGCTACCACTACGCCATCGACATCGTCGCCGGCGCCGCGCTCGCGTTGGCCGTGGTCGCCGTCGTTCGCCGCCGCTTCGCGGCCGACCTGGCGCTCGAGCCGGCGGTTTAGACGAGGAGACCGCGGGGAAACGGCTGCGGGGCTGGGGGCGTCGCGCCGCGTGGTGAATCAGCGGACGTTTCCCGCGAGATCGCCAGGGCGCGTGGCGGGGGCCTCGCGCCGCCAGCGCTCGGCCAGGACCCCGGCGACCATGAGCTGGAGCGGGTGATAGACCATGATCGGCAGCAGGATGACGCCGAGCCCGGGGTGCGCGCCGAAGATGAGCTTGGCCATCGGGACCCCGGCCGCCAGGGTCTTCTTCGAGCCGCAGAACATCGCGGCGATGCGGTCCTCGCGCGTGAACCCGAGCGCCCGCGAGGTGCGGCCGATGGCGAGCATCACCACCGCGAACAGCGCCGCGGAGATGGCGAGCACCAGCGCGATCTGCAGCGGCCCCTGGCGCGCCCAGACGCCCCCGGCGAAGGACGCCGCGAAGGCGGTGTAGACCATCACCAGGATGACCAGCCGGTCGACGACCGAGATCGCTCCGTGGCGCCGCTCAGCCCACCCCGCGAGCCACGGCCGGGAGAGCTGCCCGACGACCAGCGGCAGCACCAGCCACAGCACGAGATCCACGACGACCTCGCCGAGCGGCGGCGCCTCACCCACCGCCGTCCACACCAGCGCCATCCAGAGCGGCGTCAGCACGACCCCGACGACGCTCGACAGCGTCGCGTTGAACACCGCCGCCGCGACGTTGCCCCGGGCGACCGCGGTCATCGCGACCGACGACGACACGGTGGACGGCAGGGCGCACAGGAAGAACAGCCCGAGGCGCAGCTCGTCGGGCACGCTGTCGCCCAGCGCCGCCAGGATCCCGAGCCCGAGCAGCGGGAACACGAGGAACGTGCTCGCCTGGATGACGACGTGCAGCCGCCACAAGCGCACCCCGGCCTGGAGCGCCGCGAACGCGAGCGACACCCCGTGGAGGTAGAAGACCAGCGCGACGCCGAGCTTGGTGAGCAGCTCGGGGTGCAGCCACCCGCCGGGCGCCCCCGGCTCCGGGAACGCCCACGCGAGCAGCGTCACGAGCACCATGCTCGGCAGGAACCAGTCGCGCTTCGCCTTCACGCGGCGCACCGTATCACCCCGCTCAGCGACGCGCGACGGCCATCGCGCCGGCCCATGGTGCAATGCAGCATCCAGGGGCGCGGTTCAGCTCGAGAGCTCGCGCTCGAGCGGTGTGCGAAAGCGAGGGGTGGCGCTGGTCCCCGCCATCCACGCGGTCAGCGCGGCGGCCTCGGCGCCGACCCGCGCGGCGGCCTCGGCGCCGACGTCCTCGAGCAGC
The DNA here is from genome assembly GCA_002841945.1 of Deltaproteobacteria bacterium HGW-Deltaproteobacteria-14. Classification (GTDB taxonomy): domain Bacteria; phylum Myxococcota_A; class UBA9042; order PHBI01; family PHBI01; genus PHBI01. Next base: position 6,751 of record PHBI01000190.1, read on the forward strand.
CGATGCACGACCTCGCCGTCCGGGCGCTGGCCCCACCCGCCGACGACGTGCCCGTCGACCCAGACGGTCGGCCCGGCGTTGCCGTTGGTGTCGAAGAGCGGCCCGGCGTGCGACCCGAGGTACCAGTCGCGCCCCTTCCAGCCCATCGTGGTCGAGTCGAGCCCGGGCAACAGCGCCACGTGGCGGGCCGTCGCCGTCGCCCCCACGTCCCCCGCCAGGACGAAGCCGGTCCCGCCGCCGTCGAGCCCGACCTCGGTCGCCCGGACCGCCGCGAGCGCCGCGGTCGCCTGCTTCGCCGTCCACCCCGTCCACCAGCGCAGGTCCAGCGCCGTCGCCGGGCTGTGGGTCGCGAGGTAGCGCCGGGCGATCTCGGCTCGGGCCGCGGCCGGGTCGAGGGGCCGCGCGCGCCCGAAGCGCCCGTCGCGGCCGCAGAAGCGCGCTCCGCTCGTCCAGTGGTATTGGCTCGATCGCCAGGATCCCGCCGGGTGCGTCCGCGCGACCCGCCCCTCGAGCGCGAGCACCATCATGAGGCGGCTCGCGAGGGGCGCCTCGGTGCGCCACTTGCCCGAGCCCATGGTCAGCGCCGTCGCGAGCTCGGGGATCGCCGCCGAGAGCTCCGCCGTGCGCCGCTCGACGCCGTCGTCGAGGAGCGCCTCGACGCGCGCCTCGACCGCGTCGAGCCAGCGCCGCAGGTCGGTCTCGTCGGGCAGCGCCGCGGCGAGCCAGCCCTCGATCCGCTTGCGCTCCTTGACCGCTACGTCGCGCCCCGCGGCGGCGTCGAAGATCGGCGCGTCCTCGGTCGGCACCACGAACAGCGTGCGACGCATCGCGTGGAGGCGCCACAGGGCGCGGTCGCCGTAGAGCGCGCGCTCGACGTCCGCGGTCGTCAGTCCCGGGACGCGCGCCCACGCGGCGAGGTGCGGGGTGATGGGGTCGCTCGAGTGCTGCGCCACCACGCCGCGCACGGCGGCGACGACGTCGGGGGCGGTGCGGGCGAGGTGATGGCGCGCCACGAGGCGGGCGCGGCGCTCGTCATCGGTGAGGTGGGGGCGGCTGGACATGCCCCAGGGGTACGTCACCGCTGAACCTCTGTCCAGCGCCTCTCGCCCACGCCCACGAACCGTCGGGTCTTCGAGGTTGGTGGCGTCCGTCTCCGGCCGGGATCTCCTCGCCGCGGAGGATGGCCTGGCGGTCGCCAGAACGGGCTTGCGGCGGCGCCGAGATTGGCTGACAAACGCCTATGGCCGAGCCACCGGACGCCGCCCCCCCGCCCCCCCCGCACCGCGCGCTGCCGCGCCTCCGGGCTGCCCTCGGCGGCCGCTGGACCCGGACGCTCATCGTCCTGCTGGCCGTGGCCTGCGCCGCGCCCTCGGTCGGCACCGGCTGGAGCACCGACGACCACTTCCTGCGCGCGAACCTCGCCGGCAGCGAGGTGGCGACCAGCGACGGCGGCGCCCTCGATCTCTTCCGCTTCATCGACGGCGACGTCGCCGGGCGCGTCGACCGCGGTGAGCTCCCGTGGTGGACCGCCCCCGAGGCGCGCTACGCCTTCCTGCGCCCGCTCGCCGGCCTCACCCACGCCCTCGACGAGGCGGTCGCCCCCGGCTCGGCTCCCTTCGCCCACCTCCACTCGCTCTTGTGGTTCGCGCTGCTCCTGCTCGCGGCGGGCGCGCTCTTCGATCGCCTGCTCGGCCCCCGCTGGCTCGCCAACCTCGCCCTGATCGTCTACGGCCTCGACGACGCCCGCGGCCCGACCCTCGGGTGGATCGCCAACCGCAACGCGCTGGTCGCCGGCGCGCTCATCGCCGTGGCGCTGATCGCCCACGACCGCTGGCGCCGCGCCGGCTGGCGCCCCGGCGCCTGGCTCGGCCCGCTCGCCTTCACCGCGGGCCTGCTCAGCGGCGAGGTGGCCCTCGGCGGCGCCGGCTACCTCTTCGCCCACGCCCTCGTCTACGAGGGGCGCGACCTGCGCCGCGTCCTCCGCGCGCTCGCCCCGTACGCCGCCATCGGCGTCGTCTGGCTCATCGCCTACCGCCTCGGCGGCTACGGGGTCCGCGGGGTCGAGGCCTACCTCGACCCCCTCGCGTCCCCCCTCGACTACCTCGAGCGCGCGCTCCGCACGCTGCCGGCGCTCCTCGGCGCGTCGCTGGGCGTGTGGTCCGACTTCATGCCCCTCGTCACCGGCACCGCGGCCGCCGTCTACCTCGCCGTCGACCTCGCCGTCATCGGCGTCTTCGCGCTCCTGTTTCGCCCGGTCTGGCGCCTCAAGCCGGCCGCGCGCGCGCTCCTCCTCGGCGCGCTGATCGCCGCGCTGCCCTTGGTCGGGACCCTCGTCGCCGACCGCTCGCTGACGCTGGTGTCGCTCGGGGTGGCGGGGACGGCGGCGTGCTTCCTCGGGCAGTTCGTCGACCCCGCCGAGCGCGCGCCGATGGGGCGCCTCTTCGCCAAGCACCTCGCGGGGCCGACGGCGGTCATCATCACGCTCCTGTGGATCGTCGGCGGCCCGCTCGGGCTCGCGTCGCGCTCGGCCTCGATGGATCTGGTCACGCGCCCCCTCGACGAGGTGGTCGGCGTCGCGTCGAGCGCCCCCGGGCGGCCGGTGTTCGCGCTCAACCTGCCCAGCGACGGGCTGACGGCCTACGTCGCGCCCACCTGCGCCAGCCGCGGCGAGCGCTGCGCCCCCGTCTTCGCGGTGGCCGCGACCCTCGACCCGGTGACGATCACGCGGCCGACCGCGGACCGCCTGACGCTGCACGTCCCGGGCGGGCTGTTCGCGACCCTGGGCGATCGCCTGCTGACGCGCTCGGACCGCTTCGCCGTGGGTGACCGCTTCCCGTTCGCGGGCGGGGCGGTCGCGACGATCGACGCGCTCGGCGCGGATGGGCGCCCCACGGACCTCCACGTGGACTTCCCGCCGCCCCTCCAGGACGGCCGCCGGCGCTTCGTCCGCTTCGACGCCGACGGACCCCACGCCTGGACCCCGCCGCCGCTCGGCGGAGCGGTCGTCGTACCGGGGATCGACCCCATCGCCTACGCCAAGCGGCTGATGAACCCGCGTCCGTGATACCCTGTGGCGCACGTCGCGCCGGTCGGAGCACACCATGCGTTCGCACTTCGGTATCGTCGCCGTCCACCTCTCGCTCGTGCTCGCCGTCGCCGGGTCCGCGCTGCCTTCCGCGGCGCGCGCCGCGGAGCCGGACGGCGCGCGCCCGGCCACCGTCGCGGGTTACGGCCACGCGGCGACGCCGCCCCCCGCGCAGCCGGTCGCGCTGCGGGTGAGGCTCTGGGCATACCACATCGGCCAGGTCGATCTGCACGAGGGGACCTGCGCCTTCGACGGCGCGCTCGAGCTCTCGTGGCCCCCCGGGACCGGTCCGCGCGAGGGCGACCCGCGCCCCTTCGAGATCATGAACGCGGTCGACGCGCGCATCGAGGACTACGGCGGGATCGTGGTGTCGGGCCGCTTCGTCCAGGTCTATCGCGTCCACGCCAGCCTGCGCGTGGACGTCGATCTCGAGCGCTACCCCTTCGACACCCAGACGCTCGAGCTGCAGCTCGAGCACCCGCTGTGGACGATCGACCAGCTCAGCTACGCCGCCGAGAGCCAGGTCGACCCCACCCTCGACCTGCGCCGCGACCGCGTGGGCGCCGACGTGCGGCTGCGCGACTGGCAGATCGAGGCCGTGCGCGATGGCGTCTCCGAGATGGTCTACGCCGCCGACCAGCACTTCGGCCGCTACACCTTCACCGTCGAGGTGCGCCGGTCGCTGCTGCCGTTTCTGGTCGGCGAGCTCGCGCCCATCGTCCTGATGGTGCTCATCGGGCTCGCCGCGACCTTCCTCCCGGCCAAGGCCCTCGACGCGAAGCTGCTGCTCACGGTGCTGGCGCTGCTCGTCGCCGTCGAGCTCCAGGCCGCCGGCGCGGACCACATGCCCCACGCGGGCTACCTGCTGCTGTCGGACTGGCTGTACGTGCTGTCCTACCTGTCCATTGGCTTGGCGGTCGTCCACGCCATCGCCGAGCACCGCTTCTTCCTCGTCGACCGCTTCGCCGCGGCCAAGCGGGTGCGCTGGGGGGGCTTCGTCCTGGCGGCCGCGGTCTTCTTCATCCCCCTCACGGTGATGATGGTGGCGCGGGCGTAGGTCGCGCCCCGTCCCTCCGCGGGGAGGAGAGCGCACGCGGCGGCTTGCCTCGGGGGGCGGTGACGCCTAACGTCGCGGCTGCGGGGTGGCTCGGCCCCGCGGCTCCGCCTCCGACCCGACCCCGGACGACCCCGTGAGCGACCCCAACCCATCCGTCGTGACCGCGCTGGCCGAGCTCGAGCACGTCCTCGCGACCCGCGGCGAGCCGTCGGTGGAGGAGGAGGAGCGGCGCGGTCGCCCGCTCCCGGAGGGCTGGAAGGACGACCCGGTGAAGGTCCTCATCGCGATGGTGCTGGCGCAGCCGGACCACGAGGGGGTCGCGCGGGCGCTCGGGTGGTTTTACGGGCGCGGGCTGTCGGACGCGGAGGCGGCGTCCCCGGGCGCCGGGGTGATGGACGTCGGCGCGCTGGTGCTCGAGGTGCTGCAGCGCGCGGTGGCGAGCGACGGGCTCGAGACGGTGCGGCGGCGCTTCGACGAGGCCTTTGGCGAGGACGACGGTGGGTGAGCGGGTCCTCATCGAGGTCCGGCGCGAGGCGGACGGCGCCCGCGTCGTGGCCGTCGCGGGCGCGCTGACGCAGGGGACCCTCGACGAGGCGCGCCACGCGCTGCGGCGGCACGTCAGCGAGCGCGGCCGCGGCGCCGTGCGGGTGGACCTCGGCGCGGTCGAGGCCATCGACAACTTCGGGGTGGCGATGTTCGGCGCGGTCGCGGCGGAGGCCCGGCGGCGCGGGGTCGACTTCGGGGTGACGCGCTTCAGCCCGCTCGCGGCGGAGGCGTTCCGGCAGGCGCCGGGGCCGA
>PHBI01000191.1 GCA_002841945.1 Deltaproteobacteria bacterium HGW-Deltaproteobacteria-14
CGGCGTCGAGCAGCGCGTCGCCGGCCGCGGGGAGCACGCCGTCGAGGGCGGCGGCGGCCTCGGTCCGGCGCTCGGGGTAGCGGCTCCCGAGCAGCTCGAGGGCGGCCCGGCGCGCGGCGAGGGGTGCTGCGACCTCGGTGGCGACGTCCCGAGCCGCGTCGAAGCCGGCGGCGCCCGCGACGCTGGCCGCGAGGACGCGCAGCGTGGGGTCACCCGGTGCGAGCGCGGCGGACACGGCGCGCGCGGTCTCGGGGTGCGAGGTGCGCTCGCGGATGAGCTGCTCGAGGGCGGTGATGCGCAGGGCGGGCAGCGGGTCGCCGGCGACGATGTCGACGAGCGCGGGCTCGGCGGGGCGGCCGTCGCGGGAGAGATCGCGGCCGAGGGCGACGGCGGCGCCGGTGAGCGCCTCGAGGGTGCGCGGGTCGGTGACCAGGCGGCGGCGGTTGACGGTGACGGCGCCATCGCGGACGTCGCCGTGGCCGCCCCCCACGATGGTGCGCAGCCCGTCGCGGGTGTCGGCGCCGAGGCGCGAGAGCGCGTCGAAGCGGCGCGACGTGCGCAGGGCGACGGCGCGGTCGAGGCTCGGGTCGCCGGTCGCGAGCTCCTCGGCGCCCCCGAGGGCGTCGTTGAAGGCCTCGAGGAAGCCGCGGCGGCGGCGAGGCTGGCGGCGCACCTCCCGGGCGCGGGCGGACAGGTCTCTGCCCCAGCCGCCGGACACGCGGATCCGCGTGTAGAGCACCGGGTCCGGGTCCGTTCCGCGCCGCCGCTCCTTGACGCGCACGTGGCGCACCTCGACGGCGAGCCCGTCGACCGCGCCCTTGGCCCGCGGGCTCTTGAGCAGCCCGCCCGGCTCGAAGCCGAGCCCGAACACCGCGGCGGTGTGGCGGACGGCCTCGCGAAAGGCCCGGGAGCGCCGGATCGCCACGGCCAGCGCGATCCCGGCGAGCCCCACAAACCCGGCCACGACCAGGGTGACGACGGTCTCCATGCCCTGCTTCTACCATCCGAGTGAGCCGCGTGCGACCCGCACGGCCCGCGACTTTGCGGGGCTGCCGGCGTGGGCTAGGATGGCGCCATGGTAAGCCAGCCCCGTCCTCGCACCGCCACCTACGACGACTACCTCGCGCTGCCCGACGAGCAGAAGGCGGAGCTCATCGACGGTGTGCTCTACCTGATGTCCGGCCCCAAGGGCCGGCACGTTCGCGTCGCGAGCATCCTCACCGTGCTGCTTGGAGCGCGCTTCGGTCTGAGGGATGGCCCGTCCGGCGACGGACCGGGCGGCTGGTGGATCCTCGCCGAGCCCGAGGTCCACCTGCGCCTCGACCGCCGCGTCGTCCGCCCGGACCTGGCCGGCTGGCGCCGCGACCGCATGGCCGCGCCCCCGTCGGACACTCACAAGTTCACGGTCGTCCCGGACTGGATCTGCGAGGTCCTGTCGCCCAGCACCGCGAGCAAGGACAACATCGTCAAGATGCCGCGCTACCTCGAGGCCGGCGTCCAGTGGGCGTGGATCGTCGACCCGGTCGCGCAGCGCGTCGACGTGTTCCGCGCCGGCGACGGCGAGTGGGAGGAGGTCGGCGGCTTCGAGGGCGCCCTCGTCGCCCGCATCCCCCCCTTCGACGCCGTAGACCTCGACCTGGGCCCCTGCTGGGGGTAGCTCCCGCCAACGGCAGAACAGAGACCGGCGGCGCTCGGCTGTGCCAGGTGTCCCGTGGGTGTCCCGCGGCGGGACATATGCGACACTCCGCGCGCCCGCGACGCGGCGGCGTTCGTGACCGCGAGCCCTGGCACGCGGCTTGCCATACCCGGGCTGCGCCCCCGCCCACGACGACCCAGGAGAGACCTTGCTCGCCGCCATCGACCGCCTCCTCAGCGAACGCTTCGGCTTCCCGGCCTACCGCCCCGGCCAGCGCGAGGCGATCGAGACGCTGCTGACCGAGGGCGCGCTGCTCTGCATCCAGCCGACCGGCTACGGCAAGTCGCTCCTCTACCAGCTGCCCGCCGCCGCCCTCGACGGCGTCACCGTCGTCATCTCGCCGCTGCTGGCCCTGATGCGCGACCAGCTCGGCCAGCTCAACGACCGCTTCGGCGTCCCCGCCGCGAGCCTCAACAGCGACCAGACCCCCGAGGAGAACGACGCCGTCCAGGCCGCCGCCCGCGCCGGCCGCCTCAAGCTCCTCTTCGTCTCCCCCGAGCAGCTCGAGCGCCTCGACCGCATCGAGCTCATCACCTCGCTCCCCCTCGCCCTCGTCGTCATCGACGAGGCCCACTGCATCTCCACCTGGGGCCACGACTTCCGCCCCGCCTACCGCCAGATCGCGACGCTGCTGCGGACCCTCACCACCGGGCGCCCCGCCGGCGCCGAGCCCGTCCGGGTCCTGGCGCTGACCGCCACCGCCGACGCCCGCACCGAGGCCGACATCCGCGCCCAGCTCGAGGCCCTCGGCGACCGCCCCATCGCCGTCCAGCGCCGCAGCATGGACCGCCCCAACCTGGCGCTCGCGGTCCAGCCGGCGGCCTCCTTCGAGGACAAGCTCGCCTGGCTGGCCCGTGCGCTCCCCCGCCTCGAGCCCCCCGGCCTGCTCTACTGCGCGACCCGCGACAACACCGAGGTCGTCGCCGAGTACCTGCGCGGCGCCCTCGGCAGCGACGCCCGCGTCGCCGCCTATCACGCCGGCCTCCCCCCGGACACCAAGCGCGCGCTCCAGACCCGCTTCCTCGCCGGCGACTTCACGGCCATCGCCGCGACCAACGCCCTCGGCATGGGCATCGACAAGAGCGATCTGCGCTACGTCATCCACGTCGACGTGCCCGGCTCCATCACGGCCTACTACCAGGAGGTCGGGCGCGCGGGGCGCGACGGCGAGCCGGCCCGCGGGATCCTGCTCTTCGACCGTGAGGATCTCCGGATCCAGGAGTACTTCATCCAGTCCGCCCAACCGACCGTCCCCGACTTCGACGCCGTGCAGCGCGTCATCCGCGAGCGCACGGCCGCCGGCGACCCGCCGCGGCTGAACGCCATCCGCGCCGCGAGCGGCCTTCACCCGACCCGGGTCACCGTCGTCATCGCCGAGCTGGTCGAGCAGGGCTTCGTCAAAAAGCAGCTCGCCGGTCGGTCGCAGGTCTACGTCCCGATCGACCGCGCGGGCCAGCCGGATCTCTCCCGCTACCTCCGCCAGGACCAGGTCCGGCGCCGCGAGCTCGCCGCCATGACCGCCTACGCCGAGCGCCGCGGCGGCTGCGCGATGCAGACCCTGCGCCGCGCCCTCGGCGACGACGGGGCCGAGCCCTGCGGCCGCTGCGACCAGTGTGGCGGGCTCACGCTCGACGCGACGCCGGTCGCGGGTGACGCCGACGCGGCCCGCACCTGGCTCGCCGACCGCCCGGTCAACCTCGACGGCTTCCGCAAGGTGCTCGGCCCGGGGCTCGCCGTGCTCGACAGCCAGCGCCGCTCGCGCGACTTCGTGGACTTCATGCGCGGCCGCGCCACAGGCGACCGCCCTGCCCTGGCCCCCGGCCTGGCCGAGCGCCTGGACACCGCCGCCCGCGACCTGACGGCGAACCTCGGCGGTCGCCCGGTCGCGGCGGTGGTGGCGCTGCCCTCGCGCTCGTGGGCCCAGCGCGCGGCCACGACCCAGCGCGTCGCGGCGGCGCTCGGCGCGTTGCCGGTCCTCGACGGCCTGATCTGGCGCGAGCCGCCCACCGCCCGCCAGGGCGAGCTCCTCAACAACGACCAGCGCAAGGACAACGTCGAGGGCCGAATGGCGTGGGTCGGCGGGCCCCTGCCCGAGGGCCCGGTGGTGCTGCTCGACGACTACGTCGGCTCGGGCGCCACCGTCCGGGAGGCGGCCCGGGCGCTCCACAAGGGCGCCAAGCTCGACGCGGCGCCGGTCCCCCTCGCCGTCGCCCGCGTCCGCTGGCGGCTCGGTCGCCCGGGGATCGTGTGAACCCGGGCCACCGTCAACCTTATTGACAATCCTCAGGAGGTCCTCATGCCCACCCTCATCATCGCCACCAACCGCCCCCTCGACCGGGCCGAGCAGGAGTCCGTCGCGCGCCGCGCCTCGGCCCTCGTCGCCGAGCTCGTCGGCAAGGACGAGCGCTGGGTGATGGTCAGCGTGCGTGCGGGCGAGGCGATGCGCTACGGCGGCAGCGACGCGCCGTGCGCCTACCTCGAGCTCAAGAGCCTCGGGCTCGCGCCCGCGGCCGGCGAGGCCATCGCCGCCGGGCTGTGCGGCTTCGTCGAGGAGGCCCTCGAGGTGCCGCCGGCGCGGGTCTACATCGAGATGGCCGCCCCCGACCCGGCGCTCTTCGGCTGGAACGGCAGCACCTTCGCGTGACGGCGCCCGGGCGCTGCACACACGCTCGCCCCCGCCGCGACACCCTGCTAACGTCCGGCGCCATGACGGAGCCCTCCAACACCGACGACGCGCGCCGGAGCACCCGGCGCATGACCGGCCGCGGGCTGTTGCTGGCGCTCGCCGTCACGGTCGCGACGGTGGTCGGCGCCAACGCGGTCTTCGCGGGCTCGGAGATCGCCCGCGGCCTCCGCGACGAGGCGCGCTACACGGCGCTCCCGGCGGCCTTCGAGGCGCTCCCGTGGGACCCGGACGTCGTCTTCATGGGCGACTCCCGGGTCATCCTCGACCCCGCCGACCTCGAGGCCGAGCTCGCCCGCGGTCTCGGCCGCCCGCTGCGCGTTTACAGCCTCAACGTCCCGGGCGGCCCGCCCATCGCCCACCTCGGGTGGACCGGCTACCTGCTCGATCGCGCGCGCCCGCCGGAGCTGGTGGTGATCCTGCTCTCGGAGTTCATGTTCGGGACCGGCCTCGACGTGACGCTGTCGCGCGAGTCGGTGCCCTCGGTGTGGCAGGCGGCCGACGCCCCGACCGCGCTCCTGGCCGGGATGCCGGTCGAGGACGTCCTGACCGCCGTCATGTGCGACAGCTTCACCGCGCTGCGCCTGCGCCGCGGCGCCCTGCGCCTGCTCTTCGACGGCGGGGACCCGCGCCCGGCCGCCGAGCTGGGCGTGCAGGGCTTTCACCCGTCGGCGCGGGTCGACGCCCGCACCCAGCACGCTCGGGCACTCGGTCGCGCCGCGGCGTACAAGAAGGAGCTCAGCCCGCCCGCCGAGGTCAACGAGGAGCAGCTCGCCTACTTCGCCGCCACCCTCGACCGCCTGCAGGGCGCCGGCGTGAAGGTCCTGGTCTCGACGAGCCCCGCCAGCACCCCGCTGCGCCCCAACCACGACCTGCCGCTCTATCGCGCGTCCTTCGCGCGCGCCCGCGCCATCGCCGCCGAGCGCGGCGTCCCGTTCTACGCGTACGAGGACACGGCGACGGTCGCCGACCCCTACTTCTCGGACGGGGACCACCTGACCGCCGAGGGCGCCCGGCGGTACTCGGTGCAGCTCGCGCGCGACGTGCTGGTGCCGTTCCTCGCGGGCCGCCCCGCCCCCACCGGTCGCCCCGAGCGCTGGTTTCCGGCCGCCCCCGCCCCCGGCTGTCGGGTGCTCTTCGACTTCGAGGAGACCCAGGTCGCGCCTGGCTGGACCTTCACCGGCGACGCCTTCCGCGAGCCGCTGGTCACCGGCGCCCAGGGACCGCAGCAGGACGTCACCGGCTACGGCGGCCTCCAGCTCCTCAACACCCACACCGCCTGGCGGGCGGACGCCGCGACCGGCACCGCGACCTCGCCGCCCTTCGCGCTCGACCGCGACCAGCTGCGGCTGAAGGTCGCCGGCGGCGACGGCGAGGGCGTGCGCGTCGAGCTCGTCGTGACGGCGGCGGAGGGGGCCGAGGCGGGCGAAGAGGTCGTGCGGGTCGCCCGCGGCCACCGGGACGAGCACCTCGCGCCGGTCACCTGGGACGTCGCGCCGTGGCGCGGGCGCACGGCGCACGTCAGGGTCATCGACAGCGAGCGCGGCCCGTGGGGCCACGTGCTGCTCGACGACGTCGAGGCCTGCGACTGACGGCGGCTCAGCCCGCCAGCGCGCGCTCGATGGCCGCCGCGACGGCGAGCAGGCGCGGCTCGCTCCCCGGCCGGCCGACGAGCTGCATCCCGACCGGCATCCCCGCCGCGTCGCGCCCCACCGGCAGCGTCACGGCGCACAGCCCGAGGTAGCTCACCACCCCGGTGTTGCGCAGGCACAGGCCGTTGGCCGCCCGATAGCCCTCGGGCGTCGCGATCTCCGCGAGCGGCGGCGGCGTGTTGGCGACCGTCGGCGTGACCACCACGTCCACGGGGCGCAGCCGCTCGGCCGCCGACGCGGCGAGCCGCGCCATCGCCCGCAGGCGCCGCAGATACTCGTGGGCCGGGAGCTCGCCCGCCCCCGCGAGCCGCGCCCGCACGTTCGGGTCGAGCCCCGCGAGCCACGCCGGCAGGTCCTCCGACAGGAACTGGTAGAGCTCGGTCGCCACCGGCCCACCGACGTTGAAGAGCGCGTACGCCTCGTTCACCTCGGGCAGCGCGACGCGCTCGACCCTCGCCCCGCGCGCCGCCAACGTCCCCAGCGCCGCCTCGACCGCCTCCGCCACCCCGGGCGAGCAGCCGTCGTACACGAGCTCGTCGGGCCGCCCGAGGCGCAGGGCGGAGACCTCGACCGGTTCTATGTCCTCGCCCGCTTCCGGGTCGAGCGCGCCGAAGGCGACCCTCAGATCGGCGACGGTCCGCGTCAGCACCCCGGCGGTGTCGAGGGTCGTGCTCAGCGGCACGATGCCGTCGGTCGACCAGCGCCCGCGCGTCGTCTTGAGCCCGACCTGCCCGGTCCAGCTCGCCGGGATGCGCACCGACCCGGCGGTGTCGGTCCCGAGCGCCACCAGCGCCGAGCCCTCGGCCAGGCTCACGCCGGCCCCGGCGCTGCTCCCGCCCGGGGCCCGCGGCGTCTCGGGGTCGCACGGGTTGCGCGGCGTCGGGTGGTGCGGGTTGGTCCCGAGCCCCCCGAACGCGAACTCGACGGTGTGCGTCTTGCCCATGACCACCGCGAGCTGCCCGAGGGCCCGCGCCACCACCGGCCCCGGCCGCTCCCACGCCGCCGGCAGCCGCCGCGGCGACCCCGCCGCCGTCGGGAACCCGGGGACCCCGTACAGATCCTTGATCGACACCGGGATCCCTTGCAGTGGCCCGAGGTCCACCCCGGCCGAAAACGCCGCGTCGGCCGACGCGGCGAGCAGCATCGAACGCTCCGCGTTCACGTGGACGTAGGCGCCGTGTGTGTTTGCGGCCCGCGCCTCCGCCTCCAGATCGAGCGGGCTCAGCCGCCCGTCGCGCAGGCGCGCCCCCAGCTCCGTCAAGGTCAGGTCGTTCAGCATGGGGCGACCCTACCCCGTCAGCGCCGGCTCCCTCAATGGCCGTCCGCCCTGCCCCCCCAGCTGTCCCGGCGGCGTGGGCTCAGGCCGGCGGCTTCGACGCCGCGAGGCGCAGGCGGGCGAGGTGGGCGGCGAGCTCCGGCGCGAGGGGGGCCTCGAAGACGCGGCCATCGGGCAGCGCGACCCGCAGGGCGTGGAGCCAGAGGCGCGCTGGGCGATCGGGGCTCGGGCGGGGTCGCGTGACGCGGTAGCGGCGGTCGCCGACGATGCCGTGGCCGATGCCGTGGAGGTGGCGGCGGATCTGGTGCTTGCGCCCGGTCTCTGGGGTCACCTCGAGGTAGGAGAAGGGCGGCAGGGCCTCGAGGCGGACGTAGCGGGTGCGCGCAGCGAGGGGCGCGTCGCGCCGGGCGTCGGCGAGGGGAGCGTCGATGACGCCAGCGTCGGGGGTCCGGCGATAGACGAGGGCGCGGTAGGTCTTGGTGACGTCGCGGCGCGCAAAGGCGATGCCGAGGGTGGCGCGCAGGGCGGGGTCCGGCGAGCACAGGACGACCCCGGAGGTCTGGCGGTCGAGGCGGTGGATCGGCGCGAGCGCCGCAGGGGCGCCGTGGGTGTCGCGGGCCCACGCGAGGATGTCCGGCATGGTGGGGTTGCCGGCCGGGTGGACGAGGTAGTTGGCGGGCTTGTCGATGATCCACAGCGCGCCGGACACGGCGATCAGGGTCGGCTCGCGTTCGGGGGGCTGCAGATCGGAGACGGAGGCCATGGGTGCCGGGCTGTGTTCGGGTGCGCTCAGGAGCGCTTCTTACCCCAGCCGCGCCGACGCGGCCAGCTCGCGTCAGTGACCCAGCCACTTGAGCATGGCGTGGACGGCCCGCAGCTCTTCGGGCCCGGGCGCGGCGCGGTCGAGGAGCCTGAGCGCGCGTTGCTCGACCGCGCGGAGCTTGGCGTCGCCCTCGGCGAAGGGTCCGACGGCGACGAGGGCGCGGTGGAGGCGGTCGAGCAGCGCCAGGACCTCGCCGCGGGTCGCCGCCGCGGCGGGCACCTCGGCCGGGCTCGGGGCCTCGGACATCCCCGCGCGGTGCAGCTCATAGCAGGCGAGCTGCACCGCGGCGCCGAGGTTGAGCGAGGTCAGGGCGTCGTCGGTCGGGATCCGCGCCAGCGCGTGGCAGGCCGACAGCTCGGCGTTCGAGAGGCCGTCACGCTCGGTGCCGAAGACCCAGGCGACGAGCCCGTCGTGGACCCTCTCGACGGCCTCGCGGGCGGCTGCCTGGACGTCGCGGAGCGGCGGCCCGAGCGCCCGGTCGCGCGCGCTCAGGCCCACCACCCACACGCAGTCGGCGACGGCCTCCGCGACCGTGCCGACGGTGCGCGCGGCGGCCAACACATCGCGCCCATCGCGCGCACGGGCGACGGCGTCCTGATCCTCGGCGGGGTGGAGCGGGTCGACCAGCACCAGCGACGACAGGCCCATGGTCTTCATGGCCCGCGCAGCGGCCCCGACGTTGCCCGCGCGGGTCGGGCGGCACATGACGATGCGCAGGCGATCCTTCATCCCGTCACCATGGGGTCTGATGCCGGCCGGCTCATAGGCGCGTCGCGTAGCGGGCCAGGCCGCTGGCGACCGAGGCGAGGAAGTCGCCGCTGCGGAGCTTGTCGGCGCCGAAGCGCTGCTCGAACAGGGCGCGCACGGCGGGGACGAGGGCGGTGCCGCCGGTGACGAAGACGGTGTCGACGTCGGCGGGGGCGAGGCCGACGTCGGCGAGGAGCCCGTCGAGGCAGCTTGTGAGCGCGTCGAGGTCGGGCTGGATCCAGGCCTCGAACTCGTCGCGGGTGACGGGCGCCTCGACCTCGACCGAGTCGGTGCGAAACGAGAAGCGCGCGCTGTCGCCGCGGGACAGGGCGACCTTGGTCTGCTCGACGGCGGCGTAGAGGGCGTAGCCGAGGTCGTGGTCGACCAGATCGATGAGGGCGCCGATCTTGTCGGGCTCGCGGGCGTCGCGGCGGTAGGCGTAGAGGCTGTCCATCATGCGCGGGGTCTTGAGCAGCGACAGCTCGTGCCAGCGCTCGAGGCGGTGGTAGATGGCGGGCGGGATCTCGAGGATCTTGCCGGTCTGGCTGCGGTAGTGGCTGCCCTTGCCGAGGGCGGGCGCGACGAGGCGATCGATGAGGCGCGCGTCGAAGTTGTCGCCGGCGACGCCGACGCCGGCGGTGCCGATGATGTGGGAGGCGTCGGCGGGGTCGTCGGTGACCTCGGGGCCGACGCGCAGGACGCTGAAGTCGCTGGTGCCGCCGCCGAAGTCGGCGACCAGCACGATCTCGTCGTGGTCGAGGCCGGAGGCGTAGTGCAGCGCGGCGGCGACGGGCTCGGGGACGAAGCTGACCTGCTCGAAGCCGGCGAGGGCGAAGGCCTTGCGCAGCCGGCCCTCGGCGAAGGCGTCGTCGTCGTCGCCGTTCGCGAACGCGAAGTGTACCGGGCGCCCGGCGACGACGTGGGTCGGGGGTGCGACCCCGAGCTCGGGCCGGATGGCGGCGCGCAGACGGGCGACGACGAGGGCGATGAGGGACTCGAGGGTGAAGTTGTGGCCGAAGACGTTGGTGGCGACGACGTGACGGCTGGCGAGGAAGGACTTCATCGACTGCATGAGGCGGCCGTCGGCGCCGGTCGCGAGGTACTCGGCGATGGCCTCGTGCCCGATCGAGGCGGGCGGACGGCCGCGGACCCAGTCCACGTCGGTCTCGAAGAAGAGGATCGAGCGGAAGACGGGCGCCAGCGCCTGCCCGAGGGTCGGGAACGCCGCGAGCCGCGCCTTGCCGGCGGCGTCGATGGACGCGATGGCGCTGTTGGTCGTCCCGAAGTCGACCCCGACGGCTGGGTTCACGGCACGCTCCTCACGCCCGAGGGAGCGGCAGCCTGCCACGCCGGGCCCGCCGTGCCAAACCCCGTTCATCCGAGCGAGGCTCGCGGGCGCTTGCACACGCCGAGCCGCCAGGCCGGGGACGCCCTGGGGGCCGACACACCGCCCGCTCAGCCGGAGACGGCGAGCCCGTGAATGGCGGAGTTCGGGTCGGCGCTGTGGCGATACGCGCCACGCAGCGCGCCCGTGCGCCAGTCCAGCGCGAGGACGGCCGAGGGTGCCACGCCGACCATCAGGAGGTCGCCGGCGTGCGCGAGCCCGCGCACGAACAGCGGGCGGCCGTAGACCGGCGCACCGAGGCGGAGGCGGTGGCGCACCTTGCCGACGAAGGTGGCGATCGCGGCGCGGCGTGCGTGCCGGCGCACCCAGGGGAAGGCGCGCAGCGCGATCTGTCGGACGACGCGGCCGGTGGTCAGCGAGACGAACAGGACCGCGCCGCGCACGGTGTCGTTGACGGCGACGAGGTCGTCTTCGAGGGCGACGAGGTTGTGCGCGCCCCGGAGCCGCGGGTCGCGGGCCAGGACCTCGCCCGTTCGAAGGTCCGCGATGGCGCCGAAGGCGTGGAGGAGGCCGAGGACGCGCCCCCGCACCGCGAGCACGGCGTTGAGGTGCAGGTGGGAGGTGCTCTTGAGGTGGCCCTGGTCGAGGAAGGCCGTCCGGAGGTCGGCGTCACGGTCGTGGGGGAAGGCCTCGACGCCGAGCGCCGTCTGAAGGGCTGGGAGGTCCCGCGGCGACAGCAGCTCGTCGACCTCACCGCGCCCCAGATGCACCCGGACGGCGGCGTCGACGGCCGTCGCGGCGATCCAGAGCCCACCGCCGCCGGCGTCCGCGACCTCGTGCAGGCCCGCCAGCTGTGCGGCCGTGATGGTGTGCAGCGGGGCCAGCTCGGCGTCCAGCTCATGCAGCGTGTGGTAGGAGCAGACGTAGACGCGGCCGTCGGCGAGCGCGATTCCCCGGCCGCCGCGGGCGTTCCCTCGCGCGTTGGGGTCGTGGCGGACCGAGGGGGGCGGGGGTACGATCGGTGTCCGCGCGGCCACGCGCCGGGTCGACCAGTCGAGCGCTATGAGCTCGCCGCCGCGCTCGAGGGGCGCTCCGCGTACGACGGTCGTGAAATAGACGCGCATCGTCTCCTCGCGGTGCCGCTCCTGGGCCGAGCCTCGCGAAACAGGCACGCGGGTGTCAAGGCGGCTGCCGGTCGCGGGTGTGAGCAGAAGCAGTCGGAGAGCATCGCTCCGTCGCGGTGTTGGTCGACTACTGGTAGCTCATCGAGAGGGCAAGCAGCCGGTGGACACCGTACTCGGGACCAGCGCTCCGCGTGCCGGAGGGGACGGCCGCTGTGGAGTTCAGCCGGCGCGCGCGGCGAGCCAACGGTCGGGGAGGAGCTCGTCGAGCTTCGACTGCGGCCAGTCGTTGGCGAGCTTCTCGAGG
>PHBI01000192.1 GCA_002841945.1 Deltaproteobacteria bacterium HGW-Deltaproteobacteria-14
GACGCCCGAGCTGCCCCCGGCGGACCACGACGAGCTCGCGGACCTCGTCGCCCGGGTGGCGCGGCTGTGCACCGACCTCCCCGAGCTCGCGCGGGTCCACGCCGCCCCGCTGGCGCGCTACCGCGGCCGCTGGGTCGTCGTCGACGCCCAGGTCGCCATCGACCCGCGCGCCCTGCTCCCCGACCGAACCTGAACCGCCGCCGGCGCCGCCGGTGGCCGGTCCGAGCCGGCGGGAATCCGATTGATGCAGCCGCGAACGCTCTCTATAGTGCGTCGCTCTGACGACCCGCGCGCGCCGCGCGCCGCGGCGCGTCCCGGAAGAGCCGGTGAGGCGTCGCGCTCTGATGCAATGCACAATCGTCAACGGCCGCGTGCTGACTGGCGATGGGAAGGACCATGATGCGACGCACAAGCCTCGTGCTCGGGTTGGCCGCCGGGCTCCTCGCCGCCGGCTGCTCGGACAGCTCCACGCCCGCCTCGGACACGACCGCCGCTGACACCCTGGTGGCAGACACGAGCGAGGACGTCGCGGCGGAGGACGTCGCGCAGGACACGACGGCGGTCTGCGAGCACCCGTGCCTCGACGAGTTCGGCAAGAACGACAAGAGCCTGTGCCCGGATCCGAAGAGCGAGTGGAAGTGCATCGCCGGCTGCTGCGAGGCGGTCTTCCGCTGCGCGAACGACGCCGACTGCGCCACCCACGGCTTCGACGAGGGCCACTGCGCCGACGATCGCTTCGCCTGCCGCTGCGACGTCCCCTCGGGCATGTGCGGCGTCTGGTACTGTGGCGGCGACGCCGACTGCGGGAGCGATGAGACCTGCGCCGCGGGCGCCTGCGTGACCGCGCCGACCACCGGGCTCGTCCCGCGCATCCTCGACCGCCCCCAGGTCCTCGTGCCCGGCGCGACCTACACCCTGCACGTCGACGGCGTCGACCCATCGAACGCCGACATCGCGGTGGCGATCACCCCGACCTGGACGTCCTCGAACGACGCCGTGGTCGCGGTCGACGCCAACGGCATGCTGACCGGCGGCGCGACCGGCGGCGACGCCACGGTCACCGCCACCCTCGGCGGCGACTCGGCCCACGCCGCCACCCTCGCCGTCCGCAACGTCGCGGTCGCCGGCGGCGGCCTCGACGTGATCGTCGTCGACGAGGCCACCGTGGCGCCGCTCGACGCCGGCCGCTACGTGCTCATCAACCACACCACCGGCGCCGTGGTGAAGACCGAGCTGCTCCCGGCCGACGGCGTCATCCACTACGCCGGCGACCTCACCGAGGGCATCGACGTCCACGTCCTCGCCACCGACCACGACTGGGTCTCGTGGCTCAACGTCGACAGCGCGCGCACCCTCTACCTGCCGATCGCCCAGACCCACTACGCCAAGATCGAGATGGACCCGTCGAACACCATCCTCGACTCCACCATCCTCGACAACGTCGGCATCGTCCGCGGGGCCCCGGACACCTCCATCTACCTCGAGACCGATCCCCTCGAGATCTCCCTGACGTCCTTCGCGCTGTCCTCGGCGCTGTTCGACTTCAACCTCCAGGTCCTGCTCGGCGCCGACGTGAAGCGCTACCTCGACCCCGAACACAGCATCCCGCAGGTCGACCCGACCGAGCCCATCACGGTCCCCGGCGGCATCATCCTCAACCTCGCCACCCCGGCCGTGCCGACCTTCGTGCTGGCGGCCCCCGCCGGAAAGAACCGCCTCTGGAGCCTGGGCGGCCGCCTCGACCTGTCCGAGGTCGCCGAGTACGCCAGCGCCATCGTCGACAGCATCGCGGGCGGCGACCTCGACTTCACCCGCATCGTCGGGGCCGTGTTCCCGCTCTTCGAGTCGTTCTGGTCGGGCTACGATCCGTCCGTCGTCGTCGACACCACCGGTGATCGCACGGCGGTGGTCGACGCGGCGCCGCTCTTGCGGATGCCGCTCGGGCTCTCCTCGAGCCTCGACATCCCGCCGCTGCCGAGCCTCGGCGCCGGCATCGGCTACGCCGACGCGCTGTTCTTCCTCGGCGGCGCGCTGACGCCCGACGGCTTCATGATCCCGCTCGGCCTCAACGGCGGCGCCGACACCTCCGACGAGAACAAGAACCCGCCCGACGGCATCGCCGACGCCATCGAGACCACCCCGGCCAAGGATCCCTACCGGCTGCCCCTGTCCCCGCTCCACGACGGCCTGCAGAGCCCCCACGTCGCCTTCGTCGCGACCGTCGTCGCCGTCGCCATCCCCGGCAAGGACGACCCGCGCCCCGACTCCGGCAGCGCCATCCTGGCCCGCGGCGAGCTCGGCTCCGGTCCGCCGGCCTCCCCCGACCTCGGGAGCTTCCTCGGCTTCCCCCTGGCGAGCTCGTGGGATCCGACGACCCGCGCCCTCGTCGTGGGCAGCGTCCCCGGCGCCGACGTCCAGCGCATGCTCTTCAAGGGCAAGACCGGCCGCCACTGGACCCTGTGGCTCAACGGCACGACCACCTACACCGTCCCAAATCCGACCAGCTTCTCCGACGACGCCGTCACCGACCGCGCCACCGACACCCTCGAGCTGGCGCTGGTGAACAGCCTCGACCTGGCGGACGGCCTGACCCTCGACGCGGTGGTCACGCCGGGCGGCGTCACCCTCGACACCCTCCTCGGCCACGTCGACCGCATCTCCTTCATCGACGTGAAGGACCCGATCCCGCAGGCGAGCGAGTGATCCGCCGCGCGCCCGCGGCGCTGGCGACGGCGATGGCACTCTGGTGCATTGCACCAAGCGCCTGTGGGGACACCACCGCCGCTGACCCGTGCAAGGGCGTGCAGTGCATCAACAACCCGCCGGCCTCGTGTGACGGCCCGACCAAGGTCAGCTACTCCGCGGTCGGCCGCTGCGTCGCCGTGGGCGGCGCGCCAAAATGCGGCTACGACGAGCTCCCGCGCCAGAACTGCGAGAGCCTCGGCAAGCTCTGCCAGGCGGGCCAGTGCGTCGACCCGCCGGTGATCCCGTGTGAGGGCGTCGTCTGTGACGCCCGCCCGTCGCCGGACTGCGACGGCGACACCGCGCAGATCTACAGCTCGGCCGGCACCTGCAACCCGGCGATCCCGCCGGGGGGCAGGTGCGAGTACCCGGTGGAAGCCAGCCTGGTGTGCGTGGCGCCGCGGGTCTGTCGCAACGGCGGCTGCATCGACCCGAGCGAGTTCCCGTGCGACCCGAACCCGTGCGACGTGCCGCCGCTCACGACCTGCAGCCCCTCGGGCACGCCGAACGGCTGGGCGTCACCGGGCACGTGTACGGCGCCGAGCGGGCAGCCGAGCTGCGCGTTCACCCCCGCGCCGCTGCTCGCGTGCGCCGCGGGCACGACCTGCGTCGCTGGCACCTGCGCCGGATCGATCGCCCCGCCGGAGGCCGCCGGCGACCTCATCCTGAGCGAGATCATGCGCAACCCGAGCGGCGGTGACGACGCCGGCGAGTGGCTCGAGCTCTACAACCCCCAGGCGACCGCGCGGCCCCTCGACGGCTGCGTCCTCAGCGACGACGGCGGCGACGCGCACGCGCTGCCGGCGGCGGACGCCCCGATCGTCCCCGCGAAGGGCTACCTGGTGCTCGGCCGCAGCGCCTCGTTCGTGGACAACGGCGGCTTCGTCCCCGACTACGTCTACCAGGACTTCATCCTGGCCAACGGCGCCGACGAGATCACGCTGACCTGCGGCGACGTGGTCATCGACCGCGTCGCCTACAGCGACAGCGGCTGGCCGACGAGCGCGGGCCACGCGATGACCCTCGGCAGCGCCAGACTCGACGCCACACAAAACGACGACGCCGCGAGCTGGTGCGACGCGGTCACCGGGTTCGGGATCGGCACGGACTACGGCACCCCACGGCGGCCGAACCCGGCCTGCCCGTAAGGCACGCGCGGCGCCCCGAACGAGGCCCCCCGGCGGAGGCCCCGAGCGGTCACGCCTCGTCCGCGTCCCCGGCGGGGGCCTCCGCCCCGACCGGCAAATACTTCGTACCGCGCGCGCGGCCCACGACCGCGAGGCGCCCCTCCTCGACCAACCACTTCAGGTATTGTCGCGCCTCGCGCGGATCTATACCCAGCGCGTTCGCGACGAACCCGCTGGTCAAAGAGCCGTGCTGGTGCGCGGCCGCGACGAGCAGATCGTCGAGGCTCTCGGCGGCAATGGGGTCAGGTGCTTCCTGCATCTCCACGGCGTCACTCTCGGCCCGATCGTGAATCGCGTCCATCCGCTTGCGGGCCGTTCGCATCAGCGGCGCGAGTACCCGAACAACTTCTTCGGGTGGCGTCTCCCCGGGCCCGGGTCCCAGCGCACGGACGACCGGGAGGGCGTCCGTCTCGCTGAGTCGGGTCCGTTCGACGCGGAACGCGAGATGAGGGACCACCCCGCGCTCCCAGTACCCATCGAGCAGCGCCTTCGCGCCCTCGACGCTCGATTGTGCCGGCTCGCCGTCGCCATTGGTCTCGGCGTCATCGGATTGCCGGAGCTCGCGCATCGACTCGACGAGCTCGGCCTGGGAGCGGCCGCGGAACTCGAAGAGCGTCATCGGGTGCCCGTTGATCAGCCGGGCGAAGTCGAAGTGCACCGCGATGGCGTCGATACAGTTCGGATCGTCCGGGTGACCGGAGCAGAAGTTCTTCACGTCGCGCAGATCGAAGGGGAAGAGGTCGTGCCCCTCCTCCTCGAAGACGAAGGCGAGCCGCTCGGTGACGCGCCCCCCGAGCAGATCGGCGGCCAGCGCGGCCTCGTTGGCGAGGCGCTCGATGACCGCGTCCCAGGTCTCGTCGATGGCCTCCATGCGCACCGACACCTCGCAGCTCGCGCCGGTGTCGCTCGTGACCTGGCCGGTGATCAGCCCGGGCCGAACGCTCAGCTTGCGCACCCAGCCCTTGCGCGCGATCACCTTGCCGCGGCGCACCGACAGCCGCAGCTCGTTCGCCTCGAGGATCGGCGACAGCCACCGCTTCTCGATCCAGCTGTACTCGTCGGTCGTCACCAGCCCTCCTCGAGGACCGCGTCCTGGCCGAGGGTCATCAGCGAGCGCAGCGTGTCGTCGTCGAGCTCGGACAGCCAGGTCTCGCCGGCGTCGACCACGAGGCCAGCGAGGTTTCGCTTGTCCTCGAGGATCTGGTGGATCTGCTCTTCCATCGTGCCCTGGCTCACCATGCGGTGGACCGTGACGTCGCGGGTCTGCCCGATGCGGAACGCGCGATCGGTCGCCTGGTCCTCGACGGCCGGGTTCCACCACCGATCGTAGTGGAACACGTGGTTGGCGCGGGTCAGGTTCAGGCCCGTGCCGCCGGCGCGCAGCGACACCACCATCGCCATCGGGCCGGTCGGAGACTGGAAGTCCTGCACCATGCGCTCGCGCGCCTGGCGCGTCAGCCCGCCGTGCAGGAACGGGATGGGCTCGTCGAGCTCGTTGGTGAGCACCGCCTGGAGGATGTCCCCCATCTCGCGATACTGCGTGAAGACCAGGGCGTGCCCGTCGCTCGCGTACACCTCGTCGATGAGCTGGAGGAAGCGCGTGAGCTTGCCCGAGCGCCGCGCGCCCAGCCCGCCGTCGCGCAGGAAGTGCGCGGGATGATTGCAGATCTGCTTGACCGCGGTGATCATCGCGAGGATTCGGCCGCGGCGCTTCATCCCGACCTCGAGATCGGCGATGTCGGCGAAGGCCTTGTCGACGGTCGCCTGATAGAGCGCCGCCTGCTCCCGGGTCAGCGGGCAGTAGCGGGTCGACTCGAACTTCTCGGGCAGCTCCGGGGCGATGTTGGGGTCGGTCTTGAGGCGCCGCAGGATGAAGGGGCCGGTGACCTTGCGCAGGAGCTCGGCGGCGTTCTCGTCGCCGAAGCGCTCGATGGGCACCGCGAAGGTCTTCTTGAAGGCCGTGCGCCCGCCGATGAGGCCCGGGTTCAGGAAATCGAGGATCGACCACAGCTCGGTCAGGCGGTTCTCGACCGGGGTGCCGGTCAGCGCCACCCGGCGCTTGGCGCGGAGCAGCCGCACCGCCTGGCTCTGAGCCGCCTCGGGGTTCTTGATGTTCTGGGCCTCGTCGAGCACCAGGCAGTCGAACTCGTAGCTCTGGAAGAGATCGCAGTCGCGCCGGGCCAGGGCGTAGCTGGTGATGATGATCGCCGCCCGGTCCGGGGTGTTGCCGACGACGCGGCTCTCGAGCTCCTTGAAGTCCTGGGCGCGGGTCGGGCCGTGGTGAATGACCGCCCCGATGCCGGGGGCGAAGCGGTTGATCTCGCGCCGCCAGTTGCCGATGACGCTCGTCGGGCAGACGACCAGGTAGCGCGGGCGCTTGCGCTTGCCGGCGTCCTCGCTGATGGCGGCCAACAGCGCGAGGAGCTGCACCGTCTTGCCGAGGCCCATGTCGTCGGCCAGGCACGCGCCGAAGCCGATCGACGTGACGCTCGCGAGCCAGGCGTAGCCCCGCTGCTGATAGGGGCGCAGCACGGCGTCGAGGCTCTTCGGCGGCGGCAGATCGCGCGGCTCGACCTCGATCCCCTCGCGCAGCGCCCGCAGCGCCTGCGCCACCACACCGTCGCCAACCACCTCGGCGTTGACGCCGCCGCCCTCCGACAGCGGGATCTCGCCCGACAGCGCGAGCCGGAGCGCCTCGGCCACGTCGAGCGTCCCCTCGCCCTCGCCGAGCAGCGCCTGGAGCCGCGCGACGTCGGCGGGGTCGACGGCGATCCACTCGCCGCGGTGCATCACCAGCGGCGCCGCCGCCTTGGCCAGCGCGAGGAACTCCTGAGCGGTCAGGGTGTCGTCGCCGAGACACGCCTCCCAGCGGTAGTTCACGATGCCCTGCAGCAGTCCCGTTCCGGTCCCCGCAGACGGCTCCTCGTGAGACTCGACGCCGACTCGCATTCGCGCTCGCACACGGCGGTGACCGACACGGCTCAGGGCCGCGGGCACCTCGACCATGTAGCCCGCGCGCTCGAGCTGGAGGCTCGCGTGGGTCAGGAACTCCCAGGCCTCGTTGGCGTCGACCTTGACCTGCGCCGGCAGCCGGGCGCTGAGCGAGCGGGTGATGGGCTCGAAGACCCGGGCGCAGCGACCGAGCGCCTCGAGCAGGGTGTCCTGGGGCGCCACCATCCGGAGGACGCGGTCGCGGACCTCCTTGGGCGGGTTGGCGAGCTCCGACGCGGCGACGCGGTCGGAGCCACCGCCGCCGAAGAGGTGGTAAGACAGCTCCCAGTAGCCGCTGGGGGAGTCGGGCTCGGACAGGCGGAACCCCACCATCGGCCGCCCGGCCGCGCCGAGGCTCAGGGCGGGCGCGACCCAGTGGTTGAGCGTGTCGGCGAGGTGCGCCTCGTGGGGTCCCTTGGCGGTGAAGCGCCACTCGGGTCCCCCGAGGCGCTCGGCGAGGCGGACCGACCAGTCGGGCCCAGCGCCCGGCAGCGGCATGGTCGCCGCGGAGTCGCTGCGCATCAGCCCGTCGACCGCGGCGTCGAGAAACTCCTGCAGCGCCGCCGCCGGCGTCAGCACGCTCCCGGCGTCGTCGACCGGCCAGCAGCGCGCGACCCCGGGCATGGCGGTCGCGAGGCTCGCCAGGCGGGTCCGGTCGTCCGACTGGACCGGCGCCACCCGCCAGGTCGCCCGCCACCCCACCCCGTCCGGCGCGGCGCGGAAGGCGGGAACGAACTGCTGGTGGTCGATGGTGAAGACCGCCCACTTCGCGGCGAGGATCCAAATCCGCGCCGCATGGGAGAAGCGACGCAGATCGGTCAGCGGGATCGACGCGAGCTCTTCGACGCCGTGGTCGGCGCGAATCCACCACCCCTCGACCGAGGCGCGAGCGAGCCCTCCGGCGTCGTCCGGCACGAGCAATGGAACCGAACGGAGCCACTTGCCGCGCGCGAACGAGGAGCGCAGCCGTGGCGGGACGTCGCCGGCGTCGCCCCACAGGAGCAGGCCCGGCGTCGCCTCGTTTCTCAAATAGGTGATGTAGGTTCGGTCACCGGACATCGACCGTCCACCCAGCCTGCGGGCTCGTCGCCCGCTGCGTGGCCACTCCCTCCCGCCCGGTCCGTTAGGGCTCTCGGGGTGGCTGCAGAGTCATCTCGTTTAGGAACCCGCCAGTCCACGTTGGACTGGCGAATAACTGTACTACCGTTCGCAGATTCTCGCCAAAAGGTATTTCGACCTTCGCAATAGCGAGAGCCCACGGTTGAGATTTGTCGCCAAGCGCAGCGTTCTCCGCGTAACAGCCGGAAAAACGTAACCTTTCAGGAATGCACCGGTGGCGGCGGATGACCGGTGCGTCGCACGCGCGCGCCCCCCACAAATCGGCGCATGGCGGGCCGTTCGTCTGCCGCGATACTGCGGGTGCTGCGATTCTCAACGATTCGCATTCGTATGTTTGGCGCCTGCTGGGCAGGTCGCTCGCGGCCCTCCCCGGAGGGGTGAGGTCGAAGCCGCGGGATCAACCTGCCTGTGGAATCCGACGCCCCCCGCGCCCCCACGAGAGGCCCCGGAAGGCGCGCGACCCGCCCTCGTCCGCGACGGGCACCCAGGCGACGACGGCGCCGCGGGCACCTCGACCGCGCGATATCGACCTCGCGTCTCAGCGCTCCGCCGCGGAATAGGTCAGTCGCCCTGTTTCGCGGCAGAACCTAAAGCGATGTTCGACCGCCTGCGGGCGACTCACGATAGGCCACGGCCGCCGGTTCGACGAAAGCGCAGTCAGACCGGGCGTCTCTCGAGCTTTCGGGGACGCGCAGATGGGGGCGGATCCGCAGGCAGGTTGATCATGTTGTTTTGACCTCACCCCTTATTCCTGCGCGGACCTTAAAACGCGTAACCGACCGTCAGGTCGATTCCGCCGTGGGTGTGGTTGTATGCGCGCACATCCAACGCGAGGTACAATCCGGTGGTCTCGCCGTAACGGAGGCCGACGCCGGCGAGCGCGAGGGCGCTCGGGCCGCCGGTGACCCAGCGCACCGGGGCGATGGCGTCGATGGTGCGCGGATCGAGCCCGTCGTCGGTGGCGACGCCGAGGCCGACCGAGAGCCACGGCGACCAGAGGGTCTCGCGGCCGAACGGATACCAGCGCCCCTCGGCCCAGACGGCGCCGAAGTCACCCTGAACGCGGCTGTCGGGGAAGATGACCGCGCCCGCGACGCCGACCTCGAAGGCTCCGACGCCGAGAAACAGGCCGCCGCCGAAGGCGTTGCCGATCTGGCTCGGAGCGTCCCACGCCAGCAGCGTCCCCCCGCCCACGCTCACGCTGACGTCGACGGCCGCCGCCGAGCCACCCCAGGCGAGGCACGTCGCGAGGGCGAGCGCGGCGGCGCGGGTCCTCATTCGACGCGCCCGTAGCCGCCGCCGACGTAGGTCGCGGCGATGTCGACGTAGTGTTGGGCGCTGCGGGCGAGCCACGCGACCTCGGCTTCGTTCAGCGGGCGGACGGGGCGGGCCGGGCTCCCGACGACGAGGGTGCGCGGGGCGACCACCGTCCCCGGGGTCACCAGCGCCCCGGCGCCGACCATCGCCTCTTCGCCGATGACGGCGCCGTCCATCACGATGGCCCCCATCCCGATGAGCGCGCGGTCGTGGACGGTGCAGCCGTGGAGGACCGCGCGGTGACCGATGGTGACCTCGGCGCCGATGACCGTGGGCCAGCGCTTGGAGGTCACGTGGATCATCGTGAGGTCCTGCACGTTCGTGCGGGCTCCGACGCGGATGTGGTGTACGTCGCCGCGGATGACGGTGCCGAACCAGACCGAGGCGCCGGGGCCGAGGTGTACGTCACCGATGACCCGCGCGGTGTCCGCGATGAAGACGTCGTCGCCGAGCGTGGGCGCCACGCCGTCGTAGGGCAGGATTCGGGGGTCGCTCGCCATGCAGCGCTCGCTGGTCGTCGTGGGGTCGGGCGCCGGGACTCGTCCGCGTCTGGGGGCGTTGCGGGGCGTGGGGGGCCGTTGTCGGTCCTGACACCGTCTGGTATCGTCCGGCTCGCGAGACGATAGCGGAACGCGGTCCGCAGGCCAACATCATCCGCGGGCCCGGCGCGCGCCCCTGGCGCGCGCTCGCGACGACCCGAGCAGCCACAGCAGACACCGACGAGATCGGCGGATCCCCATGAACACAGCAGCGAGCATTCAGGCGTGGACCTTCGGCGTCATCATGGCGACCGCGCTGGTGGCGCCACGCGCCCAGGCCGAGCCAGGTCGGGCGCCCAACGCGCGCAAAATCGTCGTGGTCGACCTCTCTCCCGACGAGAAGGAGCACGCCGAGATCCTCTACGAGGTGCGCCACTCGGTCGAGACCCACGTCGACGCGAAGGGGCTGCGCGACTACGACGTGACCAGCGTCCACGGGTCGCTGAACGCCGGCGGCGAGGTCACCGAGCAGCAGAACGCGGCGACGGTGAAGGGGCTCGTCGGCTCCGGCCACGCCGCGATGAAGGCGAAGGACTACGACGACGCCACCGACCAGTTCGTGTCGGCCCTGAAGCTGCTCGAGGGCAGCCTCGGCGTGCTCGAGGGCGACGATCAGGACCTGCTCGACGAGGTGCTGCTCGGGGTCGGCGAGGCGCGGCTCGCGGCCGGCGACAAGGAGGGGGCGGACCGGCTGTTCCGGCGCGCGGCGGCGTCCAAGGCGGATCCATCCGGCCTCAGCGAGGCGGGCAAGCGCGCCTTCGCGGCCGCGGAGGTGGCGATCCAGTCGATGCCGCTCGGCGCGGTCCAGGTCAACACCGACCCGATCTACGCCGAGATCTACGTCGACGGGCGCTACAAGGGGATCAGCCCCAAGGCGGTCGCCGGCCTGGTCGAGGGGACCCACATCATCACGGTGTACAAGGCCGGGTTCACGCGGCCCACGATCACCGTCGACATCAGCTCGGAGAAGATGGCGCACGAGGAGATCAAGCTCGAGCCGGCGCGCCGCGCCCTGCTGCTCGACGAGCTGAAGCCGAAGCTCGCGACCGAGGTCGCCGCGGCCCACGGCGAGACGCCGCTCGGTGGCCCGGCCGTCAAGGAGCTGGGTGACCTGTTCCGGACCGAGACGTCGCTCGTGGTGCGGGTCAGCGGGACGCGCGAGACGAAGTCCCTCGAGCTCTACCTCTTCCACACCGAGACGCAGCGGCTGGTCGCGGTCCAGAAGATCCCGAACCTGGACTGGAGCTTCCGCAACCGCCAGGCGATCGAGGCGGCCGTCGGGCGGCTCTTCGACCTCAACTGGGCCGGGGTGCTCGGCGGGGAGGTCGGCGGCGGCGAGATCGACGACGGCGGCATCCTCGAGCAGTGGTGGTTCTGGACGCTCATCGGGGTGGCGGTCGCGGGCGGCACGACCGCGGCGATCCTGCTGACCCAGGACGACGCGAGCCCGCCGCCGTTCACGAAGGACGGGACGGGCGCGATGGTCCTGCGCTTCTGAGAGGGTGTTTCAACATTCGTCCCGGCCCGCTGACCGCCGATGCGTCCGCGGCGGCCGGCGTCAGGGACGGGTTCTGGACTTCGACGTAGCACGCTACGCCTTCGGCCCAGAACCCGCCCCCTTCCTTGGCTCCACGGCGCCTCGACGGCCATCGAACCGGGCCGCAACCTGTCACGGCGCGTGCTTGCGCACGCCCCCTTGGCCATCCGATCAACTTGCTCCGGCACGGGCCCTAGACTCCAGCAGGCCGGGCCCGAGCTCGCGATGTACGGCGATCGCGGCGCCGATGACGACATCCGTGATCGCGGTGCCTCCATCCACGTCGCGGCCTCCTCCGCGACCTCCGCGTCCTCCGCGGTGCCTCTCGTTCGCGGCGGCCGAGCGCTGGTCCTGACCTGCCGTCGCTAGCGCTTGTAGCCGATGTAGCCGACGTTGCGGAACTTCTCGGCGTAGTCGAGGCCGAAGCCGACGACGAAGTGGTCGTCGATGGTGAAGCCCGTGTAGTCGATCGGGACGTCGCAGCGGGAGTTCGCGGGCTTGTGCAGCAAGGTGCAGATGCGCACGCTGGCGGGGCGGCGGGTCCCGAGGTTCTCGAGCAGGTAGCGCATCGTCAGGCCGGTGTCGATGATGTCCTCGACCACCAGCACGTCGCGCCCCTCTATGGGCTTGGTGAGGTCGCTCGTGATCTTCACCACGCCCGACGAGGTGGTCGCCGAGCCGTAGCTCGACAGCCCGAGGAAGTCGACCGTGCACTCGATGTCGATGGCCCGCGCCAGGTCCGCGAGGAAGACGAAGCATCCCTTGAGGATCCCGATCACGGCCAGGTCTTTGCCCACGTAGTCGCGGCTGATCTCAGCGCCGAGCTCACGGATTCGCTTGGCCAGTGTCTCCGCGTCGATGAGGGTGGCGAGGTCGCTGCGCTTGAACATCAAAGCTGAAACTCCCGGGGCGGGTTGGGCCCGTGTGTCTGGGTTCGGTTCTGGGCGGATGGGTGACCGGAGCGCGCTGGGGCGCGGCTCAGACGAAGACGTTGTTGATGACCTCGCCGAGGCCGCCGGCGCCGGGGACGATGTACTGCGTTGCGTTGAGGCCCCGCTCGAGGTCGGGGTGGGTCCCGGGGAGGGTCGCGAGGACCTCCGGCGGGCTCATGCCGCGATCGATGCGGAACGCGTACATGACGACCTCGGGGAGCTCGGCGCGGACGTTCTGGATGAACTCGGGGGTCACGATGAGGTTCATCGCGATGATCTTGCTCGGCGTCCCGCCCGCCTGGGTCCGGTAGTAGTCGATCGCCTTCTTCAGCGACGACCCCGTCGCCCCCATCGGGTCGGGGAACACCAGCACGCGCCCATGCACGTCGCCGCCGGTCTTCTCGCCGAAGATGCGCGCACCGACGACCTGCCCGGCGTCGTCGACGACGCGGTTCATGATCAGGTGGTCCTGGCGCACCCCGGCCGGGTCGAGGACGTGGTTGAACGCGTCGAAGCAGACCGCCGCGGGGAGCATCCCGGCGCGCGCGATGTCGACGCAGACCACCTGGGTGGACGGGTCGACGATCTCGCCGACGAAGACGCCGAGCGGGGTGTGGGCGATCATCCGGGTGTTCGAGCGCACGCTGCAGGTCGGGAACTCGCGCGCCACGACCGCCGCGACGAGATCCCGGTAGAGCGTCGTCACGAGGTGGTTGATGATCGGCTGGACCGTGCTCTCGCTGCTCAGCCGCTCGAGCAGCGAGAGGTGGTAGGGGTCCGACAGGATGTGGACGTCAGGCCCGTAGAGGTGCTCGAGCTCGCCGTTCTTCAGGCCGGCGGAGCTGTAAGCGACGTCGACGATCCGGTCTGGGGCTTGGACCATGGCGGGACTCCGGCGGGGCCTGGGACGCCCCCGGACTAGCAAGATTGCCTTTCGGCGCCAAGCCGCAAACCCGGCCGGCGCGGCGCCGGCCGGGCGCGCGGGCGCCCGGCCACTGAGTCGCGTGCGATTGCAACAAGATGATGACAGACCACCGCCCCCGGGCTTTCGGCGAGCGCGCCGGGCGGCTAGGATCACGCGAGCACAGACACCGGAGAGTTCACGCCATGGTCAAGCGACGCCCGTTCCTCCCGACGCTCCTGCTCGGCCTCGTCGTGGCCGCCCTCGGCGGGGCCCCGAGCGCCGCCCGCGCGGAGGAGCCCAAGGCGCCGGACGCCCCCGCGACGCCCCGCACCGACCCGGCCGAGGAGACCCTCCAGGCGGCGTTCGAGGCGGCGGTGAAGGGGGACTTCGACGCCTACCTCGAGACGCTCCACCCGAGCGAGCGCGAGAACGACACGCAGATCACCGGCATCCGGCGCTTCTCGTGGAAGCGCTTCTCGCAGCAGGTCCAGTGGTACCTCGCCGCGGGGGATCCCAAGAGCTTCGAGGTGGTCCGGCGCGACGGCGACGGCAGCGAGCGGCAGCGCCTGTTCATCAAGGACAAGGAGCACCGCGCGCGCATGCCCGTGCCAGTGCGCTTCAAGAAGGCCGCCGACGGGCGCTGGCTCATCACCGCCAACTCGCTCTGATCCCGCGCACGCTCAGGTGGTGAGCACCACCGCTGGATCGAGCCGCGCCGCGCGGTTCGCAGGCAGCCACGCCCCGAGCACGCAGAAGAGCCACGCGAAGGCGACCCCCCCGAGCAGCACGCGCCAGTCGTAGAGGAAGAACTCGTCGGGCTTGAACGGGATCCCCTGCAGGTACTCGGCCGCCGCCCAG
Organism: Deltaproteobacteria bacterium HGW-Deltaproteobacteria-14; assembly: GCA_002841945.1. GTDB lineage: Bacteria > Myxococcota_A > UBA9042 > PHBI01 > PHBI01 > PHBI01. The sequence goes on from PHBI01000192.1 coordinate 14,127, forward strand.
TTCACGAGGCGCGACGCGCCCCACGCGACGGCGTTGCCCAGCACGCCACCGAAGACGCCCAGCACCCCGGCCTCGAGCAGGAAGAGCTTGCGGATGTCCGCCCGCGCCGCGCCGACCGCCCGCATGATGCCGATCTCGTAGCGGCGCTCGGTCACCAGGGTCAGGAAGGTGTGCATGATGTTGACCGCCGCCACGAACATGATGACGACGCTGATGAAGCTGAAGACCACCGTCAGAATGAACAGCAGATCCGCGGCCTTGCGCGCGTCCTCGCTCTTGCGCGAGAGCGTGAAGCCCCAGCCCTCGACCTCGGCGATCAGGCTCGAGACATCCTCGTTGCCGCGGGTCTCCAGGATGAACGTGTCGAAGGTGTCGGCGGCCGCCCTGCCCTTGTAGCGCGCGTTGAGCGACCGGACGACGCTCAGCGGCATCGTCACGCCGAACTCCATCGCCTTCTGTGAGAACCCGACGATCTCGGTGCGCTTGACCGCCTGCATCTCGACCGGCAGGTCGGCGGCGAAGTAGCTGTCGCCGAGCTGCATCCGGAACTGGAAGCCGAGCATCGCGTCGGTCCCGTCGATGCGCTGCATCCCGAGGGAGCTCGCGACCGAGGAGTTGAAGATCTCGAGCAGCACCGGGCTCAGCAGCACCGGGATCGGCGCCTCGCAGTAGCCGCGCGCGGTGCCCACCGACGCGCCCGCGCAGTAGGTCCCGTCGGGACAGGCCAGCGGCTCGCAGGCCGGGCTGTCGGGGGAGACGGCGTTCGCGCAGCGACCGAGCAGCCGCCCCGCCTGGTCCCCGAGGCGGTCGGAGAACTGCGCGTTGGCGTCCGGCAGCTCGCACGCCAGGCGCTCACACACCCGCGCGCCGTCGGGACGCGCGACGCAGCCATGTGACGTCGGGCAGTCCCCGTCCGCCGCACACTGCGACGCACAATGCGGCCTACACGCATCCCCGGCGCAGTCGATTGGCGAGACACAGATCGAACCGGGCTCGCACGACGCGCCATCCTCACCGCACTGCGGTAGACACACTCCGCCGCTGCACGCCTCTCCCGGCGGGCAGAACGCGTCCCCGTCGGCGTCTCTGCACGGCACGGCGATCCCGTGGCCCGCGAAGCGTCGCCAGTATTCGATGTCGCCGCACCTCCCCTCGGCCCCGCAGACCTGCCCGAGGGGGCACTCGTCGTCGCGCTTGCAGGCCTGCGGACGGCGCAGCGCGGCCCGCTCGCGCTTCGCGTCCACGCGCTCGACGCGCTGCAGCTCGTCTTGGACGAGGCTCGGGTCGAGGCCGTCGAAGAAGGCCTCGGTGCGCGCCGCGAAGCCGAACAGGGACTTGCCCCCCCACAGGCGCGCCTGGAGCTTCGAGCGGAGCTTCGGGTATACGCGGGTGACGTCCGGCAGGCCCTTGAGCTCGGCGATCATGTCCGCGTCGAGTCTGGCCGCGTCGACGAGCTGCTCGCGGATGCCGACGATGCCGACGGTGCGCGGCTCGATTTCGATTTGATTGACCGGGTAAATCTTGTTCAGGACCCCCGACTGCACTCCCATCCCGAGTGACACGAAGAAGGTCAGCGTCGCGACGCCGATGATCAGGCCGACGCTCGAGAGGATGAAGGAGCGCTTGTTCCGGCGGATGTTGCCGAGCACGACGCGCATGGCGCGGGACAGGGTCATGCGTCACCCGCCCCGGCGGTCGCCGTCGCCGTCATCGGCCCCGGATCCGGGACGACCGCGCCGTCGACGATGCGCACGATGCGGCGGCAGCGCTCGGCGATGTCGCGCTCGTGGGTGACGACGAGGACGGTCAGGCCCTCCTCGGCGTTGAGCCGCTCGATGAGCTCGAAGACCTTGAGGGTCGTGTCGGAGTCGAGGGCGCCGGTCGGCTCGTCGCACAGGAGGAGCTTGGGTTGGTTGAAGAGCGCGCGCGCGATGGCGACCCGCTGCTTCTCCCCCCCCGAGAGGTGCCCTGGGCGGGCGCGCACCTTGTGGCGCAGGCCGACCTTGTCGAGGACGGCGGTCGCCTTGGCGGCGAGGGCCTTGTCATCGCCGGCCTCGCCGGAGCGCGCGAACCAGCTCGGCATCACGACGTTCTCGAGCACGCTCAGGTGGGGCAGCAGGTGAAACTGCTGGAAGATGTAGGCGACGGTGCGATTGCGAAAGCGGCTCAAGGCGCGGTCCGACAGGCCCTTGACCTCCTGCCCGGCGATCTGCGCGCGCCCGGTGTAGTCCTGGTCGAGCGCGCCGATGATGTTGAGCAGGGTCGACTTCCCGCTCCCGGACGCGCCCATCAGGGCGACGAACTCGCCCTCGGCGACGGCGAGGGACACGCCGCGCAGGACGTGATTGCCGACCTTGTCCACGACGTAGGTCTTGTGGATGTCCTCGAGGCGGATCACAGCGCCACCTCCAAGCTCAGCGCGACGCGCCGCGGGGTGACCCGGACGGCGACCGCCAACACGCGGATGTCGTTCATGATCTTCAGGAAGTACGGGGGGACGCCCTTGTCGGCGAGCTCACGGGTCACCCGGGTGAACCCGAGCATCACCCCGATCTGCGCGGCCCCGACCTCGCCCGCCGACGCCGTGGGCGGCAGGCCGATGGCCGCCGCGGCGATCGGCTCGCCCTCGGCGGCCGCCGCGAGCGGCAGCGCGCGCTCCTCGGCGACGGCGATGAAGGGCTCGACCTCGCCGCGCCCGGTGACGAAGAGCAGCACGCCCTTGCCGATCAGCACGCTGTACGCCTCATCCTTGCGGTGAAAGGCCCAGCCCGTGAAGCCGCCCCCGGACAGCGGGGCGACGGTCCAGCCGGTGCTCGTGGTCAGCTGGGTGGCGATGGCGTCGAAGAGCGATCGCGCGCCGTCGGCGTCCCGCAGGCGGGCACCGACGGCCACGTGGAAGACCCGCGCGAGGCTCGCCAGGCCCAGCCCCTGCCGGCGTATCTGCAGCAGGTGCTGGATGGTGACGTCGTGCTCGACGCCGAGCAGGCCGATGGCGAGGTCTCCCTCGACGACGTTCAGCAGGTCGTTGAGCCCGGGCAGCGGCAGCCCCTCCGCCCCGGGGATGGTCGCCGGGACGAAGCGCGAGCGCAGAAACGACGGGATCTTGCGGACCCGGGCGAGATCGAAGCGGCCGCGGAGAAACACCGTGGTGGTCTTGGGGTAGACGCCGGTGAAGGCGTCGGCGGGGCCGTCGGGGTCGAGCCAGGCGGCCGGCAGGTCGCGCTCGTCGGTCTCGTCGACGGCGATCCTGAGCGACAGGCGATCGTCGGCCACGCTCAGCCCGCCGCTCCAGGCGCGGAGCCCCTCGATCGGCGCCCCGACGGCGTTGCCGATGATGCCGAGCCCCTCGGGGAGGGTCGGGCCGACGCCGCGGAGCGCGCCCCACACGACCGCGCCCTCCCCCGCCGTGTCGCGGGCGACCTTGGCGGCGTCGCTGGCCACGAAGGTGCCGGTGCCGGCGGCCGCGGCGCGCCAGGCGGCGGCGGGGTCGCCCTCGCCGGCGGTGACCGCGAGGACCGCGAGGCGATCGGAGGTCACGCCGTACGCGGCGCGCCAGGCGGGGGCGG
>PHBI01000193.1 GCA_002841945.1 Deltaproteobacteria bacterium HGW-Deltaproteobacteria-14
AGCTGGTCCGGGTCGAAGCGGACGCGCGCCTTCTCGGAGGCGAAGTTGACCGTCGCGAGCTGGATCCCCCCGACCCGGCCGAGGGCCTTCTCGAGCCGTATCGCGCAGGAGGCGCAGGTCATCCCCTCGATGGCGAGATCGATCTCCTGCTCGCGGGGGTCGCTGGGCTGCTCGGGGGTCGCGTTCATCGGTGTTCTCCGGGGGCCGCTGTCGGGTGCGGCCCCGGAGCCAACCGTAGAGCTTCCAGTCGCTAGAAGGTCAAGAGGCTTTCTCGCACTCCGCCCGGATCATTGACACGGCGGCCCCGCGTCCGGAGTCTGACGCACTGCACAACGCTGGCGCCGGGCTCGGCCGCCGTCAGCCAGCCCACGATGACGCCGCCCTGGCCCGTCATCCAGAGGTTTAGATGCCGTCTCCGCGCCCGCGCGCCGTGCTCCCTGCGGCCCCCCTCTCGCTCCTGTTCGTGTCCGCGATCGCCCTTCTGGCGTGCGGTGATGCGCCCACTCCCGCGCCACCTGTGGCCGCGATCACGGTCGCGATCGCGCCCCTCGATGTGCCCGGGCTCGACGTCGCCTGCTACGAGCTGCGGGTCGACGGCGGCGTCGAGACGGCGTGGACGCCGACGACGCCGTTGTGCGCTGCACATGGCGCCCGCGGGCAGATCAGCGCCGAGGTCGCCTGCGATCCGACGCGCGACGCCGATCCCGCGACCGACGGGACACAGAGCCGCCTGATCGTCTCCCTCGCCGGGCTGTACGGGGCCGACGGCGCCGCGCTGAGCGACTGGATCGACCCCTGCGCCGGCGGCTGCGCGCTCACCGCCGACTGCGGTCACCCCGCTGGGGACCGCGTCGCCGTCGATCTGACCCTGGCCCGGCGCAGCGACCGCGGCTTCTTCGACGCCGGGATCGCCGTCGGCGCGATGGTCTGCTCGGCGCGCTACGACTGCGCGGCCGGCGCGCTCCCCGACGTCGCTGGCGAGCCGGTGGTGCGGCAGCTCCTGGGCCTCGCGTGCGTCGGCGACCTCGACGGGCAGGTCGACCCGGTGCTCTACCTCGACCCGATCGTCGTCACCTGCGACGACGGCTCGGGGCCGATGACCGCGACCTTCGACCCGGAGACCGCGCTGGGGGAGGACGCCGATCCGACGACCGCCGAGGAGGCGCCGTGGACCGGGGTCGCCTTCAGCGGTCGCTTCGACCGGCTGCAGCAGGTCGCCGTGCGCACCGGCACGGTCGACGGCGAGGTCGGGCTCGAGCGCGTCCGGACCCGCTTCTGGAACATCGACCTGGCGCTGCGCGGGGACCTGACCGGCTGCACGCTGACCACCCGCGGGACGATGGACGACGAGACCCGCTTGGGGGGAGCGACCGGCGGGGTCGTGCCCGCGAGCGGGATCCACCCCTACGTCGCCTGGACGGTCGACCTCGGCGTGTGCGCCCACGACAACCTGCTCGACCGCCCCGGGAGCGGCGTCGTGACGCGCTACTTCACCGACGGCGCGCCCCACCGCTTCAGCCACAGCGCGCCCTGGGGCTACGCCAGCTGCGCGGCCAACGCCGACTGCCCGGCGGCCGTGTGCGTCGCGGGGACGTGCCGCCCGACGTCAGGGCTCGGGCGCGCTTGTGACGAGAGCGACGACTGCATCGAGGGGGCCTTGTGCGCTGCGGGAAGCTGCGCCCTGCCACCGCTGCTGATCACGCCGCTGACGGTCTCGGTCCCGGTCGGCGGCGAGAGCACCTTCGCGGCGGCGGGGGGCGAAGGGGGCTACGTCTTCGAGCTCGCGTCCGGCAGCGGGCGCCTCGACGGCGCGACCTACGTGGCGCCGGAGGTCGAGGGGACCGCGGTGGTGCGCGTGCGCGACGCGGCGGGCAACGTCCGCGAGGCGGTCGTCACGGTCGTGGGCGAGCCGCTCGCGATCGCGCCCAACGCCGCCTGGGTCCCGGTCGGCGAGGGCCACCCCTTCGTGGCGACCGGCGGGGTGCCGCCCTACCGCTTCGCCGTCGTGGCGGGCGCGGGCGCGATCGACCCGACGACCGGCGTCTACACCGCGCCGGCCGAGCCGGGCGACGCGATGGTGCGGGTGACCGACGGGCGCGGGGACGGCAGCAACGCCATCGTCCACGTCATCGACCCTCAGTAGTCGACGATCCGGTCGACGAGGTCGGGGCGGTCGACGAAGGGGTTGCGGTTGCCCTGGGCGGCCTCGATGGCGTCGTTGCGCGCGCGCTCGCGGGCGTCCGGCGGGTCGGCGAGGTTCCAGGCGCGCAGGGCGGACTCCATCGCGTCCTCGAGGCTCATCCCGTAGCGGACCGCCATGTAGAGCATCCCGCGCGCGACGTCCCCCTGGCGGGCCGGGCGGACGCGCATCAGGCACACGTGGCCGAGCGCGACGTTGCCGGTCGGGCAGTTGGCGTAGCCGGTGACGCCGGGGCGCTGGCCGACCTGTGACCCCTCGTTGAACTTGCAGTCGCCGGAGAGCAGGCAGGTCGTCTCGCCGAAGTCGAAGTGCCAGCGGGCGGTGTTGACGCCCTCCTCGGACGGGAAGATGTGGTGGATGTCGCTCTCGGCGGCGTTGTAGGCGGCGCTGTTCTCTGTGAGCGCGAGGTCGAGGTAGTAGCGGGCGAAGGTGTGCTCGGTGTTCAGGCGGCAGCTCGTCGGGGTCCCGTCGGCGAGGCGGCAGTTCTTGTCCGGCGTCCGCGAGCCGTTGGCGTCGACGGTGCGGCCGGTGTAGATGCACTCGATGCGGCCGCCGACGTCGTCGATGCCGCCGACGGCGTACATCCGGTCGCGCGCGCCGTTGTAGCCGAGGGGGGTGTGGCCCGCCGTCGTCTCCGCCCGGAGCTGCGTCCGCAGCGCGGCGGAGTCGAGCCCGGCGTAGGGATCCGAGGTGGTGTCGAGGATCGCGTCTGTTGCATCGCAACAAGCGTCGTCGGGGCCGGCGCTGTCGGCCGCGGCGGTGTCCTCGGCGACCGCCGTGTCGTCGTCGACGGTGTCGGGCGGGGTCGCCGTGTCCGCGGGGGGGGCGGTGTCGTCGGCGACGGTGTCGTGCGCCGCGTCCTCGGCGCCGCTCGTGTCGGCGGGGGCCCCGGTGTCCACGGTGGCCGCGTCGTCGTCGGCGTCGACCGCGGTGTCCCCGGACCCGTCGTGGTCGGTGTCGTCCTCGGCGTCCCGCGCCAGCGCGTCGTCGCCGGCGTCGCTCGCCGCGACGTCCGCCGTCGCTGCCGGGTCGTCGCCACACCCGGTGGTGGCGAAGCCGAGGGCGAGGGCGAAGGCCAGCGCGAGGGTGGGGAGGTGGCGCATGCTAGAAGTCCGCGATGGCCGCGACGAAGTCGGGGCGGTCGACGAAGGGGTTGCGGTTGTGCTGCCAGCCCTCGATGGCGTCGTTGCGCGCCCGCTCCTCGTCGTCGGGCGGGTCGTCGGCGTGCCAGGCGCGGAGCGTCGCCTCGACCGGCGCGGCGATCGCCTTCTGGTAGCGCACGGCGAAGTAGAACTGCGCCCGCGCGATGTCCCCGCGGTAGCGCAGGCGCACCTCGAAGACCTTGGTGCCGTCGTCGCGGGCGCCGAGCTCGGAGCCGTTCTCCGCCCACTCGCAGGCGTTGGCGACGCAGGTCGTCACCCCGAAGGCGTAGTTCGAGCGGCGGTTGTTGGCCATGTCGTAGGCCGGGAAGAGGTGGTGGAGGTCGCTCTCGGCCGGGCCGCTGTCGGCGCCCTGGGAGCGGGGCCAGGAGTGCTCGGCGTTGAAGACGCAGCCGCCGGGGACCGCCGTCCCGTCGGGCATCCGACAGTCTTGGTTGGGGGTGGTGTCGATCGCCGGGGCCACGGCGGTCCCGAGGGGCGGCGCCGTCGGGTCCTCGCCGGCGACGGTGCGGCCGGTGTAGATGCACTCGAGGCGGCCGCCATGGACGTCGATGACCGCCCACATCACCTCGCGGGCGAGGCCGTTGGCCGAGTAGCCGAGCGGCGTCTGGCCGCTGATGCGGGGGAGGAGGGCGGCCCGGAGCTCAGCGCCGGTGAGCCCCGCGAGGTCGTCGAAGGGGCCCGCGGCGCTGGCCTCGTCGTCGAGGGTGTCGAGGTCGTCGACGACCTCGGTGTCCGCGGCGACCTCGGTGTCGGCGACGTCGTCGCCGTCCGCCACGTCCACCACGTCCACCACGTCTGGGTCCGCGCCGTCGACCTCGGCTGTGTCCGCCCCGGCGTCGTCTGCGTCGGCGTCCGCGACGTCGGTGTCCGCGTCGGCGGTGTCGCTGTCGGCGTCGACGTCCGGCGGCCGGGTGTCCTCCTCGAGGGCGTCCGTCACGGCGTCGCTCTCGGCGTCGCCGAGCGCGTCGACCGCCCCGTCAGCGGCGTCCCAGGCGTCCCAGGCGTCGGCCCGGGTGTCGGCCGCGTCGGCGTCGCTCGCGGGCCGGGGATCGTCGCCGCAGCCGCCGAACGCTAGCGCGACGGCGCACACCCACGCCACCCCGCGGAGCCCACCTCCGGCCATCTGGGTCGCACTCACCATCGCCGCAAGGGATATCACCTCGCTGCGCTGCACACCAAGAGAATGCCGCGTCCGCGTCAGCCTTTTCGGAAGACGTACAGGACCTGGTAGGGGAGCAGCTCCGTCTCCTCGGAGACCAGCGTCAGGCCGGCGTCCTCGGCTACCTTCACCGTGGCCGCGCGGGTCATCCGCATCGCCTCCGGCGGGCCGACCGGGAGCTCACCCATCTTGAACTCGATGACCGCCAGGCGCGCCCCCGGCTTCATCTCCGAGGCCAGCTTCGCCATCCACGCCGGGCGATCCTCGACGTGGTGCAGGACGTCGCAGATGAAGACCAGGTCGACGTCGTCGCTGACCCCGGGGTCGTCGGTCGCGATGACCTTGGCGGTCACGTTGCCGATCCCCTCGGTCATCGCCTTGTGGTGGACGTGGCGCACCATCTCGGGCTCGGTGTCCGCGGCGACGACGGATCCGCTCGGCAGCGCGGCGGCGAAGCGGAAGCTGAAGTAGCCGGATCCTGCGCCGATGTCGTAGACCTTCTCGGATCCGGTGAGCTTCAGCGCCGTGACGACCTCGTCGGGCTTCTGCCAGACGGCGCGATCCGCGCGCTCGAGGTGGGCGATGTACTTCTCGGTGTCGGCGAAGGGCTTGTGGTGGTGCGCGTCCACCCCGGCCGCCGCGAGCGGGCAGTCGATGGGCGGGTGGTCGGGGTCGTGACCGTGGCCCGCGTGGTCGTCGGGGGCGGCGGCGTGATCGTCGGGGGCGGCCGCGGGGGCGTCGCCGCCGCCGTGCGCGACGCGGTCCTTCGGGGTCGGGTGGCCCACCACGCGCTCCATCGGCGGCGCCATCGTGACCGGCCGGATGATGTTCGCCTCGGGCGCCGCCGCGTGGCTGGCGGCGACGTCCGCCGCGGCGACGGGCGCGGGCTCGGGGGGCGCGGACTTGCCGCAGCCGGCGGTGGAGAGCGCGAGGGCGGCGAGGACGGTGGTGGCGGTGCGTATCATGGCTCGCCCTTAGCACTCCGGGCGGCCTCGGGCAACGCGCCGGTGTCATCGAACACCAGGGAGTTCAGCACGTGGTCCTCCCACACCCCGGCGATCTGGATGTAGGCGCGCGCGTAGCCCTCGCGCTCGAAGCCGAGCCGGGCGAGGAGCCTGGCGCTGCGCACGTTGCTCGGCATGTGGTTGGCCATCACGCGGTGGAGGCCCACGACGTCGCGCATGTACGCGATCGCCGCCGCCGCCACCTCGTACATGAGGCCCTGGCCCTCGGCCGCCCGCGCGACCGAGTAGCCGAGGTGACAGGCGAGGAAGGGGCCGCGGGCGATGTGGGTGAAGTTGCACACGGCCAGGACCCGCCGCCCCTCGGGGTCGAGCGCGACCAGGTGGACGGCGCGCCCAGCGTCGAAGTCGGCCAGCGACGCCGTCTGCCGCTCCTCGATGCGCGGGAGATCGTCGAAGCCCGCCGGGCGCAGCGGCTCCCACGGCGCGAAGTGCTCCGCGTTCTCCTTGAAATAGCGGCGCAGCTGGCGCGCCTCGACGCACCCGAAGTGCGTGACGACGGCGCGCGGCGTCGTGAGGAGCGGCGGCTTCATGCCTCGCCATACCATCCTCGCGGCGCCAGGAGAACCACGCACCAGACGCATCGCGTTGACAGTGGCGCCCGCGGTCGGCTACCGGAGACCGATGCGCCTAGATCTCGCGGTTCGCTCGTTGCTCGCTGCGACGCTCCTCGGCGGGCTTTGGAGCGCCGCCGCGTGTGACGGCGCTCCGGCCCCACTACCGACGTCGGTCCAGGGCGCCGGCGAGCCGTGGTCGTTCTTCGATGTCCCCCACGACGAGGTGGGCTTCGAGGCGTCGCCCATGGCCGTCCAGATCACCCCCGACGGCGCCTTCAACACCGGCTTCGGCGAGCTCGACCTCGGCTTCGGCCCCGCCGGCGCCCGGCCGAACCCGCGCCTGCGCACTCTGCGCGACGGCTATCTCCCCATCGTGAGCTACGCCGCCACCGAGGGCGGCGTCACCTACACCGTCGAGGCCTGGGCCGCCCCCCTCGACCTCGACCCGCGCGCGAACCTCGCCTGCTACGTGCGCGTTCGCGCCACCGGCGACGGCGCGGCGCGCGTCACCGCCGCCTTCAGCGACTGGGTCGCGGACGTCACCCGGGTCGAGCGTGAGGCCGACGAGGGGTGGTTCATCGACCGCCTCCTCGACGAGGCGCGCTGGGCCGAGCCGACCCTCGTGCAACGCAGCGGGCGCGTCGTCACGCGCAACGACCACCTCGTCCTCGTGGTGCCCGACGGCGGCGCGTCGCCCCCCGCGGCGGTGAACGCGAGCGAGCTGGAGTGGCGGGCGAGCGTGACGCCAGAGGCGCCGCTGCGGCTCGACTTCGTCCTCCCCCTGGTCCCGGTCGCCCCGGCCCACGACGCGATTGTGCAGCGCATCATCGGCGCCTCCCCGGACGCGGCCCTGGCCGAGGTCGACGCCTACTGGCGCGCCCGCCTGGCCGAGGCGATGACCGTCGATCTCCCCGAGGCCAAGGTCGTGGACGCCTTCCGCGCCAGCCTCGCCTGGCTCCTCATCGCCCGCGACGCCACCGCCGGCGACCGCGTCGTCCAGACCGTCTCCGAGAACACCTTCAAGGACTTCTTCCCGCGCGACGCCGCCTACATGACGCGCACCTACGACATGCTCGGCCTGCACGACACGGCGTTCGACACCCTCGAGCGCTTCATCGTCTACGGCGCCGACGGCCCTGCCCGCCTCGAGCGCCTCCAGCCCGACGACTGGGGGCAGTCCCTGTGGGCCATCGGCGGCCACCTCGAGATGACCGGTGACGTCGACTTCGCCGCCTGGGTCCACGCCGTCGTCGGCCCCCACCTCGACGCCCTGACCGCCGCCATGGACGCCGACCCCCTCGGGCTGTGGCCGGCCGCCGGGCCCTATGACAACGAGAACCTCACCGGCCACTACCTCGGCCACAGCTTCTGGGTGCTCCTCGGGCTGGCCGAGGCGGCCCGGCTCAGCGCCGCGGTCGGCGACGTGATCACCGAGGCCCGCGCCCACCAGCTCCGCGACGCCTACGAGGAGCGCTTTCTCGCCACCCTCGAGCCGCTGACCCGCGAGACCGGCGGCTACCTCCCGCCCGGCCTCGAGGCGGCCGACGTCGGCTTCGACTGGGCCAACGTCAGCGGCGGGGTCTACCCCTTCGGGGTCTTCGCCCCCGACGATCCGCGCGTCACCGCGACCCTCGCCCTGGTCCGCCCCGCCCGCTACCGCGAGGGCCTGATGACCTACGGCCCCAACGCCTGGACCCTCGATCGCGCCGCCGCCGCCGGCCGCCCCGTCGCCCCCGGCGACCTCCACCACTACCTCACGATGTACGTGACGCAGACGCTCCTCGCTCGCGGCGAGCAGGAGGCGGTCATCGCCGATCTCTACGCCGTCCTCGCCCACACCTCCGCGACCCACGGCGGCTTCGAGCGCGTCATCCAGCCCTACGGCGTCGCCGATCCGCAGTGGAACCGCCCCCCGCACGGCTGGTTCGCCGCCCGCTACCTGGAGCTCGTGCGCAACCTCCTCGTCCGCGAGGCCGGGCCCGATCTGCACCTCTTCTCGGCCGTCTCCCCCGCCTGGGTCGCCCCGGGCCAGCACATCGCGGTCGAGCGCGCCGCGACCCGCTTCGGTGACCTCGATCTCCGCCTCGACGCCGCGGCCGACGCGGGCGTCGTGACCCTGGCGCCGACCTGGCGCACCCCGCCGCGGGCCCTGGTCGTCCACGCCCCGTGGTTCGTCACCCTCACCGCGGTCGCCGCCGACGTCGGCGAGGCCCAGCTGGTCGACGGCGCCGCCGTCGTCTCCCCCGCGGCCACCCGGGTCACCCTCACCTGGACCCGCTCCGCCGCGCCCCCCGCGCTCAGCTACGACGCCGCGGTCGACGCCCTCGTCGCCAAGCGCGCCGCGCCGCCGACCGATCCGCTCGAGGCCTCACTGCTGTTGCCCCCGCGCTGACCCGCGCCCGGCTCGGGCTGGACGGCGCCCGCTCAGCGCGGTAGGGCACGCCCCGATGCTCTCCGACGCGCTCCTCGCCCTCCGCGGCTACGACCTCCGCTCCATCCACCACTGGGGGTGGCGCGACATGGCCCGGGTCGCCACCGTCCTGCCCGGCGAGAGCGCGCTCTACGCGCTCCTGCACCGCCTCAAGGGCGAGCGCGTCGCGCGCCGCAAGGAGGTCGTCGAGACGCTGTTCGTCCTCGACCGCCTCGCCCCCGAGCTCGCCCGCGCCCGGGTCGTCTGCGAGGTCGGCGCCGGCCACGGCCAGGTCGGGCTCTTCGCCGCGGCGCTCGGCGGCGGGCGCCTCCGCGTCCACCAGATCGACCGCCGTCAGCCGGAGTCCTTCGCCAAGATCCAGGAGCTCCTCGCCCTCGACCGCCCGGCCGCCAAGACCGCCGTCCGCTACCGCCAGGTCCGCCTCGACCGCGTCGCCGCGCTCCCGCCCTGCGACCTCGCCCTCGGCGTCCACCTCTGCGGGGCGCTGACGGACACCTTCGCCGACCTCGCCTGCGCCGCCGGCGTCGCCTTCGCCGTCATCCCGTGCTGCGAGGCCCGCTCGCTGCTGCCCGCCGACGTCGCGGCCCCCGACGGCGACCCCGAGCCCCTCGTCACCGCCCACCGGCTCGCCCGCTGGCGCGCCCGCGGGTACGCGGTGGAGGAGCGCAGCTTGCCCCCCGAGCTCACCGACCGCGGGCGCGTCTTCGTCTGTATGCCGGGGCCGGCCGCTACTCGATGATCGCCCGCCGCCGCGAGGCGCCGGTGAAGATCGCGCCGACGAGATCGGTCCCGAAGAGCCGCGCGCCGCTGAGGTTGGAGTAGCTCATGTCGCTGTGGCGGAAGCAGGCGCCGTCGCCGGTCAGGCCGCGCAGATCCGCCCGGCGGAGGTTGGTGGAGTCGAACTGCGCCCCGGTGACCTCGGCCCCCGCGAAGCGCGCGCTGACCCGCTCGCGGGCGTCCCAGAAGTCGACGCCGCTGAACAGCGCCTGGTTCACCCGCGCCCGGGTGAAGTCGGTCCCGGCGAGCTGGGTGGTCGTGAAGTCGACCCCCTGAGCGTCCGCGCCGCGGAGGACGGCGCCGGTCAGGTTCGCGCCGAAGAGCCGCACGCCCTCGAAGCGGACGCCGCTCAGATCGGCGGCCGCCAGGTTCGCGCTGCGCAGATCGACCCCCGCGAGGGTCGTCCCGCGGAGGTTGGCGCGCCGCAGGTCCCCCTGCTGGAGGTCCACGCCGCTGAGGACGGCGCCCTCGAGGTTCGTCCGGGAGAGGTCGACCCCCTGCCCGCCGGCGCCGGTGAGGTCGGCGCCGTGGAGGTCGGCGCCGGTGAGGTCGGCGTCCGTCAGGACGCAGGCGCGCAGGTCGGCGCCGTGGAGGTCGGCGTCGGCGAGGTTCGCGCCGGTGAGGTCGGCCCCGGCGAGCCACGCGGCGGCCAGGTTCATCCCGCTGTGGCCGAAGCCGCGCAGGTCGGCGCTGCGCAGATCGGCGCCCGCGAGGGTGGTGGCGCTGTCGACGATCGCCAGGACCAGGCGGGTCCCGCGGAGGGTGGCCCCCGAGAGGTCGACGCCGCGGAGATCGGTCCCGGTGAGGGTGCTCGAGCGCAGGTCCGCGTCGGCGGCCGCGGCGCCCCGCAGGGTGGCGCCGTCGAGCCGCGCCTGCGCCAGGCGCGCGCCGACGAGGTCGGCGTTCGCGAGGTTGGCGCGCGAGAGATCCGCGCCGCGGAAGGACGCGGCGAGGCGGGCGTCGTCGAAGCGGGCGTTGGTCAGGACGGCCTCGTCGAAGTTCGCTCCGGCGAGCATCGCGCCGCGCAGGTCCGCGCCGGGCATCACGACGCCGCTGAAGTCGGCCCCGCTCAGCCGCTGACCGCGCAGGTCGACGCCGGGGCAGCGGCGCACGCCGTCGGCCTGGGCCGGGCACAGCGGCGACGCCGAGGCGGCGTTGGCGAGGAGGGCGAGGAGCGCGAGGGACGACAGGAGCGTGCGGAGCATGGAGACCTCGTCGAGAGCAAGCGGACTGACAGAGCTTGGGCTCTCCCGAGACATCGGCCGGTCGCCGAATTGGTGAAGGGGGAATCTCGCCGCCGTCCCCCGGCTCGGCACCCTCGGCTTGCCCCGGACCGCCTCCGACCGGCACTATCGCTGGGTTCGAACCCATCTTCTGCCCAAGCCCATCGAGGTCGGGATGACTCGCATCGCGCCAGCGTTCGCGCTCGCGGCGGCGTTCGCCATGGGCGGCTGCCCGAGCGACCCGCTGCCCATCATCGCCTGCACCAACACCGGCGACTGCGACCGCGGGTACATCTGCGGCCAAGGGGGCACCTGTGACATCGGCGCCCTGCCGTTCAACGAGTGCTGGAGCGACGTCGACTGCCCGCCCGCGAGCGGCGAGGCCTGCGCCGACGGCGCCGGGAGCTGCGTCCTCGGCAGCTGCGAGTACGCCGCGCCCTGCCTCACGCTGTCCGGCCGCGTCGACGGGCTCGCCGCCGCCGCCGCGCTGACCCTCGAGGACGGCTTCGAGACCCTCGTGGTCAACGTCGACGGCGCCTTCACCTTCGCCCGCCCCTACGCCGTCGACGAGGCCTACGCGATCGCGCTCACCGCCACGCCGACGCTGCCCGACCAGGTCTGCGAGGTCTACTACGGCGAGGGCCACTTCGCCCTCGACGACGTCGACCAGGTGCGCGTCGTCTGCCGCTTCCCCCCCGGCGACGGCGACGGCGACCAGATCTGCGAAGACGCCAAGCTCGGCGCCTGCACCGGCGCCGGCGACAACTGCCCCGGCCGCTTCAACCCCGACCAGGGCGACGGCGACGGCGACGGCCTCGGCGACGCCTGCGACCCCTGCAGCGACGCCGACGGGGACGGCTACGGCGCCGCGGGCACCGAGCGCGCCGGCTGCTCGAGGGCCGGCGCCGACTGCGCCGACGACGCCTTCGCTGTCCACCCCGACGCCGCCGAGCGCTGCGGCGACGGGGTCGACGACGACTGCGACGGCGCCACCGACGAGCAGGACTGCGCCTACGAGAACCACCCCCCGGTCGCCGCCGACGATCAGCTCACCGTCGCCGAGGACGCCCCCGCGACCGCCGTGGACGTCCTCGCCAACGACACCACCGCCCCGGACCCGGGCGAGACCCTCGCCGTCATCGCCTTCGTCACCGCGCCCGCGCACGGCGTGGCCACCATCACCGGCGACGGCCTGCGCTACCAGCCCGACCCGGACTTCAACGGCGCCGACGCCCTCGAGTACCTCGTGAGCGACGGCCTCCCCGGCAGCACCGCCAGCGCGCGCCTCGCGATCACCGTCAACCCGGTTGACGATCCGCCGCGCCCCGCGGACGACGCCGTCACCGTCGTCGAGGACGCCGCCGGCGCGACCTTCGACCTGCTCGCCAACGACACGAGCGCCCCCGACGCTGGCGAGACGCTGACCATCACCGCCCTCGGGGCGCCGTCGGCGGGCGGCGCCGCGACCCTCGCCACCGGCGGCGTCCACTACGCCCCCGCCGCGAACTTCAGCGGCACCGAGACCTTCACCTACACCGTCAGCGACGGCACCGGCGCCGACGCGCGCGACGCCATCGTGACCGTCACCGTGCTCGCCGTCCCCGACCCACCGACCGCCGTGGCGACCGCGCCGGACCAGACCCTGACCGAGGACGTCCCCGCGAGCTTCACCCTCGCCCCCGACCTCTTCGCCGACCCCGACCCCGGCGACACCCTGACCGTGGCCGCGACCCTGGGCGACGGCGCCCCGCTCCCGCCCTGGCTCGCCTTCGCCCCCGCCACCGGGGTGTTCGCCGCCAACCCCGACGCCGCCGCGGTGGGCGTCTACCCCGTCCGCGTCACCGCCACCGACGCCACCGGCCTGACGGCCAGCCTCGCCTTCGTCGTCACCGTCGAGAACGCCAACGATCCGCCCTTCGTCGCGGCCGCCCCGGGCCCCATCAGCGCGACCCAGGGCGCCGCGCTGGCGTGGGTCGTGCCCCCCGGGACCTTCGGCGACCCCGACCCGGGCGATCTGCTCGTCGTCACCGCGGACGCCGGCGGCGCCCCGCTCCCGGGGTGGCTCAGCTACGACTCGGCGACCCGCCTGCTGCGCGGCACCCCGCCCGCCGCAGGGGCGGTGGACCTGGTCCTGACCGCGACCGACCTCGCCGGCGCCGCGGTGTCGACGACGTTGGCGATCGACATCGGCGGCGTGAACCACGCGCCGGTCGCCGCCGCGCCGAGCCTCGCCCTCGACGCCACCGAGGACGCGCCCTTCGATCAGGCCCTCGCCGCCGACGCCGTGACCGACCCCGATCCCGGCGACGCGCTCAGCTGGACCGCGGCCACCTCCGGCGGGGGCGCGCTCCCGGCGTGGCTCGCCTTCGACCCCGCCGCGCGCCGCCTGAGCGGCACCCCCGACAACGGCGACGTCGGCGCGCACGTCCTCGTCGTCACCGCCACCGACCCCTCCGGGGCCGCCGCCGCCGTGATCGTGACCGTCACCGTCGCCAACACCAACGACCCGCCGACCGCCGCCGCCGCGCCCGCGGCCACCGCGGCGACCGAGGGCCGGGGCTTCGCCTTCGTCGTCCCCGCGGGCCAGTTCAGCGACGTCGACCGCGGTGATCAGCTGACGCTGTCGGTCGCGCCGAGCGGCGGCGGGCAGCTCCCGGCGTGGCTCGCCTTCGACCCCGCCACCGGCCTGCTGTCCGGCACCCCGAACAACGGCGACGACGGCACGCTGACGCTCACCGTGAAGGCGACCGACCTCGCCGGCGCGTCGGCCACGGTGCCGCTCGTCATCGCCATCGCCGACGTCAACCAGCCCCCGGTCGCGACGCTGCAGCCGGCCCCGGCCGGCGCCATCGAGGACGAGGCGTTCACCTGGTCTCCGCCCGCCGGGACCTTCCTCGACCCGGACGCCGCGGACACCCTCAGCTACACGGCGACCCTCCCCGGGGGCGTCGCGCTGCCGGCCTGGCTGTCCGTAGCGCCGGCCACGGGCGCCCTGAGCGGCACCCCCGGCGACGCCGACGTGGGCGCGCTGGTCGTCGTGATCACCGCCTACGACGCCGCCGGCGCCAGCGCGTCCATCCTGCTCGACCTCGCGGTCGCCGACGTCAACGACCCGCCGACCGTCGCCGCGCCGCTCGCCGACCGCCTCGCCCCCGAGGGCGTGACCACGGCGTTCGCCGTGCCGCCGGGCACCTTCGCCGACGTCGACCGGGGAGACGCCCTGACGCTGGCGGCGAGCCGCGGCGGCGGGGTCCCGCTGCCCGCGTGGCTGACCTTCGACCCCGCCACCCGCCTGTTCGTCGCCACCCCCGCCAACGGCGACGTCGGCGCTTGGCCCCTCGAGGTCGTCGCCAGCGACGCCGCCGGCGCCAGCGTCACCGCGGCCTTCACCGTCACCGTGAGCGACACCCCCGAGCCCCCGCGCCTCGCGGCCCCGGTCGCCGACCAGAGCGCCACCGAGGACCTCGACTTCGCCCTCGACCTCAGCGGCGCCTTCACCGACCCCGACGCGGGCGACGCGCTGACCCTCGTCGTCCGCTCCGCGGACGGCGGCGCGCTCCCCGCCTGGCTCGCCTTCGACGGCGCCGCCCTCACCGGCCGCCCGGCGAACGCCGACGTGGGCGCGCTGGCGCTGGTCGTCACCGCGACCGACGGCGCCGGGCTGACCGCCAGCGACGTCTTCGTGCTCCGGGTCGCGAACGTCAACGACCCGCCCACCGTCATCGCGGCCCCCGGCGACCGCTCCGCGCGCGTCGGCGAGCCCTTCGCGCTGGCCGTCGGCGGCGTCTTCGCGGACGTGGACGCCGGCGACGCCCTGACCCTGGCGGCCGCCCGGAGCGACGGCGCGCCGCTGCCCGACTGGCTCCACCTCGACGCCGCCGCCGGGGTGCTCGTCGGCGTCCCCGCCGAGCCCGACATCGGCGCCTTCGTCGTCCGGCTGACCGCCACCGATCTGCTGGCCGCCAGCGCGAACGCCAGCTTCCTGCTCACCGTCGCGGAGGCCGCCGGCGGGGTCGTGTCCGTCGCCGCCCCGATCCCCGACCAGGCCGCCACCGAGGGCGAGCCCTTCCTCTACGCCATCCCCGAGGCGACCTTCGACGCCGGCGGCGCCGCGCTCACCTACGCGGCCGCCCAGAGCGACGAGCGCCCGCTCCCCGCCTGGCTCACCTTCGATCCGGCGGCGCGCGCCTTCGCCGGCACCCCGGGCGACGACGACGTCACCACCCTGTTCGTGCGCGTCACCGCCACGACCGACGCCGGCGCCCGCGCCAGCGACGTCTTCCGCGTCGCCGTCGCCGACGTCCCCGACGCCCCCGTCGCCGTCGGCGCGGTCGGCGCCGTCACGGTGGCCGAAGGCGAGCCGGTCATCGTGGTCCTGTCGACCGCGCTGTTTCGCGACCCCGACCCCGGCGACACCCTCCACCTCGCCGTCACCGGCGACGGCGGCGCCCCGCGCCCGGCCTGGCTCGCCTTCGACCCCGCCAGCGGGCTCCTGACCGGCGTCGGCGACGACGCGCAGGTGGGCGTCCACCCCCTCGTCGTCGTCGCGCGGGACGCCCTCGGCGCCGAGGCGACCATCCCCTTCACCGTCACCGTCACCGAGGTCGAGGAGCCCCCGGTCGCGAGCCCCGCGGTGCTCGCGCCCCTGTCCGCCATCGCCATCGACCAGGGGCAGGCGCTGTCGCTCTTCGTCCCCGCCGCCGCCTTCCTCGACCCCGACACCGGCGACACCGGGACCCTGAGCGCGAGCGCCCTCGGCGCCGGCCCGCTCCCGGGGTGGCTGACCTGGACCCCCGCCACCCGGCGGCTGACCGGCACGCCGCAGAACGCCGACGTCGGCGCGACCGGCGTGCTGCTCACCCACACCGACCGCAGCGGGCGCGCCGCGACCTGGGCCATCGCCATCACGGTGCGCGACGTCAACGACGCCCCCATCGTCACCCAGGCCCTCGTGGATCGAACAGGCACCGCCGGCGAGCCGCTCGCCTTCGCGATCCCCGACCAGACCTTCGTCGACCCCGACGCGGGCAGCGCCCTCACGCTGACCGCCCGGCTCAGCGGCGGCGGGGCCCTCCCGGCGTGGCTCGGCTTCGAGCCGGGGACCGGCCTCTTCCGCGGCCTCCCGGGCGACGCGGACGTCGGCCCGCACGCCGTCGCCCTCACCGCCACCGACGGCGGCGGGCTGTGGGCCCGGGCGACCTTCACCCTGACCGTCGCCGCCCGCAACCACGCGCCCCGCGTCGCCGGCGGGGTCGCCGACCAGACCGCCGCCGAGGACGCGGCGTTCTCCCTCGCCGTCAGCGGGGCCGCCTTCGCGGACGATGACGGCGACCCCCTCACGCTCTCCGCCCGGCGCGCCGACGGGCGCCCGCTCCCCGGCTGGCTCGCCTTCGACGGCGCCGCCTTCAGCGGCACCCCGGCCCAGACAAACGTCGGGCTCGAGCTCGTCCGCGTCACCGCGACCGACCCCTCGGGGGCGGCGGCCGACGCCATCTTCGCCATCACCGTCGTCGCGAGCAACGACCCGCCGACCCTGCTCGCCCCCCTCGCCGACGTGACCCTCGACGAGGGGACGCCGCTCGCCGTCGCCTTGCCGTCGGCGCTGTTCACCGATCCCGACCCCGGCGACACGCTCACCGTCTCGGTCGGCGGCGACCCCGGGGCGCTCCCCGGCTGGATGGGCTTCAGCGGCGGGGTGTTGCGCGGCGCGCCGGATGACGCGCAGATCGGCAGCTGGCCGCTGCGCGTCACCGCCGGCGACGGCCACGGCGGCGGCGCGAGCGGCGGCTTCAGGGTCATCGTCAACGCCGTTGACGAACCGCCGGTGGCCACCGCCGCCGCGGACCTCAGCGCGACCGTCAACCAGGATGACAATCTCACCCTGTCGGTCCCGGCGAGCGCGTTCGTCGACCCCGATCCGGGGGACAGCCTGACCCTGAGCGCCACCCAGACCAACAACAGCGGCCTGCCCGCCTGGCTCGCCTTCGACGGCGCCGCCTTCACCGGCACCCCGGGGCAGGGCGCGGTCGGCGCCTGGGGGATCCGCCTGCGCGCGCTCGACACCACCGGCCGCGCCGCCACCGCCGACTTCGTCCTCGTCGTGCGCGACGTCAACGACGCCCCGGTGGTCGCGCAGCCGCTGCCCGACCGCGCCGCCGTGTCCGACGAGGTCAGCGCCTTCGGGATCGCCCGCGGCGCCTTCAGCGACCCCGACGGCGACCCCCTGACCCTGGCGGCGACCGGCCCCGCGGGCGCGGCGCTCCCCGGCTGGCTCGGCTTCGACCCCGCGACCGGCGTCTTCATCGCCCGCCCCACCGGCGACGCCGTCGGCGTCACCACCGTGGTCGTGACCGCCAGCGACGGCGCCGGCCTCGCGGCGAGCGACAGCTTCACCCTCACCGTCTCCGGCTCCAACGCGCCGCCCTTCGTCGCCGCGCCCATCCCCGACCAGCAGGCCACCGAGGACGCGCCGTTCACCTTCACCTTCGCCGCCGGCGCCTTCGTCGACCCGGACGCCGGCGACACCCTCACCTACGCCGCGACCCTGGCGAGCGGCGCGCCGCTCCCGCCCTGGCTGGGGCTGACCGGCCGCACCTTCGCCGGCGTCCCGAGCAACGATGACGTCGGCGCCCTCGACGTCCGCGTCACCGCCACCGACCCCGGCGGGGCCAGCGCGAGCGACGTCTTCGCGCTGACCGTGGTCGACGTCAACGACCCGCCGCAGGCGAACGGCGCCCTCGCCGACGTCGTCGTCGCCAGCGGCGCGGTCGCGTTCGTCGTCCTCCCCGAGGACCTCTTCAGCGACGTCGACGCCGGCGACGTGCTCACCGTCAGCGCCGCCGAGGCCGGCACGGCGTCGCTGCCCGCCTTCGTCACCCGGCCCGACCCGCACCTCCTCGTGGTGGCGCCCGGCTACGGCGACGTCGGGCGGGTCGCGATGGTGGTGCGCGCGACCGACCTCGCCGGCGCGGTCTCGCCCGACGTCCCCTTCGACATCGACGTCGTCAGCGGCGACGCGCCGCCGGTGCTGGCCGAGGCGCTGAGCGACCAGCGGGTGCCGGTCGGCGCGCGCTTTGACTACGAGGTGCCCGACGGCGCCTTCGTCGACCCCGATCCCGGCGACGTCCTGCGCTTCACCGCCGCCCTCGACGGCGGCGCGCCGCTGCCCGCCTGGCTCGCCTTCGACGGCAACGACGCCGAGTTCGATGGCGTGCCCGGAGCGGGGGACGTCGCGACGCTGGTCGTCCGCGTGACCGCGCGCGACCTCGCCGGCGCCTCGGCGAGCGGCGACTTCACCCTCACCGTGGTCGCCGAGAACACCCCGCCCACCGCGGTCGACGACGCCTACACCCTGCCCGAGGACAGCCCGGCGGCGCTCCTCGCGGTGCTCGCCAACGACACCGACCCCGACTTCGGCGACGCCCTGAGCGTCGTCGCGGTGACCGTCGACCCCCGCGACGGCGCGGCGGCCGTCGACCCGGGCGGCGTCCGCTTCACCCCGGCGGCGGACCGCTTCGGCGCGGTCACCCTGGTCTACGAGGTGTCCGACGGGCACGCGACGGATCTGGCCACCGTGACGATCAGCCTCACGCCGAGCAACGACCCGCCCACCGCCGTGGACGACGCCTTCACCGTCGGCCCCGACAGCGCGTCGGCGCCGGTCGCCGTCCTCGCCAACGACAGCAGCGCGCCGGACGACCCCGAGACCCTCACGGTGACGGCGGTCAGCGGCTACGCCGGGGAGGGCGCCGTGATCCTCGTCGGCGGGGTCGTCTACTACCAGCCCCCGGCGGGCTTCACCGGGGAGGAGACGTTTCAGTACAGCGTCGCCGACCCGGGCGGCGCGGTGGCGTCTGCGACCGTCACGATGACGGTCGGCTACGCCCTCGCCTCTCGCGATGCAACACAGCCCAGGCTGGTCGCAAATGCGCCGCGGGATGGTGGTTCGCTGCATCGCAGCGAGACGATCTGGCTGCGCTTCTCCGAGGCGATCGACCCGGCCACGCTGCCCGGGGGGGTGCTCATCGAGGACGGCGCCGGCGACCCGGTGGCCGGGACGTGGGAGGCCTCGGACGGGGCGTGGCTCTTCCGGCCGGCGGGGGCGCTCGCGGTGGGGAGCTACGCGATCTACCTCTTCGCGGATGTGGCGGACGGGCAGGGGAACCTGCTCGCGAACCCCCAGGCGGCGAGCTTCGAGGTGTACGACCAGCTGCCGACGCCGCTGTACGCGTCGTCCCCGGAGGTGCCCGAGACGCGGGTCGACGCGACGGGGGCGGTGTCGGTCGCGGGGGGGCTGCACGTCTTCTGGGCCGAGACGCTGGCGACCAACGAGGTGCGGCTGTGGCACCGCGACGACACGAGCGGCGCGACGGCGGCGGTGGCGTTCGCGGTGGCTCAGACCGGGCGGATCTACGAGGCCGCCGGGACCTCGGCCGGGATCGAGGTGCTGTGGGGCGCGGGCGACCGCATCTACCTCACGACCCTCGACGCGCTCGGGGCCGCGGCGACCGAGGTGCTGGCGGTGACCCTCGGCGGCTCGCCGCCGGACGCGGGGTTTCAGCGGCGGGTCAGCGGCGAGCGCGTGCTGGTCTGGGTCGAGCCCCACGGGGACCCGCAGAGCGGCGCGACCTCGCACGTGGCGTCGCGGGAGACCGCCGGGGGCGTCTGGGGGCCGGTCGTGGACGCGGCGGACCTGACGGGCGCGTCCATCACCCGCATGGTCGAGGTCGGCGACGCGATCCACGTGGTCTGGGACGGGACGGACGCCGGCGGTCGGCTGCAGTGGCACATCCAGGTCCACGGGGCGGCGGGGTGGGGTGCGGCCGAGCTCTACAGCCCGGGGCTCGTCGACGTCAGCGAGTGGGACTACGCGGCGGGCGCGAGCGGCACGCGCGCGTTCGCGCTGACGGCGCCCTACAGCGAGCCGCCGATGGTGTACCGGGCGGTCGACGACGGAGGCGGGAGCTGGGTCGTCACCGGCGCGGCGTTCCGGGTGGTGGCAGACCCGGCGAGTCAGCGGGTCACCCCGTGGGCGGTCGGCGTGGCGGTGCAGGGGAGCGAGGCGATCGTCGCGTGGGCGTACTGGTTCGAGGACGGGGAG
Organism: Deltaproteobacteria bacterium HGW-Deltaproteobacteria-14; assembly: GCA_002841945.1. Classification (GTDB taxonomy): domain Bacteria; phylum Myxococcota_A; class UBA9042; order PHBI01; family PHBI01; genus PHBI01. Next base: position 19,633 of record PHBI01000193.1, read on the forward strand.
GGGCAGGAGGCCAACGGGGTCTACCTCGGCGGCGACCTGGTCTCGAGCGACGGCGCGCTGACGCCGAGCGAGTGGGACGTCGACGGCTACAGCTTCATGATGGATCCGTCGAACGGCGCGGGCTTCGTCGCCGAGGGGATGCGCCACGCGGTGCTCGCCAACGGCGACCTCACCTTCGTCTTCCCGCGCTGGAGCGACAGCTATCAGCTCGGGACGGGCCTGGTCGGCTACGCGGCGGTGCTGGTGCGGGCCGGGGAGGCGCCGGTGGTCGAGCGGGACATCCTGGCGACGCTCACCGTCGACACCGGATATGGGGGCCCCGGGGCGGGGGATCTGGCGTCCTTCCGCGTCGTCAGTGACGGCGTCACGGGGATCGCGGTGCAGCTCCCGTACGCGGTGGCGGCGCGCAAGCTGCCCGCCGGGACCTGGGGCGCGGTGGGGCTGGCCGAGCTGCTGTGGGACGCGAACGGAGCAGGCGTCCTGACCGACTTCAGCGCCTACGCCGCGAGCGTCACGGTGCAGGCGGACGGGCTCTTCGTGGCGTCCTCGGCGGCGACGTCCGTCGAGCGGGTGTGGGCGACGACGGGCGGGGCGTTTCCGCCGGCGGCGGGCAGCGCGACCCTGCTGTGGTCCACGGGCGGCTGGAGCGGGGCGTCGGGGGCGTACGACGCGTCGGCGGCGGCGCCCGACGGGGCGCTGGTGTTGGCGCGGCGGGTCCAGGACCAGCCGTTTCAGGGGACCTACTGCGGTGACACGGTCGAGGTGACGGTGGTGACGCGGCGGGACGCCGGGACGGGGCTCTGGAGCCGGCCGATCCCGTACGACGTGGACCCGGCGGAGCTGACGGCGTTCGACTGCTACGGCGGGACGTCGACGCGGACGGTGGACAAGGTGACGCTCGGCGCGGTGGACGCCGGGCGGGTGCTCGTGGCGGAGGCGTTCTCGCGCTATGGGGTCGTGACGCCGGGGGCCGAGGTGCGCGGGGCGGCGTTGGACCTGCCGACGGGGCTCGCGAGTCAGGATCTGGGGCTGTCTTCGCCGCCGCCGGGCGGGACCGGGATGGGGCTCGACCAGCTCGCGTGGACGGTGGTGGGGGATCGGGCGTGCCTCGTCCAGGTCGGGATGGAGCTCGCGCAGCTCGACCGCTTCTCGGCGGTCGCCGGCGACCTCGTGGGGGAGGGCACCGAGGACCTGCGGTGGGTCGTCGCCCCGGACACGGGGATGATGGACCAGCTGAGCCTGTCGGTCGCGTGTGACGCCGACGGGAACGCCGCGGTGGCGGGGATCGCGACCACGATGGAGTTCACGATGGTCCCGCGGCTGGCGGTGTTCGACGGCGCCCAGGGGGTTTGGCGGGGCGCGGAGGTGCCGCCGCCGACCGGCGGGTCGTGGACGAACGCGACCATCGCGCCGGCGGTGACGGTGACGGGGCCGGAGTCCGCCTTCGCCGCGGTCGCGTGGTACGACCCCGACGGGGCGCGGTACGCCCTGCAGGCCTACCGGTACGATGGCGCTCAGGGGGCGGTGGTCTCGGTGGGCGCGCCCCTCGACGGAGGCCAGAGCGGCTTGCGGGCGGCCGGGGTGGAGGTGGCGCAGGGGCGCCTGTTGGCGCTGTGGTGGGACGCGGCGACCAAGGAGGTGCGCGCGAGCGCGCTCGAGCTGGCCGCGGTGGCGCCGGCCTGGCAGGCGCCGACGGCGCTCGCGACCACGACGACCACGAGCGCCGTGCGGATCGACGCGGCGGAGGGCCACCAGCCGGCGCTCCTGTGGTGGACCAACACCGTGGCGGGGCAGCTGCGGCCGTTCTACAGCGCGGCGACGGTCTACGCCGCGCCCGGTCAGCCGGTCGCCTGGGGCGCTCCCAGGCAGCTGGCGCTGGCCACGGGCGCGACCAGCGTCGGGCTCCCCGACGTCCACGGCGACCCGGTCGCCGGCTGGCTCGTCGCCGCGCGCGTCGGGACGTCCTGGCTCTACGGCTTCTGGGGGTATTGACCCGGAGCTCGTGACCCTGCTTCCGAAGCTGGACCCAGCTCCCCTCGTATCGGTCGAGGCCCTGCGTCCTCCGCGGCCGGGGGGTAGGCGCGACTGCGT
>PHBI01000194.1 GCA_002841945.1 Deltaproteobacteria bacterium HGW-Deltaproteobacteria-14
CCCTCGGCGGCACCCCCGCCCCCGGCGCCCGCCTCGGGGCCGCGCTGGCCGCGGGCGACTTCAACGGCGACGGCTACCCCGACCTCGCCGCAGGCGCCCCCGGGACCGCCGCGGACACCGGCGTCGTCTGGGTCATCCCGGGCAGCGCGGCCGGCCTCGTCCCCGCCAACGCCGCCGTCTACACCCGCGGCGCCCTGTCCTGCGGCACCGCCGCCGCGGGCGACGAGTTCGGCGCCGCCCTCGCCGCCGCCGACTTCGACGGCGACGGCACCAGCGACCTCGCCATCGGGATCCCCGGCGCCGACGGCGACCGCGGCAGCGTCTGCACGGTCACCGGCAGCGCGACCGGGCCGAGCGGCTCCAAGGTCCAGATCCTCGCGCGGGGCGCCCTCACCGCCGGCAGCCCGGCCGCGGGCGACCGCTTCGGCGCCGCCCTGGTGGCCGCCCGCCTCGACACCGACGCCCGCCCCGACCTCGCCGTCGGCGCGCCCGGGGACGCCTCCTCCCCCGGCGCCGTCGAGGTCCTCAAGGGCCAGGCGAGCGGCGCCTTCTTCGGGACCGGGGTCGCGCTCACCCAGGGCGACGCCGGCGGGACCAACCAGAACGGAGACGAGTTCGGCGCCGCGCTGGCGACCGGCGACCTCGACGGCGACGGCGGCGACGACCTCTTCGTCGGCGCCCCGGGCGACCGCCCGGCCAGCGTCGCGACCGGCGGGGTCTACGCCTTCTTCGGCCCGGTGGCGCCGCTCAACGCGAAGAACGCCGCCTACCCCCCCGACACCTTCGCCCCGCGCGGCCTCCACGAGGACGGCGCCCGCTACGGCGCGAGCCTCGCCACCCCCGACCTCAACGGCGACGGCTACGCCGAGCTGATCGTCGGCGAGCCCGGCGCGAACGGCGGCGCCGGGCGCTACGCCCTGCTCCGCGGCAGCGCCACCGGGGCCGGGGCCGGCACCACCGTCGACGCGGCCGACCTCGGGCTCCTCCCGACCGGCTCCGACGCGGTCGGCGCCGCCCTCGCCGCCGGCGACGTCAACGGCGACGGCTACGACGACTTCGTCATCGGCGCCCCGGGCGCCCGCCCGGCCTCGCGCCCCGCCGGGGGCCAGGCGATCTTCGTCGCCGGTGCCGGGGGCGCGGTGTGCCGCGACGGCGGCTGCGGCGGCGCCTGCGGCGACTGCGCGCTCGAGAGCCAGGTGTGCGTGAGCGGCGCCTGCGACCTCGACTACCGGCGCCAGGCCGCGAGCACCTACCCCCACACCGTCGACGGCCTCTTCACCGACTGGAACGCCACCGCCCCGCCCCCGCGCTACGAGTGGTCCGACGTCCCGTTCGTCGCCGCCGACTTCACCGACGTGCGCCTCGACTACGACGGCGCCGCGCTCTACGTGATGAACGACTGGTACATCAACGACTCCGTGCCGCTCGACCCCGGCTGCTACAACCTGTTCATCGTCTACACCGAGGGCGGCGCGAAGCAGTGGCAGATCAAGCTCTTCGCCGACGGCGCGCCCCAGGTCTTCCTCAACGGCGAGCCGGTCGATCCGACCGACGTCGGCGTGGTCGGCGCCTACACCTTCGGCCCGTCGCCGCTGCACCCGAGCGACCACACCATCTTCGAGCTGAAGATCCCGACCGCCGCCGGCCCCTTCGGCGCGGTCTTCAAGGACCCCGGGCCGGGCGCCGCCTGCGACACGCTGCTCACCGAGCCCACCACCTTCGTCGGCCGGGCGCTCGCCGGCGGCGGCCTCGACCTCGCCGCCAACACCGACGTCCCCTGGCTCTTCGGCGCCAACGGCGCGAGCGCCGACGGCGCCACGGTCGCGCTCACCGGCGTCGGCCTCGGCGGAGGCGGCACCGCGACCGTCGGCGGCGGCGCGGCGACCGTCCTCGGCTGGGGACCGGACACCGTCCTCGTCACCGTCCCGAGCGGCGCGGACAGCTCCGGCGTCCGCCTCGGTACGGCGAGCGGGACGACCAACACCCTACGCTTCGACCCGGCCCCGTCGGCCGCGGTGCTCAACCCCAAGAGCGGCTTCACCCACGTGGTCGACGGCCAGATGACCGGCTGGTCCGTCGCCCTGCCGAGCCACGAGTGGAAGGACGTCGTCCCGGTGCCCGCGGGCGCCGTGCAGGTCTACGCCGACTACGACGACAGCGGCACGCTGCACCTCTTCTTCGACTGGCTCGACCCCGCCCACCCCCTCACCGACGCCCACGTCCGCGGCTGGACCGGCGGCGGCAGCGGCGTGATCGGCGGCCCCGACCACGTCAACGGCGCCAACGACGGCGCGACGCTCGTGCAGTGGGACATCATCGTCGACAGCGGCGCCGTCACGGTGCTCAAGGACGGCGTCCCCGTCAGCGACCTCGGCGCCGCCGGGATCGCGGTCGCCCTCGGCGCCGGCGGAAGCCTCAACGACCCGGCGGTCCACCCCGGGCTCGAGATCGATCTGCCCGCCGGGTCGCTCGGCTTCGGCTTCGAGATCACCGGCGGCACCGACCTGACCGCGCCGGCGACGCTGAGCACCCCGAGCCAGATCGTGCAGGGGGTCGCCGACCCGAAGAGCGGCCTCTACGTGCGCGCCATCGCCGACCCGACCCTGTTGTCGCTCGCCCCGCTCACGGCGCCCATCGGCGCGGTGGTGACCCTCGAGGGCGCCAACCTCGGCGACGGCGTGGGCGGCCACGTGACCGTCGGCGGCGGCGTCGAGGCCACCGCGAGCGCTTGGGACCCCAAGCGCGTCACCTTCACCGTGCCGGTCGGCGCCGACACCGGGCTCGTCCGAGTGACCTACGGCGACGGGCGGCGCTCCAACGGCCTCGAGCTCTCGGTCACCTGCGGCACCGGCGCGGACTGCCCGAGCGGCGTCTGCACCGACGGCGCCTGCGAGGCCGCCTCGTGCACCGACACCCTCCGCAACGGCGACGAGTCCGCCGTCGACTGCGGCGGCAGCTGCCCCGCCTGCGGCGACGGGCTCGGCTGCGCCACCGGCGCGGACTGCGTCTCGCGGGTCTGCACCGACGGCGCCTGCGCCACGGCGACCTGCGGCGACACCGTGAAGAACCAGGGCGAGAGCGACGTGGACTGCGGCGGCCCGTGCACCGACTGCGCGGCGGGCAAGAGCTGCGTGAGCGCGGCGGACTGCCTGAGCGGCGTCTGCACCCTCGGCAAGTGCAAGGTCGCGACCTGCTTTGACGGCGTGAAGAACCAGAACGAGACCGACGTGGACTGCGGCGGCCTGTGTGGCCCCTGCGCCACCGGCGGGCAGTGCGCGGTCAACGCGGACTGCGCGTACGGCGTCTGCACCGACGGCGAGTGCGTCTGCACCCCCGCGTGCGGCGGCAAGGTCTGCGGCGCCGACGGGTGCGGCGGCGTCTGCGGCGCCTGCGTCGGCGTCCAGACCTGCCAGTCCTCCGGCACCGTGTGCGACTTCGTCTACACGACCGTCCCCAAGAGCGGCTACACGCACACCGTCGACGGGCAGTTCACCGACTGGAGCGCCGTGGATCTGCCCACGTTCTTCGAGTGGTACAACGTGCCGGCGGCCCACGGCGCGTACACGAACGCGTACTTCGACTTCACCGGGTCGAAGCTCTACATCCTCAACGACTGGTTCTTCAACGACGCCTCGCCCATCGACAACGGCTGCTACAACCTGTTTCTGGCCTACACCGGGGGCGGCGCCGAGCGCTGGCAGGTCAAGGTCTACGCCAGCGGCACCGTGCAGGTCTTCAAGAACGGGGCCATCGTCGACCCGGCGACCCTCGGCGTGACCGGCGCCTACGGCTTCCACGCGAGCCCGCTGGTGGTCGACCGCGAGCACACCATCTACGAGCTCGCGCTGCCAGCGAGCCCCGGCCGCTTCGCCATGCAACTCCACGACCCCGGCCCGTCGAGCGGCTGCGAGGTGCTGTACCGCGAGCCGACCTCGTTCGTCGGCGACAACACCACGGGCGGCGGGCTGAAGATCGCCGAGAACCCGAACGTGCCGTGGATCCCCGGGCTCAACCCGAGCCGCGGCCTCGAGGGGACGCTGGTGCAGGTCTACGGCGTCGCCCTCGGCTCGACCCCGGGCACCATCGTCTTCGGTGGCGTCACGACGACGGCCGAGACGTGGACCGACACCGACGTGCGGGTGCGGGTGCCGGTCGGCGCCAACAGCAGCGGCGTCGTCATCACCACCGTCGACGGCTACACCACCAACGCCATGCCCTTCGACGTCATCGCCTCGGGGAGCGAGCCCGGCGCCGTGCTCAACGGCCCCTCGAGCTACCCCCACACCATCGACGGGCGCTTCAGCGACTGGCCGAGCGCGGGGGGCCAGCGCTTCGAGTGGGACGACATCATCCCGGCGCACGGGCAGTACACCAACGCCTACTTCGACTTCGACGGGACGTCCCTCTACATCCTCAACGACTGGCACGCAAACCCGACGGCGCCGATCTCCGCTGGCTGCTTCAACCAGTTCTACGCGTACACCGGCGGCGGCAGCGAGCAGTGGGACATCAAGGTCTACAGCGACCACGTGACCGCCGCGCTCAACGGCGTCCCGATGGACCTCGGCGGCGGCGGCGTCGAGGGCGCGACCGGCTTCTGGTCGAGCCCCCTCGAGCCGACGCCGCACACCATCTACGAGCTGAAGATCCCGGTCACCCCGGGGGGCTGGGGGCTGCAGCTGCACGATCCCGGCGGCCAGAACCCCGGCACGCCCGGCTTCACCTGCGCCGGCAACCAGCTGTCGGAGCCGGCGAGCTTCAAGGGCGTGCTCGACTCGAACGGCGGCAACTACGTCATCCCGTCGACGACGCCGACCATCTTCGCGCTGCAGCCGCCAAAGGCCGCGCCCGGCGACACCGTGACCATCGTGGGCGGCTCCCTCGGCGCGACCAGCGGGTCGGTCGTGTTCGCGCCCGGCGTCGCCGGGACCGTGACGGGCTGGACCGAGCACGAGGTGCAGGTCACGGTACCCGCCGGCGTCGAGACGGGGCTCGTCGACGTCGTCACCGCCGGGGCGGTGCACTCGAACGGGCTCCTGCTCCGGCGCATCTGTCACGACGGCGCCGACTGCGAGAGCGGCGTCTGCCTCAACGAGGAGTGCCAGCTGCCGACGTGCAGCGACGGCGTGTCGAACGGCGCCGAGACCGGCGTCGACTGCGGCGGGGCGAGCTGCCCGAGGTGCCCCTCGGGGCAGGGGTGCTCGAGCGCCACGGACTGCGTGAGCGGCGTCTGTACGAGCGGGGTCTGCGTCGACCCGGCGTGTAACGACGGCGTCCGCAACGGCAACGAGAGCGACGTCGACTGCGGCGGCGCGTGCGGCGGCTGCGAGTACACGAAGAACTGCATCATCGCCGGCGACTGCCTCAGCGGGCGCTGCGACGCCAACCAGTGCCGGCCCTCCGCCGCGGCGGTGGCGACGTCGGTGCCGACGCCGATCGGCTCGTTCCAGCTGAACGTGGCGGTGACGGTGCGGGTGAGCGACATTGGCCTCAACGGCGTGAGCCAGCTCCGGGTGGAGGCGCCGCTCGGGTGGCTGCTGCCGGCGATCGGCGCTGGTGGGGTGTCGGCCAAGCTGGCCGACGGGACCGACGTGACCGGCTCGCTGACGAAGGGCACGACGGGCGCCGGCGCCCACGGCGGCACCTGGTACACGCTGACCGGGCTGGCGCTGACCCAGGCCGGCGCGAACCCCTACGTCGACGTCGTCTTCGCCGGCGTCCAGGCCCAGGAGCAGACCGGGACGGCGCGCTGGTACGTGGACGTCGAGGAGGGGCTCGGCTGGGGGCGCGTGTCGCCGAACGCGAGCGTGCCGGTCATCGGGGCCATCGCCGACGGCTCCGGCAGCGGCGTGCTGGTGTCGAGCCCGTCGCCGCTGCCCGCGGGGACGCCCGACGCGACGATCACGGTGACCCTCACGAACACCCTGACCGACTACGTCAACACCACCGGCGCCGAGATCAAGAACACCTGGACGGCCTACGGCGACGCGGCCTGGTACACCAGCGGCACTCGGCTCTACACCCCGACCAACAGCGGCCAGCCGTCCTATTTCGTGTCCAACGATCTGCTCTACGACGGCATCATGGAGCTGCGGATCGCGGCCCTCACCTCGAGCGACGACGACTTCATCGGCATGGTCTTTCGCTGGCAGGACACCGGCAACTTCTACCTCCTCGACTGGAAGCAGACCGCTCAGACCAGCGGCAGCAACGTCGGCCGCAGGGGGCTGGTGCTGCGCGCCGTGCGCAACGGCGACTACGACGGCAACGGCGTGACCAACTCCAATGACGCGATCAGCGACCTCTGGAGCACCGCGGCCACCCGGGTCGACATCTTGAAGACGACCGCGGGGACGGAGGCCTACTGGAACAGCGGCTGGGCCGACAGCACCTGGTACAACCTGCGGGTGGTCCTCGACGGGGCGCACATGCAGGTCTACGTGGACGGGACGCTGCGCTTCGACGTCATCGACTACACCTTCGCGGGCGGCCGCTACGGGCCGTACACCTTCTCGCAGGAGCAGACCTACATCGACAACCTCAAGGTCTACCGCGACACCATCACCAACGAGACGGTGACCGTCGAGGTCCCGCCGGGGTGGCCGACGCCGGTCGCCGGCGTGCCCCCCGCGGGCAACCTTGCTGCGACGCACAACGGCATCAACGTCACGGACAAGCTAACGATTGGCCAAGCTGGCGCGGCAGCGCACGGCGGCACGCTGGTCACCGCGACGCCGCTGTCGGTGCTGCCGGGCGAGGCGTTGATCCTGAGCTTCGGCCCGATCCAGGTCCCGCCCTACCCCGGCACCGAGACCTGGTACATGCGCACCGCGGGGGTCGGCGGGGTGCTGACCGACCTCGCGCTCCAGCCGACGTTGACGATCACCCCGGCGCAGTAGCCGCCGGGCACGGCCCGCAGGCGGTCGCTGCGGGGGGCGGTATGCGCTCCCCGCACGACGCCGCGCGCGCGGGGTGATACGCTGCCCGGCATGTCAGGGCGGACCGACAGCGGCGCGCCCGAGCGGCGCGTCGACCCAGAGCTGCTCAATCGGATCCTCGAGGTCTTCCTCGCCTCGCCCGACGACGCCATGTATGCCGAGGTCCTCGAGCTCGTCCTCGAGGCCTTGCACAGCGAGCACGGGCTGTTCGGCTACCTCGACGAGGCGGGCGACCTGGTGTGCCCGTCGATGACGCGCTCGGTGTGGTCCGAGTGCGAGGTCGCCGGCAAGAGCCTGGTCTTCCCGCACGAGACGTGGGCGGGTCTGTGGGGGCGGGCGCTGACCGAGGCCCGCTCCATCTCCGCCAACGGCTCGCTGCACACGCCCGACGGACACATCGGGATCGCCAACGCCCTGGACGTCCCGGTCCGCTATCGCGGCGTGATCATCGGCAACCTCCTCGTGGGCAATAGCCCGGTGGACTACACCGACGACGACCGCGCGGTCCTCGAGGGGATCGCGGCCAGCGTCGCTCCGGTCCTGGCGGCGCGCCTCGAGCGCGACCGCTCGCGCGCGGAGCTCGAGCGGCGCACCGGCGAGCTGGCCGAGCGCGTCAAGGAGCTCGGCTGCCTCTACGGGATCACCCGCTTGAGCGCCCGCGGGCTGCCGTGGCAGGCGGTCGCGCGCGGGGCGATCGACCTGATCCCGGGCGGCTTCCAGTGCCCCGAGGAGGCCCGCGTCCGGATCACCATGGCGGACCTCCAGTGGCGGTCGGAGGGCTTCGCCCCGAGCGCGTGGTCCATCGCCAGCGAGGTGCGACTCGGCGGCCAGCCCATCGGGGCGATCGAGGTGTGCTACCCCGAGCGTCGGCCGGAGGCGAGCGGGGCGCTCTTTCTCGACGAGGAGCGCGCGCTGCTCGACGCCATCGCCGAGCACCTCGGGCGGGTGATGGAGCGACAGCGGGCGGCCGCCGAGCGCGACGCCCAGCGCCGGCGGGTGAGCCTCATGGAGGCCCTGCGCTCGACCTTGGCGATCATCCTCGCTGGGGGGCGCGGCCACCGCCTCCACCCCCTCACGAGCCACCTCGCGAAGCCGGCCGTGCCCTTCGGCGGCAAGTTCCGGCTCATCGACTTCCCGCTGTCCAACTGCGTCAACTCGGGGATCCGGCGGGTCGCGGTGGTGACCCAATACCGCGCCCACGAGCTGATCCAGCACGTCCGCGCCGGCTGGGGGTTTCTGCGGGCCGAGCGCAACGAGTTCGTCGAGCTGTGGCCGGCGCAGCAGCTCACCGAGGAGAACACCTGGTATCAGGGCACCGCGGACGCCGTGTTCCAGAACCTGGAGATCCTCGAGGACCACGCCCCGACGCATGTGCTGATCCTCGCTGGCGACCACATCTACAAACAGGACTACAGCGTGATGCTGGCCGAGCACCTCGAGCGCAACGCGGACGTGTCCGTGAGCTGCACCGAGGTGCCCCTCGCCGAGGCCCGCGCGTTCGGGGTCGTGCGCACGAGCGCCGACCAGTCGATCATCGCGTTCGACGAGAAGCCCGACGCGCCGACCCCGCTCGAGGACCGCCCCACCCACGCCCTCGTCAGCACCGGGATCTACTTCTTCCGCACCGACTTCCTGGTCGCCGAGCTGCGCCGGGACGCCGCCGACCCGGCCTCGTCTCACGACTTCGGCCACGACATCCTCCCCGGGCTGGTCGGGCGCGGCGCGCTGTACGCCCACCGCTTCGCCAAGAGCTGCGTCGCCCGCACCGACCACGCGTACTGGCGCGACGTGGGCACCATCGACGCCTACTGGGAGGCGAACATCGATCTCACGCGCCTCGTCCCCGAGCTCGACGTCTACGACGACCGCTGGCCCATCTGGACCTACCAGGAGCAAGAGCCGCCGGCGAAGTTCGTCTACGACGGCGATGCGCGGCGCGGGCTGGCCGTCGACTCGGTGGTGTCCTCGGGGTGCATCGTGTCGGGGGCGACGGTCCGCCGCTCGCTCCTGTTCCGGCATGTGCGGGTCCACTCCTGGGCGGTGGTCGAGGACACCGTCGTGCTCTCGTACGCCGACGTCGGCCGGGGCGCGCGGCTGCGGCGCGCCATCGTGGACTGGGGCTGCCAGATCCCCCCGGGGCTCGTCGTCGGCGAGGATCCGGCCGAGGACGCGCGCCGCTTCCACCACACCGAGCGCGGCGTGACGCTGATCACCCAGGCGATGATCGACCGGCTGTAGCGCGGGCCTCGCGCGGCGCGACGTCAAGCGGGGCGGCGGGCGCCTGTCGCCAGACGCCCGCCGCGGGTTCGAAGCCGAACCGGTCCGCCGCTACTGCTTGAGGTTGAGCACCTGGAGCATCATCTCGTCGGCGGTCGTGACCGTGCGGCTCGAGGCCTGAAAGCCGCGCTGCGCGACGATGAGCTGGGTGAACTCGTTGGTCAGATCGACGTTCGACTGCTCGAGGGTCCCGGCGAAGATGGTCCCCCGGGCGCCGGTGCCGGCCGTGCCGATGGCGGGCTGACCGCTCGACAGGGTCTCGGTGAAGCGGTTGCCGCCGACCGCGTTGAGCAGCTCCGGGGCGTCGAAGCGGGCGAGCGCGAGCTGGCCGAGCAGGACCTCGCGGCCGTTGGTGAACGTCCCGTGGATCTGCCCGGTCTCGTCGACGTCGACGAAGGACAGCGTCCCGACGCCGAAGCCGTCCTGATCGGCGCTGTTGAGGCTGTTGGGCGCGCCTAGCTGGGTCGTCCCCTCGAAGTTGAAGTCGATGGTCTGGGAGTTCGCGCCGGGGAAGCTGAGCGCGATCTCCTCCGGCGTGTGGTTCACGAGGTTCCCGTCACCGTCGAAGCTCAGCGGCCCGCTGCCGACCTCGATCGGCGGATCGGCCGGGTCGCCGCCGAGCTCCTCCGCCGCGACCACCGCCGACCAGATCCACTCGTTATCGCCGGTCTTGGCGTAGTAGACGTCGACCTGATGCGCGTTCCCGAGCGAGTCGTAGACCGTCATCTGCGACGTGTAGTTGTAGCTGTCCGGGTCGTCGGGCGAGATGAAGCTGGTCGGCGCCTCCGACTCGGAGTCGAGGTTGATGCTGAAGTTGACCTCGGTGGTCGCCCGGGGCGGGCTCTGCACGTCGTTGATCTGCAGGCCGCTCAGCCGCGCCGCGAGCACGCCGTTGTCGTCGGCCGCGTACCCCTGCAGGCGCAGGTTGTCGACGGTCGTCAGGTAGCCCTCGTTGTCGACCTGGAACTGCCCGTTGCGCGAGTAGAACTGCTGCCCCGAGGCGTCGTTGACGATGAAGTAGCCCTGCCCGTTGATCGCGAGGTCGGTCGACACGCCGGTGCCGAGCAGCGCCCCCTGGGTGACGAGGCGCTGCACCCCGGCGACGCTCACCCCCTGCCCGGCCTGCGACATCCCGGCCGAGCCGAGGACCGTCTGGCTCAGCAGATCGGCGAACACCGCGCGGCTCCCCTTGAAGCCGATGGTGTTCGAGTTCGCGATGTTATCGCCGATGGTACCGATGGCACCTTCGTTGGCCCGCATGCCGGACATCCCGATGTACATGGTCGAGAAGATGCTCATTGTTCCCTCCGGGTGGTGAACCAGGGCGGGGTCGGGAGCTTGGTCCCCGACTCCGAAGTCGTCTTGGGGTGATCGGTCTGGCCCGGCAGCTTGATGACGGGCGTCGTGTTCGTGGTCGTGGTCGGGGTCGTGGTCGGCTCCGCGACGGGGGCCGCGACCGCGACGGGATCGGGCTGCTCGCCGATGACCTTGAGGATCTGGCCGAGCCCGAGGGTGCGGCCGTCGGCGAGCACGATCTCGGGGTAGCCGTGCTCGAAGGTCACCCCGGCCACCACCGCGGTGGACCGCTGGGAGACCGCGACGCTGTTGCCGTCGATGTCCTTGGCGGTGATCTCGACGGTGTAGGTCCCCTCGGGCAGCGGCTTGCCGTCGCGATCCAGGCCGCTGAAGGGGGCCGTGTGATCCCCCTTGCCCTGGGCGCCGAGCTCGTAGCTGTTCACCGCGGTCCCGGCGGCGTCGCGGATGGTCACCGACACCGTCTTCGCCGCGCCCGCGAGCTGATAGTCCGCCGAGGTCGGGGCGTCGCCGGTGTGCCAGCTCACCTGATCGCCCTCGAACACCACGCTCTTGCCGATGAACGAGACCATCTGCGCGCTCGTCCCCGCCGTCTGGGTCACGGCCAGCAGATCGAGCCCGTCCTTGAGGTTCATCAGCTGCTCGAGCGAGCTGAACTGGCTCAGCTGGGACACGAACTCCGTCGGATCGGTCGGGCTGAGCGGGTCCTGGTGGCTGAGCTGCGCGACCAGGAGCTGGAGGAAGTCCTCCTTGCCGAGGGCGCCGTTGGCCTGCGTGCTCACCGCCGCGGCGGCCGTGGGATCGTACGGCGACTGCGCGCTCGTCGAGATGGAGGTCGTCATACCCTGGTCCCCCTATGCGATCAGGTCGACGCGCTCACGGCGCCGACCCTCGTCCACGTGCCCTTGCCCGGACGCGACCGCCCCCGAGCCCCCGCGCCGCCGCCCCGCGGCGCCCGCGCCCATCGCACCGACGGGCGCCAGCGGCTCCCCGTCGCGCTCGCCGTCCCGCCGCCCGGCGCCGCCGCCGTCCGCGTCGGCGTCCGTGC
>PHBI01000195.1 GCA_002841945.1 Deltaproteobacteria bacterium HGW-Deltaproteobacteria-14
GCGCCATCGCGGCGGCCGACCGGGTGCGACACCGCCTCGGCGGCGGCTGGCGGCAGGCCGGGGTGCTGGCGGCGGCGGCGCTCTACGCGCTCGAGCACCACGTTGCGCGGCTCGCCGACGACCACGCGCGGGCGCGGCGCATCGCGGAGGCGCTCGAGCGGGGCGGGGTGGCGCGACCGACGCACCGGGTCGAGACGAACCTGGTGGTGTTCCGCGTGGACCCCGCGTGGGGGACGGCGCAAAAGTTCGTGGACGCGCTGGCCGCGCGAGGGGTACTCGTGGCCGCGACCGGCCCGGACAGCGGGCGCCTGGTGACACATCTGGACGTGGACGATCGGGACGTGACCGCCGTCTGCGAGGTGGTGAACGAGCTGTGACGAGTGAAGCGACGGAGAGCGGGCATCGGACCGGGTTCGTCGGGATCGTGGGGCGACCGAACGTCGGCAAGTCGACGCTGTTGAACAAGCTGGTGGGCGAGCAGGTCGCGATCGCGACGCCGAAGCCCCAGACGACGCGGGACCGGATCCGCGGGATCCGGACCTGGGACGACTGGCAGGCGGTCTTCGTGGACACGCCGGGGATCCACGAGCCGCGGACGCGCCTCAACCGCTACATGGTGGACCTGGCGGTCGGGACCCTGGCTGAGGTGGATCTGGCGTATCTGCTGGTCGACGCGCCGGCGCTCATCGAGCGACAGGCCAAGAACGACGCCGAGAACGAGCGCATCATCGGCTACGTGGCCGAGGCCAAGACGCCGACCTTCCTGCTTGTCAACAAGATTGACATGGTCAAGGACAAGGGGCTCCTGCTGCCGATGATCGAGCGCCTGGCGGGGCTCCACGCCTTCGCCGAGGTGGTGCCGATCAGCGCGCGGCGGGGCGAGGGGCTCGAGGCGCTGCTGCAGCTCACCCGCGAGCGGCTGCCCGAGGGCCCGGCGATGTTCGACGCCGACGAGCTGACCGACCGCCCGGTGCGCTTTCTGGCGGCGGAGCTGGTGCGCGAGCAGCTCATCATGCAGCTCGGCCAGGAGCTGCCGTACCACGCCGCGGTGCGCGTCGACGCGTGGGAGGAGCGACCCAACGGGACGGTGGCGCTCTACGCGACCATCGTGGTCGGGCGCAAGAGCCACAAGCCCATCGTGGTGGGGCGCGCGGGGGCCAAGATCAAGGCCATCGGCCAGTCGTCGCGGCTGCGCATCGAGCGCTTCCTCGAGCGCAGCGTCTACCTCGACCTGCGGGTCAAGGTCGACGAGGGCTGGATCGACAAGCCCGACGCCCTGCGCGAGCTCGGCTACGAGGAGTAGGGGGCGGCGCTGCGTAGGAAGTTCTCGCTCGGTCCCGTGATTCGGGTATAAGCCCGCGCATGTCCAAGCCCATCCTCGCTATCGTCGGGCGCCCGAACGTCGGCAAGTCCACCCTGTTCAACCGCCTCGTCGGCCGACGCAACGCCATCGTGGAGGATCACCCCGGGGTGACCCGCGACCGCCAGTACGGCGAGGGCGAGGTGCTCAACAAGAAGTTCGTCGCGGTCGACACCGGCGGCTTCGAGCCCGAGTCGGTCGACCGGCTGCTCGTCGCCATGCGCGAGCAGGCGCAGATCGCCATCGACGAGGCCGACGTCATCCTCGTGCTCTTCGACGGACAGTCGGGGCTCTTGCCCGCGGACCGCGAGATCACGCGCATGATTCAGCGGTCCGGCACGCCGGTGCACTTCGCTGTCAACAAGATTGACGGTGTCCGCCACGACCCGCTGGTGGCCGAGTTCTGGGAGCTCGGCGTCCACGACCTGTGGCCCATCAGCGCGCAGCACGGCGGGGGCGTCTACGACCTGTTCGAGGCGCTCGCCGTGGACCTGCCGGACTCCGATGACGAGGACCTCGAGGAGGACATCGTCAAGGTCGCCGTGGTGGGCAAGCCCAACGCCGGCAAGTCGACGCTGCTGAACAAGCTCCTCGGCGAGGAGCGGGTGATCGTGAGCGACGTGCCGGGGACGACCCGCGACGCCATCGACACCGCCGTCGAGCGCGTCGACGAGCAGGGGCTGACCCGGCGCTACGTCGTCATCGACACCGCCGGGGTGCGGCGGCGCAAGTGGATCCGCACCGCGGTCGAGAAGATCAGCATCGTGCGGACCTTCAAGGCCATCGATCGGGCGCAGGTCTGTCTGCTGGTGATCGACGCCGTCGAGGGCATCACCGACCAGGACCAGAAGATCGCCCGGCTCATCGCCGACAAGGGGCGCGGGGCCGTGATCCTGGTCAACAAGTGGGACGCGGTGCCGGAGAAGGACGAGCGCAGCTTCGGGACCTTCGTCAAGGAGCTCAAGCTCGAGCTGGGCTTCATCAGTTGGGCCCCGATCCTGTCGATCTCGGCGCTCTCGGGGCAGCGCGTGCACAAGATCCTGGCGCTCGTCGACCAGTGCGCGTCCAACCGCAACCGTCGCATCGGGACCGGGGAGCTCAACCGCTTCCTCGCCGAGGTGCTGCAGCGCCACACGCCGCCGGTGCACAAGAACCGCCGCCTCAAGGTCTACTACGGCACCCAGGTCAGCGTCGGACCGCCGATCTTCGTGCTGTGGGTCAACGACTCCGACGCGCTGTCGCCGACCTACCAGCGCTTCCTCGTCAACCGGATGCGCGAGCAGTGGGACTTCGAGGGCACGCCGGTGAAGCTCGTGGCCCGGGTGCGCTCGAGCAAGAGCAAGGAGGAGCGGCTGCACGCGAAGGCCGGTAGCGTCCTGCGCCCCGAGCTGGTCAACGGCGACGTGCACGACGAGCCGGTGTGGATCGGCGACGAGGTCGACGAGGACGCCGAGATCGTCTGGCAGGACGACGCCGCCGAGATCGACTGGGAAGAGTG
Organism: Deltaproteobacteria bacterium HGW-Deltaproteobacteria-14; assembly: GCA_002841945.1. Lineage (GTDB taxonomy): Bacteria > Myxococcota_A > UBA9042 > PHBI01 > PHBI01 > PHBI01. The sequence goes on from PHBI01000195.1 coordinate 2,859, forward strand.
GGACAGCGACGAGGACGACGGCGAGGCCTGAGCGTTCGAGCTGGGCTCGGGCTCACCCCCCCGCGGCGATCGGCTCGGGGGCGAGGGCGGCGTCGGCCGCGGCGAAGTGCGACAGCAGCCCGGCGTTGATGGCGTCGGCGTCCTGGCGCAGCAGCCCGTGACCCGCCTCCGGGAGGCGCAGGATCGCCGCGCCGGGGATCCCGCCGTGGAGGCGCTCGCTCTCGGTGGGGCGCACGAGGATGTCGCGCTCGGGCTTGATGACGAGGGTCGGCACGCCGGCGAGCTCGCCGAGGCGGTCGCGGACGTCGTGGCCGAAGACGGCGCGCAGCTGCCCGCGGCGGCCGCTCTTGGGGGGCCGCTCGCCGAAGTCCTTCTTCAGGACGTCGCGGATCCAGGCGGGATCGGTCGCGGCCAGGAACGCCGGCGGGAACAGCAGGTGCGCGGTGGCGTCGAGGCGGCCCGCCTTCGGGCCGAGCAGCGCGCGCAGGAAGTACCAGCTGCCCGAGGCGAGCGGGAGGCGGGCGAGGGCGCCGCCGGCGTGGGTGGCGAGGAGCGAGAGCGAGCGCACGCGAGCGCGGTGATCGAGGGCCACGTGCTGGGCGATCATCCCCCCCATCGAGACGCCGACGACGTGCGCGTCGCGCCAGCCGAGGTGGTCCATCAGGCCGACCGCGTCCGCCGCCATGCGCGCCATGGTGTAGGGCGCCGGCGGCGCGTCGGAGCCGCCGACCCCGCGGTTGTCGAACCAGCAGACCTGGTGGCGCTGGGCGATGACCGGGTGCTGAAAGCGCCAGGCCGTACCCGGGACCGACAGGCCCATGATGAGCAGCACCGGGGCGCCCGCGCCGGCGACCTGGTAGTGGAGCTGGACGTCGTCGACGGTGGCGTGGGGCATCGGATCTCCTGGCGTGGCTCAATCCAGCGTGAGGATACCGACCTTTTGCAGCACGACCAGCATGACGAGGGCCGGGGCGACGAATCGGATGAGCCCGAGCCAGCCCTTGACCAGCCCCGCGCCGATGCCCTCGAGCTCGGCGTCGCGGAAGCGCTTGGGCATGAACCAGCCCGCGTAGACGGCCACCAGGAGCCCGCCGATGGGCAAGAGCCAGTTCGAGGCGAGGTAGTCCATGGTGTCGAAGAAGCTCCTGCCGAAGGTCGGCTCCCACGAGGACAGCGCGAAGTCCGGGTCGAAGGAGAAGGCCGAGGGGACGCCGAAGAGGAAGATGACGGCGCCGATGACCCAGGCGGCCTTCGCGCGCGTCCAGCCGCGCTGGTCGATGAAGTAGCTCGCGACGACCTCGAGCAGGGAGATGGCCGAGGTCAGCGCGGCGACGACGAGCAGCGAGAAGAACAGGATGGCCAGCAGCATCCCGCCGGCGCCGATCTCCGCGAAGGCGAGCGGCATGCTCTTGAAGACGAGCCCCGGGCCCGCGGCGGGCTCCTGGCCGTACGAGAAGATGATGGGGAACAGCATCATGCAGGCGAGCAGCGCGATCGCGGTGTCGAGGCCGGCGATGACGACCGACTGCTTGAGCAGGTTCTCCTTCTTCTCCTGGTAGGAGCCGTAGGTGATCATCGCGCCCATCCCGAGCGACAGGGTGAAGAAGGCGTGGCCGAGGGCCTCGAGCACGCCGCTCGCCTTGAGCCGCGACGGGTTCGGCTCGAACACGAAGGACAGCGCCGGGCCGAACCCGGGCTGGAAGGCCGAGTAGGCGACCATCACCACCAGGATCCCGACCAGCAGCGGCATCAACACCCGCGACACGCGCTCGATCCCCGACGCCACGCCGCCGGCGACGATGAGGATCACGATGAGCATGAAGAGGAGCGCCCAGAACGTCCCGGTCCAGCCGTCGGTGACCACGGTGCCGAAGGCCTTGCCCACCTCCTCGGCGATGTGCTGGCGGCGGGCGAGGGTCTCCGCCTCGTCGCGGACCTGCTTGGGAGGCGCCGCCGCGTAGTGGTCCGTCGCCGCGGCGCGGGCGTCGTGTTGCAGTGCGTCAAGGCGGTCCACCAGCGGGCGCACCTGATCGATCTTCGCCTTGAAGGCCGGGACCTCGAGGAGCGCGGCCTCCGCCTTGGGCGCGTCGGCGGCGGACTCTAGCGCGGCGCGATAGGTCGCCCACGCCTTCCACGCCGAGCGCGGGGCCTCGCCGCGGATCTCGGCGGCCTTCTCCACCGTGCTGCGCTTGGTGCTGTCATCGACCAGCGCCGTCCGCATCGCGTCGAGCGGCGTCGCGGCCCGGTAGGCCTTGGCCTCGGCGGTGGCGCGCTCGGCGATGGGGTCGGTGAAGTTGGCGACGGACTTCAGGGTGTAGTCCATCGCCCAGCCTGCGACGACGATGTAGTACGAGAGGATGATGAAGCCGGTGATGACGCCGAGCCAGCCCACCACCCGCCAGCCGCTGCTGGGGCCGCTCAGCGCGGTGAACGCCCCGACCGGCTGCTTGCGGGCGGCCCGGCCGATCATGAGCTCGCCGACCATGATCGGCAGCCCCACCAGGGCGATGCACACCAGGTAGACGAGGACGAACAGGCCGCCGCCGTTCTCGCCGGTGATGTAGGGAAACTTCCAGATGTTGCCGAGCCCCACCGCCGAGCCCGCGGCGGCCAGGATGAAGCCCACGCGGGATCCCCACTGGCCGCGATCGGGGGTGTACTCGGTCAGGTTCGGGTCGCTCATCGGGCGCTCCGGCGTCGGGGGGCGAGGGGATCTCGGGGAGGGGGGACCTTCGACGACCGCTGTCGAAGTGTCAACACGCCTGAATCACTCGAAGTATTGGGTGAACATGAGCGCGACGTGGGCGGTCGGCGAGGTGCGGTCGAGGTCGGTCAGGACGATCTCGTAGCGAAAGGCGACGCCGAGGCTCCACTCGCGCTCGGGGCGGTAGTCGAGCCCGAGGCCGACCACCGCCGAGGCGTCGAAGCCGGGCTTGGACCCGGTGGCGGCCGCGGCGAGCACGTCCGGGTGCGCGTCGCGGGCGAGCACGCCGGCGCCCGCGACCCCCCACAGCACCCAGGTGACGACGTCGAGGAAGTAGTAGACCTCGACGTGGGCCATGGCGAGCAGGCCCGGGTCGTGGTCGCCGGACAGGGCCCCGCCCGCGACCAGCGAGCCGCCGATCTGCCAGAAGTCGTCGAGGCCGTAGCGCAGCGCGACGACGCCGGTGGGGGCGGCGCTGAACACCTCCTGGTCGTCCACGGTCGTCGAGCCGAGCCAGGCGCCCGCGCCGAGCGACAGCGCGAGCTCACCCTCCTCGGCGTGCGCCGCGGGAGCGAGCAGCAAAAGCGTGGCCAGACACGAGAGGATCGCCGAGCGGCGCAGGGGCGTGGACATGGACGTAGCCAATCGCCTCGGCGGCGCGGCGTCAAGCCGCGCTCCACGGGCGGGCTGCGGATGGGCACGCCGTGGCCCCTCAGGCGCCGCGCGCGGTCCGGGCGCGCGCACCGGTCGGGGTCCGCGACCGCCGGCGCGAATTGGGAACACGTTGACATCACCTGCCCCGTTGGCTAATCAGCGGCGCTGCACCGCGCACCAGGAGGCTCCGTGGCCAAGGCTAGCCGCAAGCGGATGACCAAGGAGGAGCTCAACGCTCCTGACGAGATCGAGGTCGCCCTTTCCAAGTTCTGGGACAAGCTCGTCAAGTACAAGAAGGTGCTCCTGGGCGCCGTCGGTGGGCTGGTGGCGGTCGCGCTGCTGCTGTGGATCATCGGGATGACCGCGCAGAGCAGCGCCGAGGGGCGCTCGGAGGCGATGCGCACGGCGATCGCTCCGCTCGGCGGCGAGGTCGGCGAGCCCGATCCCCAGCTCGCGGCGCTGCCCGGGCCGAAGCCCGAGCGCTTCCCGGACGAGGCCACCCGAGCCGCCGAGGCGAAGAAGCGCCTGGCGACCTACGTCAGCGAGCACGGCTCGGACGACGCCCTCGAGCTGGTGACGCTGACCGACGCCAACCTGCTCATCGAGACCGGGGACCCTGCCGGGGCCGTCGCCGCCATCGATCAGTGGCTCGCCAAGTACCCGAAGTCTCCGGCGCGGATCGTCGCGCTCGAGATCAAGGCGCGCGCCCTGACCGCCAAGGGGGACCGCCCCGCGGCCATCGCCGCGTGGCAGGAGCTCGCGGGGGCCGCCGCTGGTGAGTTCAAGGCGGACGCCCTGCGCCACGTCGGCGACCTTGAGAACCCGGTCCTGGCCGACGGGGGCGACGCCGCCAAGGCCAAGGCGGCCTACGACGCGGCGCTCGCGGCGCTCGGGCCGGCGCCCGAGGAGGTGGCCTTCCAGTTCGCGCCCCAGGGGCTCCGCGGCGACATCCAGAACCGCCTCGACCTGCTGCCCGCCCAGTGACGCTGGTCCCCCGGCTGGCGATCACCTCGTCCGTCGCCGCCGTCGCGCTGGCGGCGTGCGCGGTGATTCGCCCCATCGGGGACCTGCCGCCGGATCGCATCGACGTCGACTGGGCGCTGCCGCTCTATGACCTCGAGGCCTTCGCGTACCACCCGCTCGAGCTCGGCCAGCCGCTCTTCGTGCAGAGCGCCGCGACGCCGCCCGGCGGGATGGTCGTGGTGCCGTCGCGCGACCGCGAGGTGCGCGGGGTCGACGCGCAGAGCGGGAAGGTCCTGTGGTCGCTCACGACCAGCGGGGCCAACATCGCGCAGCCCGTCGCGGTCGGCGAGGAGCTCGTCGTGGCGTCGACCGACGGCCACGTCTACCGCGCCAACCAGCGCAACGGGCGCGCCATCTGGACGAGCGAGTATCCGGGCAAGAGCGTCATCGCCGCCCCGGCGGTCGCGGCCGACCGGGTCTTCGTCACCAGCATCGACAACCGCCTGACGGCGCTGGCGTGGGAGACCGGCGAGCGCCTGTGGGACAAGAAGCGTCCCCACGCGAGCGAGTTCACGATGACCGGCCAGGCCGGCGCGGTCATCCACAAGGACAGCGTCATCACCGGCTTCAGCGACGGGCAGCTCATCGCCTTCGCGGCGCAGGACGGCGCGACGCTGTGGTCGACGGACCTCGCTAACGGCAAGACCGAGTTCGTCGACGTCGACACGACGCCGGTGGTCGTCGGAGACCTCGTCGTCGCCTCGAGCTACCGCCAGGGCCTCTACGGCGTCGACGCCGGGAGCGGGACGGTGACGTGGCTCCTCAAGGGCGAGGGCTACGGGACGCCGGCGACGATGGAGGGGATCCTCTACGTGCCGCAGGCCTCGGGCCGCATCGTGGCGGTGCGTGCCGCGGATGGCGCGGTGCGCTGGGTCGCGAAGGTCTTCAGCGAGCGGGCGCGGACCCCCGGGGTCACGCACAAGTACGTGGTCGCGCCGATCGGCGAGTCGCTCGCCCTCATCGACCGCGGCTCGGGGCGGACGGTCGCGCGCTACGACGACGCGCGTGGGGTCGACGCGACGCCGGAGATGGCCTACGGGACGGCGTTCGTGCTGGGCAACAGCGGGACCCTGTACGCGCTCGGGATATACTGACGCCAGGAGGGGTGCCATGAGGCGGCAGCAGGTCTGGATCGGGCTCGCGCTGCTCGGCGCGGCGGCGTGCGGCGGCGAGAGCGGTGGGGGCGGTGCCGACACGGCGCTCGCGCAGGACACCGCGGTCGTCAGCGACAGCGCGGTGACGGACGGGCAGGTGTCCGGCGACACCGCGGGCGGCGCCGACACCGGCGCGAGCTCGGCCTTCGAGTGTCAGAAGGACGAGGACTGCACGGCGGCCGGGGCGCTGTGCGACTGCCACGGGGCGTGCGTGGTGCCGACGGGCGCCGCGTGCCTCGAGGACAAGAACTGCGGCATCCCGAACTGGTGCGACCCCTGCACCGGCCACTGCGCGCCCCAGGGCGACCTGTGCGACGACTGCGCCGACGCGCGGGGCTGCCAGGACGGGGGGGCGTGCCTGCCCTACCAGTCCGGCGGGACGTACTGCGGGCGCGCCTGCGTGTCCGACGTCGGCTGCCCGACCGGCTACGGCTGCGTCGCGGTCAACGGCGTGACGCAGAAGCAGTGCGTGGCGCGCTCGAACAGCTGCACCAACCTCGACGTCTGCCACGGCGACGAGGACTGCCCCGCCGGCGAGATCTGCAACACACAGCTCGGGCAGTGCGCACCGGGCTGCACCGAGGATATCGCCTGTCCGCAGGGCCTCGTGTGCACCGCAGCGAGGTGCCAGGCGAAGTGCACCGGGAACGGCGACTGCGTGGCCCCCGCGGAGTGCGACGACAGCGGCCACTGCAAGATCCCCGGGGCGTGCGAGGTCAAGGCCGACTGCCCGACGCCCGAGACCTACTGCAACAAGGTGACGGGGATGTGCGCCGACGGCTGCCTCGTCGACAACGACTGTGGGGACGCGGCGAAGATCTGCGAGAACAAGAGCTGCGTCCCGAAGGGCTGCGAGCACAACTATCAGTGCCAGTTCTCCCACGAGTGTACGCAGGCGAGCGGCGTGTGCGACCCGACGCCGGACCCGCACTGCGCCACCTGCGGCGACAGCGGGACCTACGCCTGCGAGGGCGAGGGCGAGCTGTGCGCGTCGTTCCAGGACGAGAACGAGCAGCCGCTCGGCGACTTCTGCCTGCTGCCGTGCAAGGACGATCCGATCGACAAGTGCCCGGCCGGCTACCAGTGCAACGAGGTCGAGGTGGAGGAGGGTAAGACCCAGTTCCTCTGCATCCGCCAGTGCTGGATCGACCCGGTGGGCAGCGCGAGCAGCGGCGGGAACTGACGCACCGCGCGGAGGCGGCTCGCGCTCTCGCTCCGGCTCGCCCTGACCCGGGCGGGGGGAGCGTCGAGCGGAGGTGAGCGCGGCGACGCGCGGTCGGGAGACCGCGCGCCGCCGGTACGTGGTCGGCGCGCCGCCGATACGCGGTCGGCGCGCCTTGAGGCCCTTAGCCCGGCGCGACGCCGGCCTGAGGGAGGGCGCCGTTCATCAGCTCGCCGCGGCGACCGGCTCGGTCTTCTTCTTCGCCGCCGCCACCACGGCCGTCGAGTCGACCTTGTTCTCGACCCGGGTGCGGCGCTTGGAGCCGTCGGTCGCGGTCCGGATGGTCCCGTCGGAGCCGTAGCCCAGGTCGCGGAGCTCCGAGTTGACGCAGTCGTCGAGCTCGAGCGAGATGCGGCGCAGCAGGCTCTGGCGCTCGTGGAACGGGAGGAAGGCCGACTTGAAGCCGTTGAGCACGAGCTGACGGACGTCGAAGATGTCGAGGGAGAAGTGATCGACGGCGCGGACGAACTCGGTCGTCACCGTGGTGTCGGTGATGAGGCGGTTGTCGGTGTTGATCGTCACCCGGATCCCGAAGTCGTAGTAGAACTTCAGGGGATGCGAGCGGTAGTCGGTGACGGCGCGCGTCTGCACGTTCGAGGTGAGGCACACCTCGAGCGGGATGCGGTGGTCGTTGACGTAGTTCAGCAGATCCCCGTCCTCGCGCAGGCGGGTGCCGTGGCCGATGCGGTGCGCGCCGCAGACGTGGATGGCCTGGTGGATGCTCTCCGGGCCGTACGCCTCGCCCGCGTGGCAGGTCGAGTTCACGTTGTTGTTGCGCACCAGGTAGAACGCGTCGCGGTGGGACTTGGCCGGGTAGTCGTACTCGGCACCGGCCAGGTCGAAGCCCACGACGCCCTTGTTCTTGTAGGCGACGGCGAGCTCGGCCAGGCGCAGGGACTGGTCGGGGGCGATGTGCCGGATGCCGGAGACGATGACGCTGCAGATGATGCCGTGGTCCTGGCGGGCGGCGTTGAGCCCGTCGAGCACGCACTCGACGATGCGCGTCAGGGCGAGGCCCTTGCGCACGTGGAGGTTCGGCGCGTAGCGCACCTCCATCAGCCGGACGTTCTCGGCGGCGGCGTCGGCGGCCAGCTCGTAGGCGGCGCGAAACAGCGCCTTCTCGGTCTGCAGGACGCTCAGGGTGACGTCGAAGGCCTTCAGGTAGTCGTTGAGGTCGTCGCAGATCTCACCCATGTGGATCGCCTTCGCCAGGCGCTCCGGGTCGTTCGCGGGGAGCTTGACCCCCTGCTCTTCGGCGAGCTCGATGATGGTGTCGAGGCGCAAGGACCCGTCGAGGTGGACGTGAAGGTCCGTCTTCGGGAGCTTGCGCAGGAACGCCTCGCTCGGTTTGATGGCGGGGCGGTCATCGAAGTTGTCAGGGCGCACGTGACCCTCCAATCGGTCAGCATTTAATCGCGCCAACATAGGTCCCCGGCCCCTCACAAGCAAGGAACACCTGCCGGCCCGCGCGCGAGCGCTGGGATGGGGTCTCGGCCGCCACCACGGTGGCCCGCGGGAGCGTCGTGAGGGAGGCGGGCGGGACGCCCACCGTCCGTCCGCTCAGAAGTTCGCGTCCGCCGCGCCGCCGGTCGCGCCGGCGGTGCCGCTCATCCCGAGGGAGGCGCCGCCGGCGCCGCCGGTGCCGCCCGAGCCGCCGGTCTCGAAGGCGTTCGCCGTGCGCAGCGCGCCCAGCTCCGCGCCCTCGGCCGCGCCCCAGACGTAGACGCCGTAGCTCGCGCCACCACAGCCGCCGCCACCGCCGTGGCCGCCGCCTCCGCCGTCGCCCCCGGGCGCGCCCGCGAAGGCGCAGAAGGTGCTGTCGGCGCCCTCACCGGACGAGCCGCCCGGGGCTCCCAGCCCCGGGACACCGCC
>PHBI01000196.1 GCA_002841945.1 Deltaproteobacteria bacterium HGW-Deltaproteobacteria-14
GCGCGGCGAGCCCGGCGGCGAGGGCGTGGGCGCGCTGCCGGCTGACGCCGAGGTCGCGACCCCAGCTCGACTGCGAGAGCCCCTCGGGCGCGGCCGTGACCGCGCGCAGGGCGACCGCCTCGGCCGGGGTGAGCGCGCCGGCTGCCGTCGCGTCCGCCACCACCGCCGCGAGCTTGCCGTGAACACGCCCCAGGGCGTCCACCAGGGCGACCGCCCGCACCGTGTCCAAACGCTTCGCCGAGTCGACCATCCGAAACCTCCGAGAGAGCTCGCCAGCGCGCCGCGCGGCGAGCGTCAACAACATTGACATCTGGCCGGGTTTGTCAAGGTGATTGACACCGCCGGGGGCGGTCCTGCTAGGTTCAGACCATGTGGGAGACGGATTGGCAGGCGGCGGCGGCGCAGTATCAGCGCGCGACTACCCCGCGCGGGCGCGCGGTGGCGGGCGGGATCCCGCTCGAGGGCTACCGCCTCGTCGAGCGCGCGCTGGCCGCGGGCCACGTCCCGAGCGTCGTGATCGCGGCCGCGACGCTGCTCGCGGAGCCGTCGGCCCGGTTCGCCCGGGTCCTCGAGCGGCTCGCCGCCCTCCCCCAGACCGTCTGCGTCGCGGCGCCGGCGGACGCGGTCGCGACCCTCGTCGAGGGGCGCACCTTCGGCGACGTCGTCGCCCTCGTCCCGGCCCCCGGCCCCCTGGACCTCGACGACGCGCTGCGCCAGACCCACCGCCCGGCGACGCTGCTGGTGGCCGCCGAGATCCAGGACCCCGGCAACACCGGCGCGCTGATCCGCACCGCCCTGGCCGGGGGCGTCGCCGGCTTCGTGGCGCTGGGCGGTGCCGACCCCTTCCACCCCAAGGCCATCCGGACGTCGATGGGGTCGATCTTCCGCCTGCCGGTCCTGCACCTCCCCCTCGAGGAGGCCGGGGTCCTGCGCTCGGCCTGCGGTCGCGCCGGCGTCCCGCTGGTCGGCCTGGTCACCAGCGGCGGCGTCCCCCTGTGGGAGGTCCCGACCGAGGGCCACCGGCCGGCGCTGGTCGTCGGCGGCGAGGCGTTCGGCCTGTCCGCGCCGGTGCGCGGGCTGATGGACCACCTCGGCACCATCCCGATGGCCGACCGCGTCGACTCCTTCTCGGTCAACGCCGCCGCCGCCATCGCGCTGTACGAGTGGCGCCGCCGCGCCCCGGCGCGCGACGCGTGACGCACGTCAGGCCGAGGCGCGCCGGCCGGTGTCCCAGGGAAGCGCCTGGTCGCCCTTGGCGTGAAAGCACGGCAGCGACTCGACGCCGGCGAGCCAGGAGACGCGCTCCTCGTAGCTGACGTGGGCCTCGACGGGGCGATCGAGGTGGTCGAGGACGGCGGCCGGGACGTAGACGCGGTCGAGCCCCGCCTTGCGGTAGACCAGCTGCGTCCCGCAGCGCCCGCAGAAGCTCCGCGTCACCCCGGGGCTCGAGGCGTAGCCGACGAGGAGCTCGGCGCCGGAGGCCACGGTGAACGCGGCCTCGGCGACCGCCGTCGAGGTCACCAGCGGCGCGGCGTGCGAGCGCCGACAGGTCTCGCAGTGGCAGTGCGACGCGAAGGCGGTCGGCGGGGTCAGCACGAGGCGCACCCCGCCGCACGCGCAGCGGCCGAGGATGGGCACGTCGTCAGCGGCGGTCGGCTGGGTCATGGGGCCAGACGAGCTGTCCCCGCCCGCGGGTCAAGCCCCTGATCGCGCCCATGTTGCAGTGCAGCATACAGCACCGATGACCCAGTCCACACCTACCCGATGGCCAGCTACACCACCGGCACGGCGGGCCGGGGACGCGAGGTGCGCGCTGCACCGTGCGATTGCGAAACCAGAGCCGTCTGCTATGTTCGGATCGTGGTCTCGCCCAGACACCTCGGCCTGCCCAGCCTGCTCCTCGTCCTGCTCCTCGCGACCGCCTACTTCGCGGCCGGCGTGCTCGGGCTCGAGCTCGCGACGACCCACGGCAGCGTCACGCTGGTGTGGGCGCCGACCGGCATCGCGCTGGCGGCGCTCCTGCTCGGGGGGCTACGCCTGTGGCCGGGGGTGCTGCTTGGCGCCCTCGCGGTCAACGCCTTCGCCGGCGCGGCCTCGCCTCCCGCCGCGACGATGATCGCCGCGGGCAACACCCTCGAGGCGATCGTCGGGGCCTACGCCCTCGGCCGCGTGCGCGGCTGGTCGCCGACGCTCGAGCGCCCCCAGGACCTCGTCGCCTTCACCGCGATCGGCGTGCTGGCCGCGCCGCTCCTCGCCGCCGGCGCCGGGGTCGCCGCCCTCGTCCTCGCCCGGGACGCGGACGCCGCGGACACCGTGGCGCTGGTGGCGCAGTGGTGGGTCGGCGACGCCTGCGGCGCGCTCATCGTGACGCCGCTCGTCCTCGCCTGGGGCCAACCGCGTCCAAGGCAGGACGCCCCGGCCGGGTGGATCGAGCCGATCCTGGTCGGGGGAGCCCTCGTCGCGGTGAGCGTGCTGGCGTGGCGCACGAGCGGCATCCCGACCGACGCCCCCCCGATCCCCGCCTTCGTCGCCCTCCCCTTCGTCGTCTGGTCCGGGCTCCGCTACGGCCTGCGCGGCGCGGCCACGGCGACCTGGGCCGCCGCGGCCGTGGCGGTCTGGGTCACCAACGTCGGCGCCGCCCACGGCGCCCCGCCGGTCACTGCCCGGCTCATCGAGCTGTGGCTCTTCGTCGGGGTCGTCAGCGTGAGCGGCCTCCTCGCAGCGGTCGGCGGCGCACGCCACCGCGTCGCGGCGGAGCTGGCCGACAGCGAGCAGCGCTATCGCACGCTGGTCGAGAGCTCGCCCACCTGCATCCACGAGTTCGACCTCGAGGGACGCATCCTGGCGATGAACCGCGCGGGGCTCGCGATGATCGGCCTGCCCCATGACCAGCTCGTGGGGACGCCGATGCTCGACCTGTTCCCCCCCGCGACCCGCGACGTCTTCGCGCGCCAGCTCGACCGCGCGCGGGCCGGCGAGGCGACGCAGTTCGAGCTCACGGTCGTCGACGGGGGGGATGGACAGGAGCGCTGGTTCATCAACACCCTGGTCCCGCTGCGCGCCCGGGACGGCCAGGTCGTGCGCATCATCGGCCACTCCCACGAGGTCACGAACGCGCGGCGCGCCGAGCAGGCCGAGGCGAGCCTCCGCGAACAGCTGCTGCACGCCCAGAAGCTCGAGAGCCTCGGGGTGCTCGCCGGCGGCATCGCCCACGACTTCAACAACCTCATCGCCGTCGTGCTGGGCCACGCCGAGCTGGTGCGCGGCGATCTCCCCGCCGACCACCCGATCGAGCCCTCTCTCGCCGCGATCGAGCTCGCCTCGGAGCGCGCGGCCGACCTGTGCGGCCAGATGCTGGCGTACTCCGGTCGTGCCCGCTTCGAGACGCGGACCCTCGACGTCGCCGAGGAGGTCCGCGCCATCGGCGACCTGCTCCGCGTCTCGCTCCCGAAGGGGGCGCGGCTGGTCCTGGAGCTCGATCCGCGGCCGATCGCCGTCGAAGCCGACCCGAGCCAGCTGCGCCAGGTCGTGATGAACCTCATCACCAACGCGGCCGACGCCGTGACCGCCACCGGATCGACCATCCGGATCCGCACCGACATCGTCGAATGCGACGCCGCGACCATCGCGGGCTGGCCGCTCGCGTTCCGCCAGGCCACCCCGGGGACCTACGCGCGCATCGAGGTCGAGGACGACGGCGCCGGCATGACCGAGGCGACCCGCGCGCGCCTCTTCGACCCCTTCTTCACGACCAAGGCCCACGGCCGCGGGCTCGGGCTCGCCACCACCCTCGGGATCGCCCGCGGCCACGGCGGCGCCATCGAGGTCGTGAGCGCCCCGGGCGCCGGCGCCCGCTTCCGCGTCCTGCTGCCGGCGAGCACCCCCAACACGGCCACGGCCGCCGCGCCAGCCGCGCCCGCACCCGCGCCCAGCGCCGGGCGCGACGCGACCGTGATGGTGGTGGACGACGAGGACGCGGTGCGTCGGATGGCCGCGCGGGTGCTCGAGCGCGCCGGCTACCGGGTCGTCACCGCCACCGACGGGCTCGACGCCCTCGAGCAGATCGAGGACGGGCGACACCTCGACGCGATCCTCCTCGACGTGACGATGCCGCGGCTCGATGGGCACGCGACCCTCGCCCGGCTGCGCGTCCTGCGGCCGGAGCTGCCGGTCATCCTGACGAGCGGCTACGCCGAGCCCCCGGGCGCCGCCGCCGGCACCCCGGGCGAGCTCGCCGGGGTCCCGTTCCTCCGCAAGCCCTGGCGCCAGACCGAGCTCCTCGAGTTCATCGCGGCCGCGGTCCGCCACGACGCCCACACGGGCTGAGCCAAGCAACGGCAGGTCCTCGACCGATGCGATGGGGACGCGGCATGACCCACGGCGCTCCAACCCTCCTCGCCGCCGCGCTCTCGCTCGTCCAGCTCGGGTGCGGCCCCGGCGCCGCCTCCGACGGCGGCGTCGCCCCGCCGCCGACGGTCGTCACGGGAGGCGCTCGGGCGCCCCCCCATGCCTACGCTCCCGCGTTGCCTCCCGCGCCGCGCTCGGCGATGCTCGGGCCCGATGGTGAACAAGCACGAGGTCCCAGGGGGTGTCGCGCGCGCCGCCCGGGCCATGACCCTGGCGGCCCGGCAGCGCTCCATCTCGACCCCGATCACCCTCACCTCGATCGCCGTCGTCGTCGCGATCGGCCTGCTCATCGGCTGGACCGTCGGGTTCGCCGATGGTGCGCCGCACCAAACCTGGCTCCTGATCCTCGGCGTCACCTCCTTCGCCTTCCTCGTGCTGGTGCTGCTGATGTTCGGCGTCGGGCTGTCCCGGGGCATCCTCGAGCTGCGCCGGCAGAACACCTTCGTCGACTCGGTCACCCACGAGCTCAAGAGCCCCCTCGCCTCGCTCAAGCTCTGCCTCGAGACCCTCGAGCGCGAGGACATCCGCCCGGATCAGCGCGCCGAGGTGCGCGCCATGATGCTCGAGGACGTCGAGCGCCTGAGCGCCTTCATCGACGACATCCTCGAGGCGAGCCGCCTTTCGCACTTGCGAGATGGCGTCCCCCTGAACCCCATCCCCCTCGAGGCGCTGGTGCGCGACTGCGCGGCCAAGGTGCCCCCGCGCCACGGCTTGGCCCCCGGCGCCGGCGTGACCATCAACATCCCGCCCGGCCTCACGGTCGTCAGCGACCGCACCACCCTCGAGACCATCTTCAAGAACCTCGTCGACAACGCCATCAAGTACTCGGGGCCCGCGCCCAACGTTCGCGTCACGGCCACGCAGCGCCCCGACCGCAGCGTGGTCGCGACCATCAGCGACGACGGCATCGGCATCCCGGAGAAGGACCTGCGGCGCGTCTTCACCCGCTTCTATCGCGTCGACGACGAGGCCGTGCGCGCCCGCCGCGGGACCGGTCTCGGGCTCTTCGTGGTCGCCGCCCTGGTGCGCGCGCTCGGCGGGCGGCTCGAGGCGACCTCCCCCGGCCCCGGGAAGGGGACGACGATGACGCTGACCCTGCCGCCCATGGAGTCGACGTGAGCGCCGCCAACGGGGCCCACGGGCCGGCGCTGCGGGTGCTGGTCGTCGAGGACGAGGCGCACCTGGCGTGCGGGCTCAAGCTCAACCTCGAGCTCGAGGGGTTCGAGGCGGTGATCGCCGGCTCCGGGCGCGAGGCGGCGGCGCACCTCCTCGGCCCGGCCTTCGACGCCATCCTGCTCGACGTGCAGCTCCCCGACGTCAGCGGCTTCGAGCTGTGCCAGCGCCTGCGCGACGGCGGCGATCACACCCCGGTCATCATGCTGACGGTGCGCGCGGCCGCCGAGGATCGCGTGCGCGGGCTCGAGGTCGGCGCCGACGACTACGTGCCCAAGCCCTTCGCGATGGCCGAGCTGCTCGCGCGCCTCCGCGCCGTCCTGCGCCGCCAGAGCTGGGAGCGCGCCCAGGCCCAGACCGCCCCCGCCGAGGTCGTGCGCTTCGGCCAGGCCGAGATCGACTTCACGAGCCACCGCGCGAGCTCGGCCGGCGCGCCGGTGGCGCTCACCAAGCTCGAGCTCGACCTCGTGCGCTACTTCACCGCCCACCCGGGCCGGGTCCTGTCGCGCGCCGAGCTGCTCGAGAAGGTCTGGAAGCTCGCGCACTTCCCGAACACGCGCACGGTCGACAACTTCATCGTGCGCCTGCGCCGCCACTTCGAGCCGAACCCCGACCGCCCGCGCTACTTCGTGTCCGTCCGGGGCGCCGGCTACAAGTTCGTGCCCGACCGCGGGCTGCTCGATTGACGCTCGTTCGCCCGGGCTGTGACCAAACTCTTACACGGTGTGACGGCATGGTGACCGCGCCGTGAAAGGCGTTCGGGCACCCTGCGGGGCATGAACCAGCGCACCGATCCGCGTAACCTCCCGCCGAAGCGCCTCGAGAACCCCGACCTCGAGCGCCACAACGGCATCAGCGCCACCCTGCCCTTCGCGCTGGCCCACGTCGCCTGCGTCGCGGCCATCTGGACCGGCGTGACGACCGACGCCCTCATCGTCGGCGCGGTCCTCTACGTCGTGCGCATGTTCGGCGCGACGGCCGGCTACCACCGCTACTTCTCCCACCGCACCTTCGAGACGAGCCGCGTCGGCGCCTTCTTGTTGGGCTGGCTCGCGCAGACCGGCGCCCAGAAGGGCGTGCTCTGGTGGGCCGCCCACCACCGCGTCCACCACCAGAGGTCGGACCAGGAGGGCGACGTCCACTCCCCGGTCGTCCACGGCTTCTGGCACGGCCACGTCGGCTGGATCTTCGATCCCGCGCTCACCCCGACCCGCTGGTCCCGCGTCCGCGACCTCTCCCGCTACCCGGAGCTGCGCTTTCTGAACCGCTTCTGGATCCTGCCGCCGCTCAGCCTCGCGCTCACCGTGCTGGCGATCTGGGGCTGGTCGGGGCTCGTCGTCGGCTTCGTGTGGAGCACCGTCGCCCTGTGGCACGGCATCTTCACCATCAACTCGCTGGCGCACCTGTGGGGCAGCCGCACCTTCGACACCCCCGACCACAGCCGCAACAACCCGCTGCTGGCGCTGATCACCCTCGGCGAGGGGTGGCACAACAACCACCACCACCACATGCTGTCGACCCGCCAGGGCTTCCGCTGGTGGCAGTTCGACATCACGTATTACGTCCTCAAGGTCATGAGCTGGTTTCGCCTCGTGTGGGACCTGCGCGAGCCGCCCGACGAGCTCAAGCGCGCCCAGCCCAAGCCGTAGCGCTCAGGTCTCCTCCGGCTCCGCGAGGGAGGGGTCCCCCGACCGCCCCGACGCGAGGATCGGGGGGGCGGCGGCGAGGCTCAGGGTGCCCGCGGTGTCGGGGGCGATGCTGAGCCCCCCACGCTCGCCGCCGAGGGCGAGGCGCTCCTGGATGCGGGCGACCGCGGCGCGCGCGGCGGCCTTGAAGTCCGAGGACCGGAACAGCCCGCGGACCGCTCGAGCTCGAGGCCGCCTACTCGAAGGCGCCCGCCTCGATGATGCCCTGCAGGTAGTTGGGCTGCTCGAGGGTCGGGAAGGTGGCGTCGACGTTGGGGGCGATGGCCCCGAGCGTGCCGATGATCGCGTCCTGATCTGCCTGATCGAGGGTCGGCGCGGCGACCGTCGCCCCATCGACGGTCGCCGTGGGGCCGCCGACGCCCGCGGCGTCGACCACCACGGTGCGCGTCGTGTTCGGCGCGAGCGTGACCGCGAGCCGATAGCGCGCCCCGCCGACGAGGGGCCGCAGGACGAGGGTCAGCGGCGCCGAGTGGTCGTGTCGCAGGACGAAGCTCAGGCGCCCGCTCGGCCGCGAGAAGCCGACCGAGAGGGTCGCGGCCGCGCCAAACGGGGCCTCGGCCTCGAAGGTCTGCCAGCTGGCCGGGATCGACGGCGACAGCGTGAGCTGCCCGGCGGGCAGGTCGGGCGCGAAGCCGACGTAGTCCTGCAGCCCGTTGCGGGCGTACTCGGCGGCGCTCCAGGTCTGGGCGAAGGTCCCCGACGGCGTGAGCCCGCCCTGCGCGTTCGGGTGCGCGTCGAGCAGCTCGCTCATGGCGCCGCGGGTGCCGAGCCCGAGGATCTGGTCGGCCAGGTTCTGCGACAGCGCGTAGGCCAGCTCGACCTGCCCGTAGCGCACCAGCGCGGTCACCGTGAAGCCCGCGTTCCAGCCCCACACCGTGCCGTTGTGATAGGCCGCGTCCTTCGGATAGGCCGCCTGGTTGTCGTGGAGCGGGTGGAAGTAGGGGTGCGTCTGGTCGAGCGACGCGATGCCGTACGGGTACAACAGCGCTGACACCGCGTTCTTCAGCACGTGGGCCTCGACGTCGGGCCCCACCAGCCGGTCCTCGAACGGGATCGACAGCAGCATCAGCTGATTCGGGCGGACCTTCGTGTCGCGGCTCTGATCGACCCGCACCCGGTCGGCCATGACGTGGGCCGTGTCGTCCCAGAAGCGCGCGAGGAAGTGGGTCTTGACGCCGTCGGCCAGAGCGCCCCAGGCCGTCGCCTGGGCGGTCTCGCCGCGCGCGGTCGCCATCTCCTCGCCGACCCGCAGCGACACGTACCACAGCGCCTGGATCTCGACGGCGCGGTCGCCGCGGGCCGACCACGGCAGCAGCGTGCCGTCCGGGCCGGTGAAGGCCGCGTCCATCCAGGTGGCGGTGTCGCCGTGGGTCAAGAGGCCATCGGCGTCGGTGTGGTTCGCGATGGCGCCCGTGAGGTAGCGTTCGACGACCGGGAACATGGCGTCGCCAAAGGCCGTGTCCCCCGTCGCGCGCACCGTCTCGGCGATCTCGCGCACGAGCCACGGCGTGCCGTCGGTCGTGTTGTAGTTGAGGTCGGTGAGGCTGTTGACCACGTTCGGCACGCGCCCGTAGTCGCTCGAGCTGTCGTCGGTCTGCTGCAGCGACGCGAAGTTGGTGATGACCGCCCGGGCCTCGTCGAACCCGCCGCTGACGAGCAGCGCGCCGGGCAACGAGATGAAGGTGTCGCGGCCCCAGTTGTTCTTGAACCACGGCAGGCCGGCCCAGATCCCCGAGCCGAGCTCCTCGACCACCATCATCCGCGCCGAGAGCCGCGCCCAGGCGAGGGCGCGGTTGTAGGTGGCGTCGTCGGTCCAGAGGTAGCCGCGCGCGAGGAAGTCGTAGACCTGCTGCTGGGCGGCGCTCACGGTGTCCGTGGCGACCATCGCCCGGGCGCGCGCGGCGGCGTCGGCGGCGGTCGTGCCGAAGGCGAGGCAGAGGCGGAAGTCGGTCTCGGCGTCCGCGGTGGTGAAGATGGGCTTCAGGCTCGAGGCGGTGATGCCCACGATCGCGCCGAGCTCGGGGCGCTGCGTCAGGTCGACGCCGGTGACGGTGTGGGCGCGATCGCCGGCGATGGCGACGAAGCTCGGGGCGTCGGGCCGCTGCTGGTCGGCCTCGAGGGCGTAGACCATGGTGTCGTTCAGGCGCTGCCAGGTGGCGGTGGACGTGCGGCGCATCTCGAGCTTCGGGACGATGGCGAGCCGGCCCGGCGTGTCGCTGTGGACGCGCAGGGTCAGGGCGCGCTCGCCGCCGTGCAGGACGAGCTCCTCCCAGCGGGTGGCGCCGTAGCGCGTGCGCGCCCCGTAGGGGTAGAGGGTCGTCCCGGTCGCGTCGTGGGTGGCGTCGAGGAGCGCGCCGTCGACGAGGGAGGCCGCGTAGGTGAAGAGGTAGCCGGCGTGATGGCGGTAGCGGCTGGCGGTCGTATAGCTGTGGGTCCAGCCCTCGTAGTAGCCGTCGATCTTGTCGCCGTAGAGGTACTGGACCTGCTCGCCCGCCGCCACGTCGACGCCGAGCGCGTCGAAGAGCGCGCCGGGGGCCAGCACGCGCGCCGAGCCGCCGGTCGGGGGCGACGGGGTCCACGGGGTCGCCGCGAACGTCTCGACGGCGGAGTCGTCCGGGTAGTCGATGGGCGTGAGGTCGCCCTGGACGACCTCGAGCACGAGGCTCGCGGCGGCGCCTTCGCCGGTCACCGTCAAGATGAAGGTGTACTGGCCCTCGGCGGGGATGTTGAGCACGGCGTCGTTGTTGTAGCCGGTCGCGCTGACGAGGGGCATGGGCGTGGCGAGCGGGATCTCGACGTGGCTCTTCCCGTCGGTCGAATAGATGGTCGAGAGGGTCCACGCGTCGTCGGCGATCTTGAACATGTGGCTGCCGACCGCGATCGCGACCGACACCTGATAGACGCCCTGGCCTTGGTAGACGAGCGCCGAGCCGGTGCCCCAGTCGTTGAAGTCGCCGCGGACGTAAGGCGCCCACGTGAGCGGTGGCGGGCCGATGACGACGACGTCGGCGGTGTCGTCCGCGGTCGCGTCGCTCGTGTCGGCGGCGTCCGCAGCGTCCTCGGACGCGCCGTCCTCCACGCCGTCGGCCGCGCCGTCGGCCGCGTCGGCGGCCGTGTCCGCGGCGTCCGCAGGGGCGCTCGCGCCGTCGCCGCAGCCTCCCACCATCGTCCCCACCACCATGGCCCACACAATCCACCCGATGACGATGACCCGCGCGTTCTTCATGCGCCGACTCTCGACCCGGTCCTCCCCCGCGTCAATCACCGCGCCGCTCCCACCCGGCGCGGTGGCGGCGCGTTCGCGGAGTCGCTGCCGTGTCACGCTCACCAGCCGCACACCTGTGCCCGCGAGGGCGCCACGGCCTCAACGCGGGCGGCGAGCGCGAGGGGAGCCGCGGCGGACGAGCGCCCACCACAGCAGGAGCAGCGCGAGGGCCGTCAAGGGGACGCCGCCCTCGCCGGTGGCGCACCCGCCTCCGCCTGCATCGGCCGCCGCGACGGGCGCGCACGCGTCGCCGACGCCGTCGCCGTCGCTGTCCACCTGGTCGGGGTTCGCCACGGCGGGGCAGTCGTCGGCGTCGTCGGGCACGCCGTCGCCGTCGCCGTCCGGCGCGCACAGCGACGGGCTCCCGGCGCACAGCCACCGGGGCTCGACGGTGCAGTCCGCCGCGCAGCCGTCCCCAGCGTCGAGGTCGCCGTCGTCGCAGGCCTCGGTCTCCGGATCCAGCGCGCCGTCGCCACACAGCGGAGCGCACACGCTCACGCCAGCGTCGGACGCGGCGCACGCCCAGCCGGGCTCGACGGTGCAGTCCGCCGCGCAGCCGTCCTCGGCGCCCCCCCCGCCCCCCCGA
The DNA here is from genome assembly GCA_002841945.1 of Deltaproteobacteria bacterium HGW-Deltaproteobacteria-14. Classification (GTDB taxonomy): domain Bacteria; phylum Myxococcota_A; class UBA9042; order PHBI01; family PHBI01; genus PHBI01. Next base: position 11,138 of record PHBI01000196.1, read on the forward strand.
AGGTGGCCATCGTCGCAGGCCTCGTCGCCGACCACCGCGCCGTCGCCGCAGATGGGCTCGCACGCGCTGCTCCCGAGGAGCTCGTCCACCTCACACGACCAGCCCGCTTCGGGCTGACAGATCTCCGAGCACCCGTCCCCGCCGACCGGGGTCGCCGGGCCGTCGTCATCGACCCAACCGTCGTCGCAGCCCTCGTCGCCCACGACCACGCCGTCGCCGCAGACCGAAGCGCACGACTCCCCGTCGCCGTCAAAGCCGCCCGCGCACACACAAGCATAGGCCCCGTCGGTGTTCTCGCAGGTCGCGTGGACGTCGCAAGGGCCGCTCGCCGCCGC
>PHBI01000197.1 GCA_002841945.1 Deltaproteobacteria bacterium HGW-Deltaproteobacteria-14
CGGGCTGGCGGCGCTCTCCATCATCGTCGGGTGGAGCCTCGCCGGCACCGTCGTCGCGGTGCTCCCGCGGGCGTTCGCGGCGATCGGCGCGCCGTCGCTGGCCGGGCCCGGGGTCTTCGTCCTCATCGGCGCCGGCCTGCTCGCCCAGCCGTTCGCCCAGCGGCTCCCCCCGCGGCGCGCCGTCCGTGCCGGGGCGCTCCTGTTGCCGCTCGGCGCCGCCCTGCTCGCGGCGGGGCTCGCGGCCGAGGCGCCGGGGTTGGCGCTGGCCGGGGTCGCCGTCGGCGGGCTGTCGACCCACGGCTACGGCTACCTCGGCGGCCTGGCGCTGGCGACCCACCACCCCGAGACCCGAGCGCGCGCGGTGAGCGGCTACTTCCTCGCCGCCTACATCGGCTTCAGCTTGCCCGCGATCGGCGTCGGGCTGGTGATGGACCAGCTCGGGGCCTTGGCGGCGTTCGCGGGACTCGCGGTCGCGTCGGCGCTCGGGGCCGGCGCCCTCGTGTGGCTCACGCGCAGCTCGCCTCGTTGATCAGGCGCCCGTAGACCCCGTGCATCGCCTCGCGCTCGCGGTCGTCGAGGTCCGGGTGCCAGGCCTCCCGGACGAGCACGACGCGACGCAGGTCGCCGTCGTTCCCCACGGCGTGGAGGAAGCCGTCATCGAAGACGAGGACCTCGGCCCTCGGTCCAGCCCCCGCGCGCCAGGCCGACGCCGAGGCGCCTCCTGTCAGTAGCGCCAGGGCACCTTGGAGAAGTCGCGGGGGCGCTTCTCGACGAAGGCGTCGCGGCCCTCGCGGGCCTCCTCGGTGCCGTAGGCGAGCCGCGTCGCCTCGCCGGCGAAGAGCTGCTGGCCGACCATACCGTCGTCGATCATGTTGAAGGCGTACTTCAACATCCGGATGGCCGTCGGGCTCTTGGAGTTGATCTCCTTGGCCCACGCCAGCGCCGTCGCCTCGAGCTCGGCGTGCGGCACGACCGCGTTCACCATCCCCATCGCGTGCGCCTCGGCCGCCGAGTAGTCGAAGCCGAGAAAGAAGATCTCCCGGGCCCGCTTCTGACCGACCTGCCGGGCCAGCAGCGCCGAGCCGAAGCCGCCATCGAAGCTCGCCACGTCGGCGTCGGTCTGCTTGAAGATCCCGTGCTCCGCGCTCGCGAGCGTCAGGTCGCACACCACGTGCAGGCTGTGCCCGCCGCCGACCGCCCACCCCGGCACCACCGCGATGACCACCTTCGGCATGAAGCGGATGAGGCGCTGCACCTCGAGGATGTGCAGCCGCCCGAGCCGCGCCGGGTCCACCGGGCCCTCGTCCTCGGCGTATTTGTAGCCATCGGCCCCGCGGATCCGCTGGTCCCCGCCCGAGCAGAACGCCCAACCGCCGTCCTTCGGCGACGGCCCGTTGCCGGTGATCAGCACCGTCCCCACGTCCGACCAGCGCCGCGCGTGGTCGAGCGCCGTGTACAGCTCGTCGACGGTCTGCGGCCGGAACGCGTTGCGCACCTCCGGCCGGTTGAACGCCACCCGCACCGTCCCCTGGTCGACCGCGCGGTGGTAGGTGATGTCGTGGAAGGCGAAGCCGGCCACCGCCTCCCAGCGGGCAGGGTCGAAGAGCTCACTGACCATCGGGCGTCCTCCGTCGTCGGGTCTCGCGCTGGCTCCGCCAGGATACCCACCCCGCTCGACCCGGGAAGCGGATTTCCGCGCCCGCGCCCTCACTCGACCCAGGTGATCTCCCAGCTCCGGGTCTCGCCGTCGACCGTCACGTCGATCGAGTCACCCACGCGCTGCCCCATCGCCGCCTTGCCGATCGGCGAGCTCGGCGTCACCACCTGCAGAAACCCATCCCCGTCCGGCCCGGTCAGCTCGAGCCCGGCCCCCGCCGGCGCCAGGAACAAGGTCCGCCCGGCCCCGGTGTCCTCGTCCTCGATCTCGAGGATCGCGCCGACCTCGACGCGCCCGCCCTGCGCGATGGGCGCCGGGTGGAAGGACTCGATGGCCGACAGCACCATCCGCGCCTGCTTCACGCGCTGCTGCTGCCCCCGCGCGAGCCCGCCGTACTCGATCGCCATGCGCGCGTCCTCGCGCTTGGCGGCGGGCTCCTCGCCTTCCCGGGCAGCCTCGGCGGCCGCGGCCGCCTCACGCTCGGCGACCGCGATGCTCTCCCGGACCTTGGCAATCATCTGCGCCGTCAGCGCGCGCTTGTCCATCTCCGCGTCCTACGGTGCGCCGGCTCGCCGGGCAAGATTCTCGACCACCAAACGCACCTCCGGGTCACGGCCCTCGGCCGACCCGCCGCGCGACGACGCCACCGCCTCTCCGCCTGCCGCCCGCGTCCGCCCGGCGCTTGCAACGACCCGCGCCTGGCGGTTAACCACGCAGGATGGACGCCTCCCTCGCCTACCGTCTCCTGCGCGTCGCGGCCCTCGCCTCGCTCGCCGCCCTCGCCACCGCGTGTCCGTCGGACGCCACCACCCCCTCGGACGCGGTCGACGCCGCGGACACCGTCGAACCCGAGGACACCGCCAACGGCGACGCCTTCGACACCGCGGACGGCGCGGACACCGCCCCGAGCGACACCACCCCAAGAGACACCGCCCAGGACACCGCCCAGGTCGACACCTCCGGCCCCTGGGAGTGGCCCTGGCCGGCGGCCGCCGTGAACATCCCCGCCGATCCGTCGTGGAAGCCCTCCGTCGGCTACCCCGAGGACCCCTTCCTCTCTCCGGTCATCAGCGGCGGCTCCAACGAGTCGCGCTGGATCAAGTTCGCGGTCCTCACCGGCGACCCGACCCGCGTCGTCTTCCAGGACAGCCAGGCCTACCCGCTCCACTTCCCCTTCGCCGAGGAGCGCCTCCCGCCTTTCTACGACCTCACCCCCGAGCAGTTCGACGCCGTCACCCTCTACAACGACGGCAAGCAGGCCCTCCTCGGCGCCGTGCTCTACCCCCCGCGCGGCGCCGCCCGCGAGGCCGCCGTGCAGCTCGCCGCCCGCGACCCCCTCGACCCCCGCGTCGTGGACGCCGTCATGGACCTCGTCGCCGCCGCCCTCGTCCCCAGCGACGACGGCGGCGCCCCCGCGCTGCTCTACTTCCCGAGCTACGAGCAGACCCCCTCCGTCCGCGAACAGGCCGCCTGGTACGCCGCCCTCGGCGTCCAGGTCGGCGACGCCGCGCGCTGGGCCGGCGGCGACATCTGCTACACCCGCGGCTGGGCCATCGGCCGCCTCGTCCACGTCCCCGGCCCCGACATCGAGGCCGCCTGGGCCTCCGGCGCCCTGACCCCGAGCGACCTCCTGCTGACCGACGGCGTCCCCGCCGAGGTCCCCCACGTCGCCGGCGTCGTGTCGCTCACCCCCAGCACCCCCAACTCCCACGTCGCGATCCTGGCCGAGACCCTCGGCGTCCCCTTCGTCCACCTCGCCGTCGCCGCCACCGCCGCGCGCGCCCAGGCCCTCACCGGCCACCTCGTCGCCCTGCGCGCCGCGTCGACGTACACCGACGCCTACGGCACCTGCACCGTCACCCTCGTCGACCTCGACGGCCGCCTCGACGCCGCCACCCAGGCGGAGCTCCTCGCCCTGAAGGCCCCCGCGCCCCTCGACTACGCCCACAAGACCCACGCCGGCGCCATCAGCGCCTCCGTCGACGGCCTCACCCCCGCCGACGTCGCCCACTACGGCGGCAAGGCCTCGCACTTCGGCCTCCTCCGCCGCGCCATCCCCGACAACTCCCCGGCCCCCGCCGTCGCCCTCTCCTTTGACCTCTGGGACGCCTTCCTCGACCAGCAGCTCGCCGGCGGACAGACCCTCCGCGCCGCCATCGCCGCCCGCCTCGCGGCGCACACGTGGCCCCCCGATATCGGCGCCATGAAGGCCGATCTCCAAGCGATTCGCGCGATGATCACCGACGACGCCGCGTTCAGCGCAACGCAACAGAGCGCCATCCTCGCGGCGCTCTCCCCGTTCACCGAGACCACCCGCAAGGTCCGCTTTCGCAGCTCCACCAACCTGGAGGACACCGAGACCTTCGTCGGCGCTGGGCTCTACGACAGCTACAGCGGCTGCCTCGCGGACGACCTCGACGCCGACGCCGCCGGCCCGAGCGCCTGCGACCCCAGCGACGCCAAGGAGCGCGGCGTCTTCCGCGCGCTGAAGAAGGTCTACGCGAGCTTCTACAACGACAACGCCACCCTCGAGCGCCTGCGCCACTTGGTCGACGAGGCCACCGTCGGCATGGCCGTCCTCGCCCACTACAGCTTCCCCGACGCCATCGAGCTCGCCAACGGCGTCGCCACCATGAGCAAGTCCGGCTCCCCCACGCGCCACTTCGAGCTGGTGACCCAGGCCGGCGCCGTCAGCGTCACCAACCCCGACGGCGCCGCCCAGCCCGAGGTCGTCACCGGCGACGCCTTCAGCTTCGGCACCTACTTCTACCTCCAGCAGGGCTCGAGCCTCCTCCCCCTCGGCCAGTACGTGCTCGCCTGGGACGACGAGTACCGCGCCCTGACCGACCTCTTCGACGCCGTCGCGACCGCCTGGACCGCCCTCCCCGGGGCCAGCGCTCAGTATCTGCTCGACTTCGAGTACAAGCAGGTCGCCCCGGGCGGCGACCTCGTCGTCAAGCAGGTCCGCCCGCTGCCGCGCCCCGACACCACCGCCAGCTTCACCACCTACCTGCTGCCGTCCGACGCGCCGCTGACCCTGTGCACCTACCAGGGCGAGCAGGGCACCGGCCTCGGGAACCACCGCGGCAAGGTGCGCCTGGCGCTAACCACCAACGGCACCTGGCTGGACGCCGCCGGCACCGCGACCTCGTTCTACGCCGCCTCGACGGCCGAACTCCTCGACCTCGGCGGCGCAGGGACCGTCACCCTCTCCGGCGTCCCCGGGACGTGGTCTGGTGCGGTGCACAAAGTAGATGATGATAACATAATGAATAGCTGGTCGGATGGCGCTGGTGCGTTGCAGCGCACGTGGTCCCTGACCGCCACCGTGGAGCGCTCCGTGGGCCCGAACCGGAGCCCGTTGAAGGTCCTCGGCGACTTCTACATGACCACGCAGATCGTCTACGCCACGCCCCAGGTCGACAACACCTGGGAGGGCTGGGGCACCACCGACACGGACTGGATCGTGCTCGGCGCCTGCCCGGCGGACGCCCCGGTGGACGGCGAGCTGCTGCAGCACCGCGAGGGGACGGTGGGCGGCGTGACCGTCGCCGTCGACTTCGCCTGGCCGGCGGCCACGAGCGGGGAGGTCGCCGGCTACACGGCGCCGCTGGCCCGCTGGGTCGAGACGCGCATCACCGGGCTGACCGCCGAGCCCATCGTGCTGCACGGGTACTGGTCGCAGACCTATCACCCGTTCCATCACAACTTCAGCGAGGAGTTCGTCTTCGAGCCAGCGCGCGAGCCGGGACTCCCGGCCGCCCTCCGCGCCGAGCTGCTCCAGAAGGACGTCGCGCTCGTCTACTTCCAGCCCGACTACGACGGCGTCGACATCCGGCTCATCGGCCTCTCCGGCGCCGTGCGCACGCCGTAGCGGGCGCGCTCGCCCCGCGGGCTGCGCGCGCGCCGTCGGTCTCCGACCCCGCCGCCCGGGACGAAGCTCAGAGCTCCGGGTCGTACACGAAGTCGTCGGGGCTGCCGCCGCCCAACAGGTGTCCGTAGAACTGACTGGCCTTCGCGACCTGGTTCAGCGAGGCCGAGGCGGACGAGAGCATCGCGCCGGCGACGCTGTTCATGGCGTTGCCCGCGGCCCCGGGGGCGCCGTGGACGGTGTCCACGATCTCGGAAGACAGCTCGTCGGCGGCCGCCTTGTTCGGGTCGAGCTTCGAGATGGCCGCCTTGCCCTTGCCGCCGACCAGGTTCGTGCCCTTGCGCAGCTGCTGGGCGCCGGGGGTGCGCAGGTTGTGCTCGACGAGGCCGGCGAGCTTGGCCATGGCGCCGGGGTTGGTGGGGGAGAAGCTGGCGACGACCTGCACGCTGAAGAAGTGGTACCAGGGCCCCATCTTGTCGGCTTCGCCCTTGGAGCCCGCCGGGCGCAGGTTGGCCAGACGCGAGACGACCCTCTGGTGCGCGCCCGGGAGCTTGCCGCCGCGACCCTCGTAGCAGAGCCACTTCAGGTAGTTGTGCGCCGCGAGGACGGCCAGTGAGTAGTCGCCGCCCGCGGCCTGCAGGGCGAGCTCGAGGACGTCGGCGGGCGACATGCCCTGCTTCGAGGATCCTTGGATGGCGCCCTGGAATTTGGTGATGATCGGGCCCGACTTGGCGCCGTTGACCAGCATCTCGAGGACGTTGCCCTGGTTTGACGCGATGACCGGCGCCGACGACGACATCACGGTCTCGAAGACGGCCTTCACGAAGGGCGCCATGTCTCCCTTGCCGTCCATCACCGCTCCGTGCCGCACGTCCTTGAGCTGGCGCTTGGCCTTCCACTTCGCGACCTTCTCGAGGTAGTCGCGCTTGATCTTGGCCGCGTCCTTGACCGCCCCGGCGGGCTTGCGCTGGACGCCGTGCGCCGCGGTCGCGTCCCCCGCGCGGGCGCCGAGCAGGTCCGCAGCGCTCTCGCCGCGCACCACCCGGTCCGCCACCGCGTCGGCCTGCCGCTCGTACGCGTCACCGGCGGCGCCGACGCCACCGGACAGCGCCACCCCCGCCCGCTGCTGGATGACGTGGGCCGCCTCGTGGGCCGCGGTGTGGAGGTCGGGAGCGCTGCGGAAGGCGACGTGGCCGCCGGTGGCGTAGGCCTCGGCTCCGATGGCGTCGGCGGCCTGCCCGGCGGCCCCGCCGACGTGGGCCTGCACGGCGCCGAGGTCGTGCGGGCCGAAGGCCTTCTGCAGGGTCGCGAGCCAGGGCAGGGCCCCGCCACCGCCGCTCACGCCGCGGGCCGCCGCCGCCCGCGTCTCCTCCGGGGAGGCGGCCTCCCGGTCGAGGAGGCCGCGCTTCTGGACCTTGCCGCCGCCGCTCGCGACGACCGTCTCCGCGCCGGCGCTCGCGTAGCCACCGGTGCGGGTCGACGAGCCGACGGCCTGGCCGATCGGCGTCACCGCGGCGACGCGCCAGGTGAAGGCCCACTTCGGGGCGAGCTTCGATCGCTTCCACCGCAGCGCGAGCTTGAGCTTCTGCCCGGCGCCGACCTTCGCCGCGGTGACCTTCGCGGCGGCGGAGGAGGCCTGCGACAGCAGGCTCGGCGGGGCGTCCGAGCCGCCGAGCTGCGCCTGGATCTGCTGCAGCGGACCGAGCAGGGCGGCGATGATCGCGGTGGCGCTGCCGCTCGGGGCCAGCGCCGTGCCCTCGATCTCGGTGTTGCCGAAGGTGTCGCCCTTGAGCGTGACGCCGCCCTCGACGAGGGGGGACTGGATGGCGACGGCGAAGTCGGCGCCGCTGCCCTTGCCGGAGTTGTGCTTCTGGAAGCGCTCGCTGTTGTGTACGCCCACGGCGGCGCTGGCGCCGAGCTTCTTGTCCCCCGGGAGGTTGAGGCTGCCGCCGTGCTTCACGGCGCCGAACATGCCGATCTGGACGTACGCCGACGGGGTGGCCGCGGCCACCTTGGCGACCGCCTGGACCGCGGCCGCGTAGGCCGCGGCGACGTCGAGCTTGGCCTGGGCGAGGACGGCCGGGGTGCTCGGGAGGTGCTCGGCGATGTTCTTGACGTGGCCCGCGGTGGCCATGGCCAGGAACGTGCCGATCCGGTCCGCGGGGGCCTGGACCTCGGTGACGAGGCCGACGGCGGCCTGGAGGTACATCTCGAACAGGTCCTTGACGGCGGTCGAGATGCCGCCCTGGAGCTGGCCGATCAGCTTGACCTTGAGCTCGTGGTTGCCCTGGGCGCCGACCTCGCCGGTGAAGCCGAGGCCGATGTTCCCTACGCCACCCGTGCCGGGCAGCGGCAGGTTGAAGCCGAAGGAGAGGGTGAGCTTCGAGTCCTTGGGCGCGCTGGCGATCTGACGCATCACGCCGGCCATGACGGTCTGGAACGAGGCCGCGCCGTTCGTCGCCGCGCCCTTGGACCAGGTGAAGCACACGCGCTCGAGGTCGAGCCCGACCCCCGGGGCGACCTGGCCGTTGAAGAGCCCCTTCGCGTGGGGGACCTTGACGCACTCCGTCTTGGCGGTCGCGCGCTGGCCGTCGGCCTTGGGCGCGGCACCCCCGCCGCGGGCCTTGCGCTGCAGCGCGAGACCCGGCGGCAGCGGATCGCCAAAGATCTCGCTGTTACAGATCGCGACCTCGTGGTGGACGTGCGTGACCGCGCCGTCGAGGCGGCTGAGCTGCACCGGGTCGGCGCCGAGGGCGAGGGTGTGGTCGTCCACGGTGCCGCCCTTGGACGGGACCTCACGGCGCCGCGCGAGCTCGGCCGAGCGATGGACGAGTCGCCCGCGGGGGGGCCTCGTCGCGTCGCGCTCGGCCTGCTCGAGTTGGGCGGTGGCGACCATGGGTTCACCTCGGCGTCGGTCGGCTGGAGGATGTGGCGGGTTGGATCTCGGAGAGCGAGCTCCGGCCTACGGTGACGTCGCGGGGCGGGCTCGGTCAAAGGCGATCCGCCCGTGCGCGCCAGAATGAGCAAGCCTACTCAGCCGCCGGGTCGCGGGCCGTCGCCGTCGCCTGCGCCGCCGCGGGGGTGCCCCTCGGCGCGCGCGGTCGCGAGGATCAGGGCCTCTTCCGAGCTTTCGGGGACGCGCAGACGGCGGCGGATCCGCCGGCGAGACGACAAGTCAATTCGGCGCGGGCCCCCTAGGGCCCGACGAGGGGCCAGGTGCGCGTGACGCCGCCGTCGGGGCCCAGCTCCGAGAGCCCTGGCGGGACCGCGATCGCCTGCCCGGAGACGGCGACGACGGCGGCCTGAGCGGTCGTGTTCGAGGCGAAGCGCGTGACCACGCCGGCGCTGTCGCGGGTCGCCAAGGCCACGCCCGGGGCGACCTGAGCCACCGTCACGGCGGCGGGCGCGGCGCCCGTCGCCTCGGGCTCGAGGAGCGTGAGGAAACCCGCGTCGGTGGCCATCGTCGCGCTCGCGTCGAGGGTCGCGTGGAGGGCGAAGGTGCCGTGGGCCGTCGCGTGCTCCTCGAGGCGGCTCGTCGTCGTCAGGGCGCCGTTGGTCGCGGCGGTGACGACGCGGAGGGCGGCGAGCGGGCGCGTCCAGGTCGCGCCGTCGGCCGCGAGGGTGAAGCTGCCGTCGGGGACGTCGCCGCCGCCGAGGCCGTTGAGGGCGAAGGTGTAGGTCCGCGGGGCGCCGTCGTCGGCGACCACGCGGTCGGCGACGACGAAGGTCGCGCCGTCGACGCGCAGGACGCGCCGCCACAGGGTCACGCCGAGGTAGGCGGTGCGGCCGATCACGGTGGTGCGCGCAGCGTCTCCCTCGAGCGGGCCGAGCCAGGCGTCGCCGCTCGGGGCGGTGACCTCGAAGGGGAAGGGCGGGCCCTCGCCGTCGACGAGGACGATGTTGTGGTCGCGGCCGCGCTTGACGAGGTCGTGGTGCTCGAAGTCGACGTAGGCCGGATCGATGGCGAGGGGCTCGCCGTGGGCGTGGAGCAGCAGCGCGAGGCTGTCGGCGTGCTCGTGGCCGATGCCGGCGCTGCGGGCGCGGCCGTGCTCGCCGAGCAGGACCAGCAGCGTCGCGTCGGGGCCGCGGTCGCTGCGGAAGACGGCGAAGCCGGCCTCATCCAAGACCTCGTCGAGGGGCCAGGCGGGCGGGGCGGGGGCGGGGACCTGGGGCAGGGCGCTGAAGGTCAGCACGTCGAGGGCCCCGGCGTCGAAGGCGACCGCGGGGAGGGCGGCGTTGGCGGCCAGCGCTGGCTCGTTGAGCAGGGCCGCGGCGAGCAGGGTCGGCAGGGGGACGACGTTGGCGTCGTCGGTCGGCAGGCACAGGCCGTCGGGGCGCGCGGTCTGGAGCGCGGCGCGGAACATGGCGCGAAAGGTCGGGTGGGCGGCGAGGTCGCCGTAGTCCGCGATGGCGCCGCTGGCGGTGTCGCTCGGGGTAGCGGCGCCGCCCGGGTAGAGCGGCCAGCCCGGCTCGGGGCCGAGAAAGCGCCGCCAGGCCCAGATCAGGGCGAGCCAGCTCTGGCCGCCGTAGGCGAGGTAGTTCCAGCCCTCGGCGTAGCCGCCGTCGGGGGTGGCCTGGACGTCGAACAGGAGGTAGGTCAGGCCGGTGACCGCCTCGTTGAGGTCGCGGGCGGCGTCCGGGCGGTCGGGGAGGGCGATGGCGCACACCCCGAGGGCGGCGAAGACCTTCATCAGGTGGTTGTTCTGGGCGAGCAGCAGGAAGGTGTTGAAGGCGCCGGGCTCGAGCATCATCGCGGCGAAGGTGTCGACGCGGGGGGCGAGGCGGTCGTGGGCGGCCGCGAGGTCCGCCGCGGGCAGCCCCGGGGTGCCGGCGAGGAGGTCGTAGGCGTGGCAGGCCGCTACGAGGGCCTCGGACTCGTACAGGTTGTAGTGGGAGTCGGGGTAGACGCCGGCGTTGAGCGGGGTCGGGTCGGGGTAGGGGGCGGCGAGGAGGGCGGCGGCGGCGGCGCTGGCGTCGGGGTCCTGGTCGAGGAGGCCGAGGAACGCCTGGGTCTCGGCGATGCGGGCGAGGAGCGTCGAGGTGCCGCTCTCCCACGGGTCGACCTCGGGCCAGTCGGGCGGGGTGCGGGCGGCGTAGGCGCGGATCCGGGCGAGGAGCGTGGTGGCGGCGGGGTCGTCGGAGGCGGCGAGGGCGCGCAGCGCGGGCAGGTCGGCGGCGTCGAGGTGGAGGCGCGGGCGAGCGGTGCGCTCGGGGTGCCAGGCCGGGGCGGACGCCGGGTCGAAGGGGTCGGTGCCGGCGGCGAGCTCCTCGAGGTCGCGCACGCCGTCGCGGTCGGAGTCCAGGTCCGGGTCCGGGGGCGTCGTGTCGACCCGGGCGTCGTCGTCGGCGTCGCCTCCGTCGGCCGCGTCCTCGGCGTCGGCGCGTGTGTCGGCCGCGTCGGGCGCGGCGGTGACGTCCCCGTCTCCTTCCTCGCGGGTGTCGGCGACGTCTGCGATGGGCGCGGTCGCGTCGGCCGTGTTGGTCGCGGCGGGATCGCCACACGCCACGAGCCCTGCTGCAACGCAGCATGGGAGAAGCCAACGAGAGAATCTCATGAGGGACCTTCGACTGTGCGGCGCAGTATCGGAGGCGCCCCGTCCGGCCCGCGCTCCGCCCGCGTCGGTGGCGCGCGAGCTGCGACGCCCGCGCTGACCGGACCGTCCCAGCCGGCGCCGCCGCTGTCAAAGCATCGTTGCGGGTCACGGCGCTGAGGGCGCGCCGCCGTCACGCGATGGCTACGCGAGGGCGCGCGCTCGGGTCGCGGCGGCGGGGGCGCGCCGCGTGGCTGGCGTTCGCCGCGCCGCGCGGGCCACGGTCAGCCAGTCGACGACG
>PHBI01000198.1 GCA_002841945.1 Deltaproteobacteria bacterium HGW-Deltaproteobacteria-14
CGCCCACGCCCACGCCCACGCCCACGCCCACGCCCACGCCCACGCCCACGCCCACGCCCATGCCCACGCACGCTGCCGCCCACGCCCACGCCCACGCCCGCGCCCACGCTGCCTGAGGATGTCGCACTGACCCCTCGGCCAGCCCGTGAATCACACCGGGTCAGCGCAGCTTGTCGCGGAACACCCCGCCGCCGCTCTGGACCGCGACGAGCCAGGTCCCGTCAGCGTCCTCGAGGATCGCGAGCCCGTCGAAGCCGCGCACCGGGACGCAGAAGCGGTCGAACGGCGCCCAGTGCTCCCCGTCCAGGCTCTTGAAGACCCCGTTGCGCATCGTCGACACGTAGAGCGCGCCGCCCTCGGCGTCGACCACCAGGTCGGTGATGTCGAGGGACTCGAGCCCGCTGCCGCCGGACGTCCACGTCACGCCCCCGTCCTCGCTGCGGACCACCCCCGCGTCCGCGACCACGGCGTACAGCACCTCCGGCGGGCCCGGCGACACCTCGAGCGCGGCCACCCGGCTGACGCCCTGGTCGACGGTGATCGCCGTCCAGCTCGCGCCGCTGTCGCTGCTCGTGTAGAGCCCGCCCCCGTTGGTCCCGAGGTACAGCGTGCCCCCGGCGGCGAGCGTGAGGTGGCGCGCGTCGATGAAGGTCCCGGCCGAGGTCGCGAACGGCGTGAGGCCGGTGTTCGACGCGACCCAGCTGTCGCCGCCGTCGTCGCTGCGCTGCACCCCGCTCACCTGGGTCGCGGCGAGGATCGTCCCCGACCCGAGGAAGGCCATGTCGAACACGTTCGTCGTCTGAAGCCCGACGGCGTCGTAGGTCGCGCCGGCGTCGGTCGTGCGCCACAGCTCGCTCGTCGTGCCGATGAACCAGCGATCGGCGACGGAGGGGTCCGCGTGGATCGCGTACACGAAGTCGCGCGGCAGCTCCGCCGGTGACTCCCGCTCCCAGACGGCGGCGGGGTCGACCCGCTGCCAGGCGCCGGAACCCCAGGTCGAGCCCAGCAGCCGCGCCGGGGCCGCCGGGCTCACCGTCAGCGTGTGCATCGCCACCCCGTTGCCGCTGTCGGTGAGCGCCCAGCTGGCACCGGAGTCTTCGCTGTGGAGGAGCCCCGCGTAGGTGGCGACGAAGAGCGACGTCGGATCGGACGGGTCGATCACCAGGCGGTTGGCGCTCTCTCGGCCGGGTTCGAGCTCGAGCCCCTCGGTGAACGGCCCCTCGGCGGTGTCGCCACCGTCGAAGGAGCGGTAGATCCCCTTGGTGTAGACCATCGCGTAGAGCGTCTCGCAGTCCGACGCGACCGCGATGTGAAGGACGTCCAGCCCGGCCAAGCCCGGCACGAGGGACCAGGTAAGACCTCCATCGTCGCTCCTGGCGACGCTCTTTCGCGCCGCAGCAAAGACGGTGCTGTCGTCGCAGAAGGTCACGTCGTCGGCCCAGCCGATGCCGCCCTCGGCGACGGTCCAGCTGAGCCCCCCGTTGCCGGAGTAGAGCAGCACGCCGTCGTTCGAGAAGCCGAGGTTGTCGTTGAGCAGGATGCCGCCGACGACGACGACGTCCGCCTGGTCGCGCGGGGAGGCGATGGAGCGGACCTCCATGAGCGGGACGCCGACGTTGAACGGCGTCCAGCTGTCGCCGTGGTCGTCGCTGCGCCAGATCCCGGCCCCCTGGGTGCCGATGAACATCCGCTGGGGCGCGGTCGGGTGGATCATCAGCGCGCGCAGGCCGAAGCCGGCGAGGGCCCGGACGTCGAAGGTGACGCCGCCGTCGCTCGACGCCAGGAGCCCCGACCCCGAGGTGCCGAGCACCCCCTTCGGGTCGTCGCTCGGGAAGGCGAGGCGCCCGAAGCCGTCATCGCGGGTCGACCAGCGCTCCCATGAGGCGCCGCTGTCCTGGCTGCGCGACAGCACGCCTCCGGCCACGGCGAACATCAGGCCATTGGCGCGTGGGTCGAAGCCGATCCAGGTCACCGCCCCGCCCTTGAGCCCCTCGCCGTAGTCCGACCACGGGCAGACCGGGGTGACGCGCGTGTCCTCGGCGGCGTCCGCCAGCGCGTCCACGGTGTCGTCGGAGAGGGTGTCGGCAGGGGCGCTCGTGTCCGCGACGTCGGCAACGACGTCCGCGACGTCCGCGACGTCGGCGACGACCGTGTCCGCGGCCCCGGAGTCCGCGAGGTGCGCGCCGATCTTACTGACCTTGCAGCCCGCCGTGACCAACATCAGGATCGGGATCACGAACCGCCAGACACCCCACATGGACCACCTCCGATCGCGCACTCTAACCGCTCAACCGGCCCGCCGCGAAGCCTCGGCGACAACTTCGGCGTAGATCGACGCGATCCGCTCCGCCGCGTGCTCCCACCGAAAGCGCGCCGCCATCGCCGCGCAGGCGTCGGCGTAGGAGCCACGGCCGCGCTCGAGGACCCTGCCGAGGGCCGCGACCACAGCGCTGACCTCGCGCGGGACCACCACCCCGGCGCCGGTGTCGGTGACGGCGTCCCCGAGCCCGACGCGATCGCTCACCACGACCGGCGCGCCCTGCTGCACCGCCTCGACCACCACGACGCCGAAGTTCTCGTCGTCCGACGGCAGCACGAACGCCTCGGCGTGGGCGAACCAACCGGCCTTGTCCGCGCCCCGCGCCATCCCCGGGAAGACCACCCGGCCCGACAGGCCCCGCGCGGCGACCCGCGCGGCGATCTCCGCCTGGTGCCCGAGCTCGTCCGGACCGACGATCACGAGGTCGACGCCATGCTGCGTTGCAGCAAGCTCGGCAAAGGCGTCGATCAACAGCGACAGACCCTTCTTTTTTGCGATGCGGGAGAGGAACAGCAGATACGGTCGCGGGTGAGGCCGCCCCGCGGGCGCCGCGGGCGGCGGGTCGACCCCCTGGGGCGCGATCGCGATCGGCGTGCGGAGCCCGAGCGCCCGCACGCCCTCGGCCTCGAACCGGGTCGAGACGTGGATCCGCGCCGCGCCCTCGAGGTTCGGGCGCTCGAGGAGCCGGAGGTACGCGGCCTTCGCGCGACCGCGCTGCTCGAGGCTGTAGGGATCGAGCATCCCGCAGGCGCGGACGAGGTAGGGCACCCCGCGGGCCCGCAGCGCGGCCTGCGCGGCGGTCACCGGGACGTTGAAGAGGCCGTGGACGTGGGCGACGTCGAAGTCGCGGGCGCGGCGGAGCACGTCGGCGGTGTGGCCGACGGACAGGTAGGGGGGGCGCAGCAGGTCGCAGCGGTGGTAGCGCAGCTGGTAGCCCCCCGGCTGGGGTAGCGAGACCCCGCGGCGGACGTCGAGCCGCGTGCCGCCCGGGGCGTTGTCGGTGGCGACGATCTCGACCTCGTGCCCGCGGGCGGCGAGGGCGCGGGAGAGCTCGTGGACGACCTTCGAGGGGCCGCCCCAGTCGTCGGCGACCCCGGCGATGACCTGGAGGATCCTCACCGCTCGCCTCCCACCGCGACCGGCAGGCGGCGCACCAGGCGCTGCCGGACCCACGCGCCGAGGGCGGCCCGGTCGTCGAGGGCGAGGGGGCCGAGGATCGCGCTGGCGGCGTGGCGCGAGAGGTCCTGGCGGACCGGGTGCGCGCCCTCCCCCGCCAAGAGCCACTGGAGCGTGCGGCGCTGCCACAGGGGCGGCGCGAGGCCGGTCAGCAGGGCCGGGGGCAGCTTGGCGCCGAACCAGCGCCGGACGACGCCGAGGGCCCCCCAGGTGGCGGCCCTCACCCCCCACTCGCGGGCGCGGGCGAGGGTCGCGGCGACGTCGAGGTCGGTGTGGGTCGCGGCCCGCCACAGATCCACCCAGGCCTTGAGCGGCTCCCCGAAGCCACCCTTGGCGATGTGGGCGGCGGTCACCAGCAGCGTGTCCTCGGAGCTCGGGACCGGCAGCGGCGCGAGGCCCGGTCGCGCGCGGGAGAGCACGCCGGCGGGGTCGACCGCCGCGTAGCCGCCGTCGAAGATCCGCTGATGGAGGTCGCAGCCGATCTCCCCGATGGGCAGGTCGAGCACCAGCGGCCAGGCGCGGGCGGCGCCCATGCCGCGGGCGCGGTCCGGTACCGAGACGTCCTCGCGCCAGCCGTCGGCGAGCAGCGCGACGACGACGTCCGGCAGCGCCTCCGGCGCGACGAGCAGGTCGATGTCGCGGCGGAAGCGCTGGAGGGGGCGGTCGTAGAGGGTGTGGGCGGTCGCGGCCCCCTTGAGGAGCGCGACCCGGGTGACCCCGGCCCGGGACAGCGCGCGCACCACGCGGTCGAGGGCGAGCTCGAGGTTCATGTCGACGAGCGTCTGGCGGCGGACGGCGACGTCCAGCCGGCGCGCCAGCTCCGGGTGCGCCTCGGCGGCGAGGACGGCGACCTCGGCGTGCCGCGACGCCAGCGCCACGGCGTCCCAGTCCACGACCACCCCGGGGTGGGGGGGGCGCCCCGACAGCACCCGCCGGAGCCAGCCCCAGGCCGGGTCACCACGGTCGACGCCGGGGCGCAGCAGCCGCGCGAGCTCGACCCAGAGCGGCACCGCGGGGGGCGGGGTCGAGGTCGGCAGGTCCATCACAGCGACCCCGGCACCAGGTGGTCCAGGGCGGCCGCGATGTCGGCGGCGTAGCGCTCGAAGGTGAAGCGCCCCCGGACCCGGGCGAGGCCGGCGGCGCCGAGGCGCGCGGCGCGCCCGGGGGACGTCGCCAGATCGATCATCGCCCTGGCGATGGCGGCGACGTCCCCGTGGTCCACGAGCACCCCGGTCTTGCCGTCGAGGACCACCTCCGGGGCGCCGCCGGAGCCCGCCGCGATGACCGGGCGAGCCTGGGACATCGCCTCGACGAAGACGAGGCCGAAGCCCTCGTTGGCCGAGGGCAGGACGAAGGCGAGGCAGCCGCGGAAGAGCTCGGCGAGGCGCTGGCCGCTGACCCGGCCGGCCAGCTCGACCCGGTCGCCGACCCCGAGCACCGACGCGAGGCGGTCGAGGCGGGCGTGATCCGCGCCGGCGCCGGCGATGATCAGGCGGGCGCCCGCGGGGAGGTCGGAGGCGGCCTGGGCGAAGGCGGCGATGGTGTGATCCACCCCCTTCGGCGTGTTCGGCTCGAGCCGCGTCACCGCCAGGAAGTACGGCGGGTCGTCGCGGCGCTCGGCCGCGGCGGGCTCGGCGACGGCGAAGCCGGGGTCGAGGCAGTTCGGGATGATCCGCAGGCGCGCGCGGTCGAACCCGTGCAGGGTCGCGGCGCGGTCACCGGTGTAGTGGCTGATCGGCCACAGCGCGTCGGCGGCGCGGAGGGCGAGGCGGCGCGCCGTCGGGAGCGGGCTCCAGACCTCGATGCCGTGCAGGATGACGGCGTAGCGCCCGCGCGGGGGCCAGGCGAGCCGGGGCGGGAACAGGAGCCCGAGGGCGGCCAGGTTGACGTGGCCGAAGACCGTGGCGGCGTGCCCCGGGGCGTGGGCCGACCCGAGGACGGCGGCGGCGAGGCGCGCGCGCGAGCCGTTGTAGGCGCGGTAGCGCGAGGGCTCGGGGAGGTAGGTGGGATCGAACTCGGGGCCGGTGTCGCGGAGCGCGTGGACGGTCAGCCGGTAGCCACGCCGCGCGGCGTGTTGATGACACGCGAGAACGGTCGCGCGAGAGATGCGCGCGATGCCGCCGACGTGGTCGAAGAGGTCGGGGAGCACGACGTCGAGGCGCCGAGGCGGCCGATTGCGATGCGAGATGGCGATGACACCCTCCGCGATTCCACGAGGCGTCATACCTACCCCTACTGCGGCTTCGCGTCAGCCTTTTGCTTGGCGGCGCGGAGCCCCGCGGCCCGCTCGCGGGCGGCCGCCGCGGCCTTCGGCTCGTCCACCTCGTCGAACAGGGTGGCGAGGCGGTCTTCGTAGTTGACGACGTCCGGGCGGTTGCCCAGCGCACGCTGCATCTCGCGGACGGCGCCGCGCAGATCGCCGTTCTTCTCGGCGAGGACGCTCCGCAGCAGGTGCAGGCGCGAGCGCGGCCACGGGTTGTGCATCTCGAGGGTCGCGAGGCGCGCGATGGCGACCTCGAGCAGATCTGCGCGCTCCATCGCGATGGCGGCCTCGCCGGCGAAGATGAGCGGCGTCTCGGCGGCCGCCGGGTCCTGGTTGGCGGCCTCGACGAACATGTGCCACGCGCCGCTCGGGTCGCTGCGCCACTTGAGCACCATCCCCTGGAACAGGTAGGCGGCGCGCGCCCAGCCGCGACGCTCCGCCTGGGGCCCCTCGGTGCCGAGTCGGGCGAGCAGCTCGGTCGCCAGCCGGTCGAGCGCGTCGACGCGATCGCGGCGTCCCGACCAGCGGTGCCCGAGCTCCTCGATCAGCGGCAGGCTGTCCGGGTAGCGATCGAGGCCCCAGGTGATGAGCCGCTCAGCGGCGTCCTGGGTCGCGAGGCGCCGCGACGCCAGCACGATCCGCTCGGGATCGCGACCGAGGAAGCCCTCGACGATGGTGGGATCGGCGCCCGAGGTGAGGACGATCCCGATCGCGCGCTCGAGCCCCACGCGGTCCTGAAGGGCGAGCGCCTCGAGGTCGGAGGCCAGGTTCGCGGGAGCGGGTGTGGTCGTGATGGTGAGGGCGGCGCGGCGCGCGAGGACGTTGGGCTCGGTCGGCGCGAGGGCGTGGGCGCGATCGAGCAGCCGCAGCGCCAGGGGCTTGTCCCCGTCCGCGGCGGCCAACGCCGCGCCGAGGTGATAGGCGTAGAAGTCGGCCGGGTGGTCGAGGACGAGCTGCGCGGAGGCGACGCTGAGCTCGCCCGGGTCGGGCTCGGCGCCGGCGGCGATCGCGGCGCGCGCGGCGGCGTAGCCCGCGTCCGGGCGGCCCTGCCAGGCGTGCAGGGAGGTCAGGACGAGGAGCCCGGCGACCGTGAAGCTCGCCGCGATCGGCCAGCGGACGCGCAAAAAGCGCGTGCCGCGGCTGAGCCCGGAGCCGCAGACGGAGGCCAAGATCGCCACGGCCGGCAGCGCGACCCCGGGGAGCCAGAGGGAGAAGTCGACGAGGTTCTGCACCAGCAGCACCACGAGGCCGACGGACGCGGCCATCGCGGCGACGCTGCGCCGCCCCCGGTAGACCATCCGGACGAAGCCGGCGCCCGCCAGCAGCATCACCCCGGCCCCGATCACCAGGCCCAGCTCGGCCAACACCTGGATGAACCCGTTGTGCGCGTAAGCGACGAGGCCCACGCCCCAGCTCGGCATGACGATGGGGGCGGCGACCTCGAACGCGCCGTTGCCGGCGCCGAGGAGCGGGTGGTTCATCGCGATGCGGGCGCCGACCTCCCAACACTCGATGAGGCCCCCCTGCCCCGGCGCGCCGATGTCGGCCAGGGTCGCCATCTCGCCGAGCCACCGATCGGGGCCGAGCAGGATGACGGCGACGACGCCGATAGAGAGCGCGCCGACGACCAGGCGAACGTAGCGCGCGCGCGTGTGCGGGGTGTCGCGGCGCCCGATGGCCACGACGCCGAGGAGGATGAGGCCTGCTCCCCACAGGAGCGCGCTGGCCCGGGAGAAGGTCGCGAGCACACCCACCGACGCCGCGATGCCGGCGACGAGGTGCCAAGGGGCGTCGCGCTCGGCGTCGAGCCAGCGGCCGAAGGCCACGAAGCTGGCCAGCAGAAACAGCGCGCCCGCGTGGTTGGGGTTGATGAACGGGGTCGGCAGCAGCCGGTCCCCGAGCGGCACCGAGGCGGTGTAGAAGCCGTAGAGCTGGTCGAGGCCGAGGGCCGCGTGGAGCCCGCCGATGAGCAGGGTCGCGAGGGCGGCCGCCTCGACGTAGACGGCGGCGCGGGCCCGCGCCGAGGGGCCGTCCCAGAGGTTGAGCGCGAGGAGATAGCCGAAGGTCGTGACCGTGAGCCCAACCACGGCGGCCGCCGAGCGTGCGCCGTCGAGCGACAGCGACTCCCACCCGGGGGCGATGCCACCGACGGTCGCCGCCGCGAGGGCCCGCGCCTCGTGCGCCGAGGGTGACAGCAACGCGACCAGGCCGGCCGGCAGCGGCACCCACTGCAGCACGCTCCACGCGAGGGCGACGAGGAGCGCGAGGCCGACCCAGCCCACCCGGATCCGACTCCCACCGCGCTGCAGCAAATGGGCGTGCAAGACAAAACCCGTGACCATCGCTGTCGCGAGGATGATCTTGCTGAGCACGTGCACACCGCCGAAGGCCAGCGGGGCGCCGACGATGGCGAAGGCGAGGACGAGCTCGGGGACCCGAGCGATGTCCCATCGGAGGCGAGTGGTGGTGAGCCCGTGACCGACGTGGTCCAGGTCGTGTCCGACGCGTGCCACGCTCAGCCGGCCGCTTTGGCGTTCTTCGCGTCGTCGGACAGGGAGTAGCCGCCGTAGCCGTAGCCGTAGCCGTAGCCGTAGCCCTTGTTCTTGCCGCGGCGGGCCTCGGAGTTGAGGACGAGCCCGAGGATGTCGGCCTCCACCGCCTCCAGGCGGCGCAGCGCGTGGCGCAGGGCGTGGCGGCTGGTCTTGCCGGCGCGGACGACGACGAGGGCGCCGTCGAGCTTCTGGGCGAGGACCATGGCGTCGGCGACCGGCAGGAGCGGCGGCGAGTCGAAGACCACGGTGTCGTAGTTGGCGCGGGTCGTCTCGAGGAGCTCGTTGAAGCGCGTGGTGTGGAGGAGCTCGGTCGGGTTGGGCGGGACCTGCCCCGAGAGCATGACGTGGAGGTTCTCGACCTCGGTCCGCTGCACGTGGTTCATGACGTCGTCGTCGGAGACGAGGCACGTCGAGAGCCCGATGTCGGCGTTGAGGCCGAAGGAGACCGCGAGGCGCGGTCGCCGCATGTCCGCCTCGATGAGGAGCACGCGGCTCCCCGACGACGCCATGGAGGTGGCGATGTGGGTCGCCAGGAGGCTCTTGCCCTCGACCGGGTTCGCGGAGCTGATGAGGAGCGTCTTGAGCTTGCGCGCCTTGGAGATGAACAGCAGGTTCGTGCGCAGGGTGCGGCTCGCCTCGGCGATGTTGGAGTTCGGGTTGCGCGCGATGTAGAGGTCGCGCTCGCGCAGCTCCTCGGGGGTCATGCGGTTGCGGTCCGGGGTCCGCGTGCCGATGAGCGGGACGACGCCGAGGACCTTGTAGCCGGTGCGCTGCTCGAGGTCGGCCCAGTTGGTGATGGTGGCGTCGGCGAAGTCCGCCAGCAGCGCGACGCCGAAGGCGAGGACGAGGCCGAGCAGGAACGAGCCGATGAGCACCAGCCCGCGGCGCGGGTAGATGGGCGCGGAGGGCAGCACGGCGTCCTCGAGGCGGCGGACGTTGTTGGCCTCGAACTGCGAGGACATGGCCGTCTCGGTGAGGCGCTGGCTGACGGTGGTGTAGGTCTCCTTGAGCTTGTTGGCGTCGTCGACCTGGCGGGCGTACTGGAGGGCGAGGCCGCCGATGACGCGCTGGGCCTCCTGCGCGTCGTCGAGGGACTGCTGCAGGCCGGCCTCGACGCGGCGGGTCTCGGCGAGCTTCTTCTGGACGCTCTGCGCGATGTTGCGGATCTCCTTGCGCGCGATGGTGTTGAGGACCTGGAGCTCCCTCTTCTTCGCGATCACGTCGGGGTGCTTGTCGAGGTAGCGCGCCTCGAGGGAGGCGTACTCGGCCTGGACGCCGACGATCCGCTGCTTCAGCGCGCGGATGACCTCGTTCTCGAGGATGAGGGTAGCGGAGACGCCGAACGGGTCGGTGGCCTCGGTGTACTTCGACAGCGTCCCGGCCTGGGCCTCGAGGCGGATCCGGTCGGACTTGGTCTTGGTGAGGTCGAGGTTGAGCTGGTCGAGGCGGTCGTTGATGGCCTTCTGCTGCGCCTCGATGCTGCCGACGTTGTGCTTCTTCTCGAAGGCGAGGAGGCCGTTCTGCGCCGTCTCGAGGGCGCTGCGCTGCTCGCCGACGGTCTTCCTGAGGTCCTTCACCGCGTCTTTGACGATGTTCTTCTTGTAGTCGAGGTTGTAGGTCTCGTAGGCGCGGGCGACGGCGTTGACGACGTCGGTGGCGAACTGCTTGTCCGAGTCCTCGAAGTCGATGAAGACGAGCATCGAGTTGGGGACCGGGCGGACGCCGACGCGCCCGGCCAGGACGTTGGCCATATACGCCTTGTCGAGGATGTCCTGCTTCTCGGCCTGGGTCAGGTCGGTGCGGACGTCCAGCCCGAGCAGGTGCTCGCTGTTCCAGAGGTTCAGCTCGTTGAGGACGAGCTCGGCGACCGGGCGGCTGTTGATGATGCGGTACTGGGTCTCGAAGTAGGTGATGGAGCCGCGGTACTGCTTGGGGCTGCCGAGCTCGACGACGTCACGGACGTTCCAGAAGACCTTGGGCGGATCGGTGTCGATGATGACCTGGGCGGTGGCGCGGTAGACCGGCGTCTGCTGGTTCAGCCACAGCCAGCCCGCGGTGACGGAGATGGCCAGCACCACGGCGACGATGAGCTTGCGACGCAGCAGCAGCTGGAGGTAGTGCTGCACCAGGCCGAGCAGCGAGTCGGAGTCGCCGCCCCGCTGCTGGATATCGGAGATGTTCGGCGCCGCGGCGCGTTCGTCGTTCATGGTGTGGCCCAAGCCTCCCCCTGTGCTCCCGGCGGTCGCGTGGCGCCCGGCGCAGAACCCGTGGGGGTCGCCGCGCGGCTGACGCGCGTCAGGAGATCGTCGTAGCGCGCGATCAGTTGATCGCGACCGAGGTTCTGATCGAGATATCGCCGGCCGGCCGCGCCGCGGCTGCGGCCCCGGTCCGACTCCAGGGCCGCCGCGGCGATGGCCGCGACGATCCCGTCGACGTCGCTGTCGCGGACGGACACGCCGCACCCGGCGGCGGTGACGAGGTCGGCGACGGCGGAGTCCGCCGGGCCGATGAAGAGCGCCGGTCGCGCGGCCGCGAGGACGCCGTAGAGCTTGCTCGGCATCAACAGGCCCTGCATCCCCTCGCGCATCGTCACGACGTGGAGGTCGGCGGCGGCGAGGCTGTCCGCGAGGTCCTCACGCGCGGCGTAGCCGAAGACGCGGACGTTCGGCAGCGCGCGGGCGGCGATCGCGCGGACGATCTCGGGCTGGCGGACGCCGTCACCGACGAAGGCGAACACGACGTCGTCGCGATCGGCGAGGCGCTCGGCGGCGGCGAGCAGGCCGTCGAAGGCGTGCCCCACCCCCATGTTGCCGGAGTACATGACCACGAAGCGGTCGCCGAACCCGTAGCGCAGGCGCATGGCGTCGCCCGACGCGCCCTCGTCGAGCTCGCTGAGCGCCCAGTTCGGGATGGTGTGGACGCGGTCGCGCCGCACGCCGAAGCCGAGGATCCGGTCGCGCATCGGCTCGGACAGGACGATGACCGCGCGGCTGGCCGCGAGGCTCGCCGGCGACCCGCCAGGCGTGCCAGACCGGCCCGCCGCGGCGGATGACGCCGTACTCGGCGGCGATGTCGGGGTAGACGTCCTGGACGACGCTGACCGTCGGGAAGCGCCGCAGGGCGCCGGCGATCTGGCCGGCGACGGCGATGAGAGGGGGCGTCGTCAGAGCCAGGACGACGTCCGGTGCCGGGCGGAGGGTCGCGAGTCGGACGGTCGCGCTGGCGTAGAAGGTCCCGTAGTCGCTGAGGCGGTCGAGGAGCGTGCGCTTGCCGCGCCGGGTCGCGGGGACGCGCACGATGTCGACGCCACCTCTGCGCTCGGTGGTCGCGGTGGGGCGACCGTCGTGGTCCACCTGCGCGGTGACCGCGGTGACCCGGTGCCCGCGCGCGGCGAGCCCCTCGCCCAGCTCGGTCAGGAGCTGGCTCGTGGCGGAGCCGTGCGGCCAGTAGTACTGGTTGAGGAGGGCGACGTGCATTGCGGGGGAGGTCACTCCGAGAGGGAGTCGGCCAGACCGACGCCGGGCAGCGCCAGCGCGGGGCGCGTCGAGCGCGCCGGGGCGGCGGCGAGGGACGGCCAGCCGAGGTGATCGAGGGCGCGCGCGAGCGAGGCCGCGACCAGCTCCCACGGCAGGATGACGGCGAGATCACCGCGGATGCCGGCGTCGGCGAACTGGACGTGCAGCTCGGCCCCGGCGCCGTCCTGGGTGGCCAGCGGGATGTGGTAGTTGGTGATCCCGCGCAGCGCCGCCTTCTTGTCGAAGGCGCCCTGCCAGCTGAAGAGCAGCGCGTTCTGGGTGGTCACCGTCGCGGACACCAGGCGCGTGTCGCGGGCGAGGCCGTTCAAAATCTCCGCGACGAGCTCGCCCCGCTCGGCCGCCTCGAGGCGGCCGCACAGGACGGCGACCGCGGCGCGGTCGGGCCCCGCGTCGCCGGCCATGGGGTCGGAGATCCCCCGGACGTCGGGGTTGTGGTGGGCGAGCAGCCGGAACAGCACGAACAGGATGACCGCGACGACGAGCAGGATGAGCCCGGACGCGAGATCGCTGGTGACCCGCAGGAGCAGGGCGGCGCCGGCGAGGAAGGCGGCGACGACGTAGAGGGTCAAGACCGCCTGGCGGTGGCTCAGCCCGGCGCGCAGGAGCTTGTGGTGGATGTGGTCCTGGTCGGCCGAGAAGATCGGGCGCTGCTTGCGGACGCGGCGCCCGATCGCCAGGAAGGTGTCGATGATCGGCAGGCCCAGGGCCAAGACGGGGACCATCAGGGCGATGGTGGTCGAGCCCTTCGACGAGGTCGAGATCGAGAAGGCCGCGAGGACGAAGCCGAGAAACAGGCTCCCGGTGTCGCCCATGAAGATGCGGGCCGGGTTGAAGTTGAAGATCAAGAAGCCGCCGAGCGCCCCAGCCAGAGACGCGCAGAACAGCGCCGCGATGGTGTTGCCGCCCATCACGCCGAGGGCGAACAGGACGGTCACCGAGATGAGGCCGATGCCGCCCGCGAGGCCGTCGAGGCCGTCGATGAGGTTCACGGCGTTGATGACGCCCACGAACCACAGGACCGTGACCGGCAGCGCGAAGGTGCCGAGGACGATCGCCCCCTCGCCGAACGGATCGGAGATCGCGTCGATGCGGTAGTCGAGGAAGTACATGAGGACGGCGACGCCGACCTGGATGACGAGCTTCTGGACGGCGTTGGCCCCCTTGATGTCGTCGTAGACGCCGATGGCGGCGATGAGCACGCCCCCGACGTAGAGGCCGACGACCTGGGTCCACGACTGGGTCAGGGCGAAGCTCGCGCCCGCGTCGACGAGCAGGAGCCCGGTCACCGGGGCGAAGAAGGCGAGGACGATGGCGATGCCGCCGAGGCGCGGGATCGGGCGGGTGTGGACCTTGCGCGCGTCCGGCTGGTCGTACAGCTCCTTCGAGAGCGCGACCTTCAGCACCAGCGGGGTCGCGACGGCGGCCACCAGCAGGCTGACGAGGAAGGCTACGGCAAAGCTGATCATCGGTGCAGAGTCACCTTCGGGTCACTCGAACCCGATCCAAATCGCCAATCGCCGTGCGATCGTGCGCGGTACGTCACAGAGGTGTGGGTTGTCGTACCGCGGAGAATCGATCACGAACGGGGCCGATTGTCCACCTTTCGCCCCCGCGCGCCCGCGCGGTTGATCCGCTCGACCGAGGCGACCCGAACGAGGGTTTCCGCCGCCCTCGAACGAGAAGAGGCGCGACACCCCGGCGGATGTGGGGTGCCGCGCCTCACTGGGGGTCCGGGAGGGAACCCTCGGGCTCGAGCGGGTCGGCCGGCGGCGGCCGCGAGATTTCATGGACCAAGGCGGGCTACAGGGTCACGGACGTTCGGCGTCGTCTCGGTCGCGTCCCTGCGCCTCCGTAGGGACCACTGCGTGTCCCTTCGGGGGCGGCTATGGGGTCTCCGGGGCGCGACCCGCCGTCGCTGTCAGTTGAGCTCGATCTTGCTCGCGTCGGCGTCGATCTTGGAGCTCGCCTTGATGACGATGTTGCTGCTCTTCGACTCGATCTTCGTGTCGTTCTTCGACTCGTAGGTCGCGGTCGTCGTCGACTTCACGAAGATCTCCTTCGCCTCGACGTTGAGCTTGCCGTTCTTGCAGAGGATGTCGATGTCGCCGTTCTTCGTCTCGATGATGATCTTCTTGTTCTTGCCGTCGAGGACCATGTACTCCTCGCCGGAAGCGTCATGCATCGCGATGTTGTCCTTCTCATCGTTGAAGTGCAGGCCGTGGCCGCTCTTCGAGATGAGGGTCATCGACTCCTTGCCGTCGGTGTCGTCGAAGATCAGCATGTGACCGGCGCGGCTCAGGAAGAAGCGCGCGTTGTTCTTGCCGCCCGCGGCGTTGTTGTCGACCGCCGCGGCGCCGATGCCGACGTCGTTACCGAGCGGGTCCGCGACGCCCTTGTTGCCGCTGGCGCTGTCGCCCACCGGCATCTTGTCTTCCTTGTTCCACAGCGAGCCGATCACGACCGGGAGCCGGACGTCGCCGTGGATGAAGGAGACGAGGACCTCGTCATCGGGCTCCGGCAGGCAGTAGAAGCCGCGGCCGCCGCCCGCCATGTTGGAGGTGACGCGCGCCCAGGAGCTGATGAAGTCCTCCTTGTCGCCCGCATCGGTCGACGAGATCCAGGGGAACTTCACCTTGACGCGGTAGTCGCCCTCGGGGTGCTTGTTGTCGGTGACAACCCCGCAAACGACACCGTAGATCCGTCGACTCAGCCCGAACTCGTAACCCATGTGGAACTCCCAACACGTCGATCGACGTGACCGTCCACTGGGACGACCCTCCCCCTGCCTCGAGGACTATAAATCAAGCCGGGGGTCATCGCAATGGAAGCGCACTGTCGCCAGAGATGTTTGCCACACCCTCTGCCCGGATGTAAACGCATCCAACGCGCGTTGTCCAACCGTGCCGGCCCGTGACCGGAGGCCGAGCACCAACCCCGCGGAAGCCCCCCCGAAATGAAGACGCCTCTCATGAGATTCTGTGCGCTCGCCCTCGCCCTCGGCCTGATGCCGGTGACGGCGCTCGCCGCCGGACCGCCCGCCGAGGTCTCGCAGGTAGGCACCTCGGACGCGACCGTCAAGGCGCGTCTGGGCCCCCTGCTCGAGGCCCTTCGAGCCGCCGAGGACCCAGACGCCAAGCGGATCGTGCGGGTCGCCTGGTGGGGCGACAGCGCCGTCGTCAGCGACGGCTACACCGGCAAGCTCCGCGAGCGCCTGCAGGCGCGCTTCGGCGACGCCGGCCCGGGGTTCATGCTCCTCGACACGACCTTCGACGGCTACCTGCACGACGGCGTCCGGATGAAGCGCCACGGCTGGTCGTCGAGCAACGTCATCCAAGGCAACCTCAAGTCGGGCCTCTACGGCTACGGCGGGATCCAGTCCGAGAGCTTCGGCGGCGCCGCGACGACCTACGAGGCCGACGCCCCGCTGACCTCGGTGAGCGTGTTCTACCGCGCCTTCCCGAAGGCCGGCGACCTGCAGCTCTTCGCCGACGACGCGCCGAACGCCACCGCCACCGAGTCGACCGCCGGCGCCACCCCCGGTGATCGGGTGTGGCGCTGGGAGGCCCCGCCGGGCGGCGTCAAGACCGTCAAGATCCGCGCGGGCGGCGGCGGGCAGACGGTCGCCTACGGGGTGGCCCTCGAGCGCGGCGACAACGGGGTCACGATCGACGCCCTGGGGCTCCTCGGGATGCGCGCCCGGCGCTGGCTCAACGCCGACGCCGACCACGTCAAGGCGCAGCTCGAGGCGCGCCATCCGGAGCTGCTGGTGCTCAACTTCGGTGGCAACGAGCGCGTCGACCCCGGCCTCACGGCCGACCGCCACAAGGACGACATCGTCGCGACGCTGCGCCACCTGCGCGCGGGCGCCCCCGAGGCGGCCTGCCTGGTCGTCGGCCCGATCGCCCACGGCGTGCGCGTCAAGGGCAAGGTGGTCCTCGACCCCGACCTGAAGACCGTCTACGCGGGCCAGCGCGCCGCGGCCGAGGAGGTGGGCTGCGCCTTCTTCGACACCGTCGCGGCCATGGGCGGCGACGACGCGGTCGAGCTCTTCCGCAAGCAGAAGCGCATCGGCGGCGACCTCTCCCACCTCAACGGCGCCGGCCATCGCGCCGTCGGAGACCTGCTCGCCGACTGGTTCATCGCCACCTACGACGCCTGGAAGACGGAGACGGCGGCGGCCCAGTAGAGAGCCTGACCTCCGCGGCGCGGGGGAGCCCAGCCCCCTACGCGAGGTGGCAGGCGACCTGGTGGCCGGGGGCGACCTCGCGCAGCGGCGGGGCGTCGACCTTGCAGCGGGCCTCGACGATGGGGCAGCGGGTGTGGAAGCGGCAGCCGGGCGGCGGGGCGATCGGGCTCGGGACCTCGCCCGTGAGCTGGATCCGACGGCTCCCGGCGAGGCTCTCGGGATCCGGCACCGGGACCGCGCTGATCAGCGCCTTGGTATAGGGGTGGAGCGGCGCGTCATAGATTGTGTCCGCCGCCGCGAGCTCGACGATCTCGCCGAGGTACATCACCGCGATGCGGTCGGAGATGTGCTTCACCGCCGCGAGATCGTGGGCGATGAAGAGGTAGGTGAGGTGGAAGCGCTCCTGCAGATCCATCATCAGGTTCATGACCTGAGCCTGGATCGAGACGTCGAGCGCGCTGATCGGCTCGTCGCACACGATGAAGCGCGGGCGCACCGCGAGCGCCCGCGCGATCCCGATGCGCTGACGCTGACCGCCCGAGAACTCGTGCGGGTAGCGCTTCACCATCGCCGGCGACAGCCCGACGACGTCGAGCAGCTCGCGCACCCGCGCCGCCGCCGCCGCCCCCCTCTCGAGCCCGTGCACCTTGAGCGGCTCGCCGACGATGGTCCCGACGTTCATGCGCGGGTTGAGCGAGGCGTAGGGGTCCTGAAAGATGATCTGCAGCTCGCGCCGCAGCGGCCGCATCCGCCGCTGCCCGCGCCGGGTCGAGCCCAGCGCGACCAGATCCTGCCCGCCATAGCGGACCTCGCCGCTCATCTGCGCCACGCCGCGCTCGAAGAGCTGCAGGACGCCGCGCCCGAGCGTCGACTTGCCGCACCCCGACTCGCCGACGAGGCCGAGGGTCTCGCCGGGCCGGATGTCGAGGTCCACCCCGTCCACCGCCCGCACCACGCCCTTGCTGCGCCGAAACAAGAGCCCCTCGGACACCGGGAAGTGGACCCGGAACCCGCGCAGGCTCACCAGCGGCTCGTCGGCGCTCATGACGCGCGCTCCGCGGCGCTCAGGGGTGAGGTCGAGATAACATGGTCATGATGCCAAAGGAGGCGGCGTCGCCTGCGTGCCTTCGAGAACGAAGGCAGGCCGGGCGCCTTCCGAGGCCGTCCCGGCAGCCACCGCCGCGCGTACGTCCTCGGCGGCCCAGCAGAAGACCCGGTGGGTGGGCGAGAGCCGGGTCTCGCCCGGGTGCTCGCGGTGGCAGACGTCGCGCGCCCAGTCGCAGCGCGGCGCGAAGGGGCAGCCGACCGGGCGCTGATCGAGGTCGGGCGGGCGCCCGGGGATCGAGAAGAGGCGCTTGCCTTCGGGCAGATCAGGGCGCGGGATCGAGCGCATCAGCCCGATGGTGTAGGGGTGGGACGGGGTCGCGAAGAGCTCGCTCGCGGACGCCTCCTCCATCACCTTGCCCGAGTACATGACCAGGATGTGGTTGGCCATCCCGGCCACCACCCCGAGGTCGTGGGTGATGAGGGTGATGGCCATCTCGCGCTCGGCCTGGAGATCGCGCAGCAGATCGAGGATCTGCGCCTGGATCGTCACGTCGAGGGCCGTCGTCGGCTCGTCGGCGATGAGCAGCTCGGGGTCGTTGAGCAGCATCATCGCGATCATCACGCGCTGGCGCATCCCCCCCGAGAACTCGTGGGGGTACTGGCGAGAGCGCGTCGCCGCGGCCGGGATCCCGACCCGCTCCAGCATCGCGAGCGCCCGCGCCGTGGCGTCCTTGCGGCTCAGCTTGGCGTTGTGCACTCGCAGCATCTCGACCAGCTGGGTCCCGATCCGGAGGAACGGGTTCAAGCTCGTCATGGGATCCTGGAAGATCATCGCGATGCGGCGACCGCGGATCCGGCGCAGCTCGCCGGTGGGCAGGGTGAGGAGGTCCTCGCCGTGAAAGAGGATCCGCCCCTGGGTGCGGCTCGCCGGCGGGGTGGGCAACAGGCGCATCACCGCGAGGTTGGTGACCGACTTGCCGGAGCCGGACTCGCCGACGATGCCGAGGGTCTCGCCGGCGGCGAGGTCGTAGTCGAGCCCGTCCACGGCGGTCACGTAGCCGTCGTCGGTCTTGAAGGCGACCCGGAGGTCGCGGATCGAGAGGAGGGGCGTCACTGCTTCACGTCGATGGCGTCGCGGGCGCCGTCGCCGAGGAAGTTCATCGCGAACAGCGTCAGCGCCAGCGCGGCGCCCGGGGCCACGATGAGCCAGGGGTAGCTCCCGGGGTTGTTCTGCCAGGTCTCGAGGGCCTCGGAGATCATCTTGCCCCACGAGATCTCGTCGCCGAGGAGGCCGAGGAACGAGAGGAAGGCCTCCTCCATGATGACCGCCGGGACGAGCAGCGTGGAGTAGACGACCACCGGGCCGACGACGTTGCGCACGAGGTGGCGAAAGACGATGGCGGTGTTGCTCGCGCCGATGGCCCGCGCCGCCTCGACGAACTCCTGGTGCTTGAGGCTCATCACCTGGCCGCGCACCACCCGGGCCATGCTGAGCCACTGCACCGCGCCGAGCGCGATGAACAAGACGATCACGCTGTGGCCGAACATGACCATGAGCAGGATCACCAGGAACATGAAGGGCAGCCCGTAGAGCATGTCCACGATGCGCATCATGATCTCGTCGGTGCGCCCGCCGACGTAGCCGGCCACCGCCCCCCAGGTCACGCCGATGAGCAGCGAGACGAGGGTCGCGAGCAGGCCCACCGAGATCGACAGGCGCGCGCCGTAGAGGAGCCGCGTCAACACGTCGCGCCCAGCGGAGTCGCTCCCGAAGGCCATGGTGTGCAGCTCGGGGGCGCCCGGGAACTCGGCGCGGGAGATGCGCAGGTCGCGGTCGGTGTCGTGGCCGACCACGAAGCGCTCGAAGGACAGCCCCTCGGCGCCGAGGGTCTGGTAGGCGAAGTAGCGCGAGCGCTCGGTGAGCTCGGCCAAGGTGAGGATGTGGTCGCGGTCGGCGTCGAGGGCGCGGAAGGCGGCGGGGCCGGACAGGCCGTAGCCGCGCAGGTGCGGCGCGAGCGCGGCGTCGTCGTGGGGGAACTCGGCCCAGGTGACGTAGCCGTCCCGGGCGGCGACCCCGGGGACGGGGGCGGCGGCGCCGCGGGCCTTGTCGTAGGTCGTGACGAGGTTCTCGAGGAAGGCGGTGACGCGGACGCCGACCTCGAGCTCGGGACACTCGAGGCGGCCGACGACGAGGCTCAGGACGCGCTTGACGCCGAGCCTGGCGTCGAGGGCGTCCCAGCGGGCGAGCGCCGCGCGGTAGAGCGTCGGCGAGAGCTCCTCGAGCTGCTTGAAGCCGACGGGGAGGACGTTCGGGGTCGGGACGCGGTGACAGGTGATATAGCCGTCGCCGTCGAGGTCGATGACGTCGAAGGCGGCTGGGTCGCCGTCATAGGTCGGGAACACCGAGACCCGAGCGCGGGTGCCGGGGGGCTGGTACTTCAGGAACTCGGCGGCGTCGTGCTCGGGCTCGAAGTGCGTGATCCAGCGCGCCCACAGCGGCGCCCCGTAGCCCCCGGCGGCGACGAGCCCGATGAAGACGAGCCCCGCGAGGGCGAGGCGGTTCCGCTTCAGGCGCCGCCAGGCGTCCGAGAGCAGGCTCCGGCCGGCCTGGGGCGGGGGCTGGGAGGGGGCGGTCACTCGAGCTTCACCCGGGGGTCGAGGAAGGTGTAGGCGATGTCGACGAGGATGTTCATACCGATGAGGAGCGCCGAGTAGACGACGACCGTCCCGAGGACCATCGGGTAGTCGCGGTCGATGGCCGGCTTCACGAAGTACTCGCTGAGCCCGCTGATGCCGAAGACGCGCTCGACGACCACCGAGCCGGTGACGATGCGCGCCATCGCCGGGCCGAGGAAGCTGACCGTGGGCAGGATCGCCCCCTTCATGGCGTGGTGGGTCACGACCCGGCGCTCGGAGAGGCCCTTGGCGCGCGCGGTGCGGATGTAGTCGGAGCGGATGACCTCGAGCATCCCGCCGCGGGTGATGCGGGCGAAGTAGGCGGTGTAGACGAGCCCGAGGGTGATGACGGGCAAGATGCGGTAGCTGAAGGCCGACCAGGTGCTGCCCGGGGGCGGATCCCAGCCGCCGAAGGGGAGCCAGCCGAGGCCGATGACGAAGATGGCGATGAGCAGCGGCCCGCTGACCATCGTGGGGACGCTGATGCCGAGCATCGCCCCGGACATGGCGGTGTAGTCGACCCAGGTGTTCTGGCGCAGCCCGGCGAGCAGGCCGAGGGTCACCCCGAGGATGAGCGCGAACAGGAGCGCGTAGACGCCGAGCTCGAGGGAGATCGGGAAGGCGCGCGACAGCTCCTCCATCACCGTGCGCTCGCCGCCGGAGCTGAAGGTCACGCCGAAGTCGAGGGAGAGGTAGCGCCCGATGGAGCTCGTGTACTGCTGCCACGCGGTCTTCGGGACGACGGCGACGCGGCCGCCCGCCGGCAGCTCGAGCCCCACGGCGAGCGGGAGCGCCTCGATCGTGCCGTCGTTGGGCATGGTGAAGCGGTGCTCGACGCCGCTCGCGTCCTCGAGGGTCGCGAGCCAGGTGCCCTCGGCGTAGGCGTCGCCGATCTGGACGTCCCCGAGCGCGGTCACGCGGCCGGCGACCGGCGTCACGACCTCGTTGCCCATGCCGTAGAGGAGCCAGCGGTTGGCCTTGACCGACGCCGGCAGCTCGCGCTCCTGGTCGAAGGGGCTCCCCGGGGCGAAGCGCATCAGAAAGAAGCTCGCCGTGACGATGATCCACAGCGTGATGGCGGCGCCGAACAGGCGGCGGAGGAGAAAGCGCGCCACTACGGGGCCTCCGCCGGCGCGAGCGACACCCACTTCAGGTTGTGCCGGTCGGCGTACTGCGGCTCGAACCCGCGCACCTCGGGGCGCAGGAGATAGCTGCGGGTGTAGAAGTAGAGCGGCAGGATCGGGACGTCGCGGTTGAGCGTCTTCTC
The DNA here is from genome assembly GCA_002841945.1 of Deltaproteobacteria bacterium HGW-Deltaproteobacteria-14. GTDB lineage: Bacteria > Myxococcota_A > UBA9042 > PHBI01 > PHBI01 > PHBI01. The sequence continues at coordinate 21,024 of PHBI01000198.1, forward strand.
CGCCGCGCACAGCAGCGCCGCGCGCTCGGTGGCGTCGGTGGCGTCGCGGATGCGGTCGAGCAGCGCGTCGTAGGCGGGGTTCAGGTAGCCCGGGTAGTTGTTCGGGCTGTCGCTGTGGAAGACCGAGAGGAAGGTCAGCGGATCCGGGTAGTCCGCGCACCACGACGTCCTCGCGACCTGAAAGTCGCCGGCGAGGACCTGCTTGAGGAGCGACTTCCACTCGAGGTTCGCCGTCTCGAGATCGACGCCGAGGCTGCCGCGGAGGTCGCGCGCGACGAACTCGGCGATGAGCTTGTGCCCCTCGAAGGTATTGTAAACAAGATTGACACTTGGCAGCCCGCGGGCGCCCGGATAGCCGGCCTCGGCGAGCAGCGCGCGGGCGCCGGGGAGATCGTGCTGCGCGCCCGGGACGGTCGCGTAGCCGAGGGTCGCCTGAAACATATCCGGGAGCAGCCCCGACGCCGGGGGCTGGAACGACGCGAGCACGTCGCGGGTGAGCGCCGTCTTGTCCACCGCCATGTCGAAGGCGAGGCGCACCCGGCGGTCGTCGAAGGGCGGGCGGCGCGTGTTGAAGGTGTAGTAGTAGGTGCACATCTGCTGGTCGATGTGGAGGTCGCTGCGGCCGCTGGCGATCCAGTCGTGGATGCTCGAAAGCGGGATCGGGTTGATCCAGTGCACCTGCCCGGTGTCGTAGAGGAGCGTGTTGCGGGCCTCGCTGTCGCTGACCTGGACGACGGCGCCGGCGAGGGCGACGTTGGCGGCGTCCCAGTAGCGCGGGTTCTTCTCGAGGACGAGCCGCTCGCGCGGGTTCCACTCGGTCAGGGTGAAGGGGCCGTTGGTGACGATGTGCTCGGGGCGGGTCCAGTGACCACCCCACCGCTCGATGGTGTGGAGCGGCACCGGCGCGTAGGCGATGTAGGTCACCAGATCGGGGAAGAACGGGGTCGGGGCGACGAGGTCCACCGCGAGGGTGAGATCGTCGATCGCGCGGACGGCGACGGTGTCCGGATCGGTGGCGACGCCGGTGCTGTAAGCCTCGGCGCCGGCGATGTACCAGAGCTGCGCGGCGTTGGTGGAGGCGAGCGCGGGGTCGAGGCCGCGCAGCCAGGAGCGGCGGAAGGTCTCGGCGGTGATGGGCGTGCCGTCGCTCCACACCAGCCCCGGGCGGAGGTGGAAGGTGTAGGTCCGGCCATCGGGGCTGACCTCGTAGCGCTCGGCCTGGCCGGGGCGGGGCGGCGTGTTGCCGGGAGCGAGGGCGAGCAGCGGCTCGAACATCTGGCTCGCGACGGCCGTCCCCGAGGCCTCGCTGATCCTGTTGGGATCGAGGTACTCCGGGTTCCCCTCGACGAAGCGAAAGACGTTGTCGGCGGGGATCGGGGCGAGCTCGGGCGCCTCGTCCCCGCGGTAGATGTTGCCGTAGCCCGCCAGCCGCTCGTCGCCGCCGCCCGCGACGTCCCGGTCGATCGGGGCCGCGGCCTGCTCGGCGCGGCAGTCGGCGATGAAGCGCCTGGTCATGGCCGCGCTGGTGAAGCTCGCCGGACCCACCTCGGGCTGCGCGGCGGCAGGGGCGACGGCGTCGCGGGCCGGCGCGGAGGCGTCCACACGGGCCGCGTCCTCGCCCGCGGTGAGGGCCGCGGCGAGCGCCGCCCGGCGCTCGGGAGACAGCGTCACGAGCCGGGGCGGAGGCCCGGCGGCGCCGCGGGAGCACGCCGCGACCGCCACGGCGAGCGCCGCGAGGAGGGCGCGCGCCGCCCTACCCTGCCCGATCGCCGTTGTGCATCGCGCCAAAGGCGTCCCCTCACGTGTCACCAGAGCCATCGGTTCTCGGGGCAAAGGCGCCGACCTGTCAAGGCGCTGCGGGTGGCGCCGGTGAGCCGGGGCTGGTAGGCTGGTCCGGTGAGCGACGCAGCCGAGTCCAAGCTCGCGGGGGACGTCTCGCCGAGCACCACGGGGGGCGTCATCCGCTACCGGATCTGGCCCGCGCGCCGACACCCGGTGCGTTTGGCCATCGCGCTGGCGCTCGTCGTCGGCGCCACCGCCGGGACCGTGGTGGTGTTTCACGAGTTCTTCTGGGCGGCCGTGGTGGCCGTCGGGCTGACCGTCGCCGCCGCGCCGTTCTTCTTCCCGACGCTGGTCGGGCTCGACGGGCCGACGCTGAACGTGCGCGCCCTCGGGACGCCGCGGGTGTGGAACCTCGGGAGCTTTCAGCGGCTGGAGATCAGCCAGGACGTGCTGCCGCGGGTCGAGCTCCTGACCCGCGCCCGGCTGAGCCCGGTCGACACCCTCGAGAGCGTCGTCGTCCCGCTCCCCGAGGACAAGGACGTCGCCGACCAGGTCGTCGTGCACCTGCGCCGCTGGGTCGGCCGCCGGCCCACCGGGCGCTTCACCAGCGACGCCGACCACGCCCCCGAGGACAACCTCGAGCCCGACGTGTGAGGTCCCGGCCACGGTGCGGGGGGGCGCCGACCTCACCGTCGACACCTGGCACCGGCCGGTGACCGACGCCGGGCTCGCCGAGCTGGCGCGGCTTCGCGGCGGCCTGCTCGCGCCCTGCGACGGCGCCCTCGCGGAGCTGCACCGCGACGGTGCGCGGCTCGTCAGGCGTCGATCGCCCGGCGGCGCAGCGGCAGGGTGAGGCAGCGCGGGCCGCCGCGACCGCGGACGAGCTCGTGGCCCATCAGCGCGACGACGATCTTGCGCCCCTGGCTGACGTAGTAGAGGGCGTTGTCGACGAACTGCTCGGAGGAGACCACCTCGTAGCCGATGCGGTTGAGCTGGCGCAGGGTGTGGCGGTTGCGCCCGTAACAGACGATGACGCCCGGGGCGAGGGCGAAGGCGTTGGCGCCGTCCGACCACTGCTCGCGCGCCTGCATGATGGGGTTGCTGCCGCCGCAGTACACCGGGTGCAGGTTGATGCCGTGGTAGGCGAGGACCGGCAGCAGCGCCGCGCCGGCGTCCACGCGCCCCTCAGCGGCCGTGATGCGGTGCACACGTGCGCCGAGCGCCTGCGGGTTCTCGACCAGTGGAGGGTAGATCAAACAATGACTTTCATCGATGCGCGTAAAGAGCGTGTCGATGTGCATTGCAGCACGCCGGCGCGGCATCTCGTAGCACAGGACGGTCTCCACGCCGCGGGCGAAGAGCAGCGGGGCGAGCTTGTCGACGGCGGCCATGGTGGTCCGGATGCCCACGCCGACGAGGACGGTCTCGTCGTCGAGGACCTGGACGTCGCCGCCCTCGATGGACAGGCCCGCGATGCCGTGGGCGTCCTCACCGATGTCGACGTGGGGGACCCCGCGGAAGGCGTGGTGGTGGCGCAGGATCATGCGCGACAGCAGCATCTCGCGGCCGCGGGCGGGCTCGGCGGCGTAGGTCATGACGACGGCGTCGCCGACGACCGCCATGAGGTCGCGGGAGAAGAGCGCGTTCGGCGCGGGCCAGCGAAACAGCGGCCGGCGATCAGCGGGGTGGCGGCCGAGGATGAGGGCCTCGGCGAGGCGCGGGGCGTCGAGGTCCTCGAGGGCGCCGCGCAGGGCGTCGCGCTCGGCGGCGCGGTGGGGGTAGAGGCGGTCCTCGAGCTCGAGGGTGCGGTGGATGACCTCGCGGCGCACCTCGGGCTCGCCGAGGGTCTCGACGAGCAGCTGACGCCAGGTGAAGTGCCCGCGCTGGCCGGTGACGGCGCGCACCACCTCGACGAGCTGGGCGTGCTCGGACTGCATGGCGCTGAGCAGCACGAGGTCGTCGAACAGCAGGTAGTCGGGGCTCGGGCCGAGGCGCCCCTCGGCGTCGGGGCGGTACGCCTCGAGGTTCTCCGGCAGCATGAAGTCGAACTCGGGCCCGGGGGGGCTCGTGACAATGAGCTCGAGCGGGGCGATCTCGGAGTGGACGGCGATTCTCATGGGGGCTCCGTCGGAGGCCGTTGGCAGGGGGGGCGCGCTCAGCGCGGGTTCTGGTCGATCACGCCGGGGATGACGTAGCGGAGGAGGTGACCGAATTGATCGGGCAGCGCCATCTTGGCGACGCTCTGGGTGGCGCCGGCCATGACGATCTTGCGGTTGAGGCGGGTGTCCGAGCTGATGGCCACGATGGGCAGCGCGCCGTGCGCGTAGACGGCGCGGAGCTGCTCGGTCGCCTGGGCCCCGGAGAGGCGCGCGTTCATGCTGAAGTCCATGAATACGCAGTCGGGGCGGACCTCGGCGACGTCGGCGACGGCCTGGTCCGCGTTGGCGCGGTAGACGAAGCGCGCCGGCAGGTGCCCGAGGAAGTCGGGGTGCTCCACCAGATCGTCGTCGAAGACCAGGATGAGGGGTCGCGTCACGGGGTGACCTCGTCGTCGTCGGGGGCCCCCGGCCGGGGCATCCGGACGGTGCGGGGCAGCGGCAGCGGGGCGTCGCCGAGGCCGTAGAGGCGGCGATAGATCTCGGCGGCGGACATGACGCGCTTGACGTAGCGGCGGGCCTGCGAGAACGGGATCAGCTCGACGAAGGCGTCGGTGTCGAGGTCGCCGTGGGCGGCGATCCAGCGCGCGACCGGGCCGTTGCCGGCGTTGTAGGCGGCGGCGAGGACGGCGGGCTGGTCACCCCAGCGCTCGCGCAGCAGCGACAGGAGGTAGGCGGCGATGCGGAGGTTCGTCTCGGGATCGTAGAGCTGGTGGGTGCGAAAGCGCGGGCCGAAGAGGCGGCGGCCGAGCGCCGTGCCGGTGCGGGGCATCAGCTGGCACAGGCCGATGGCGCCGGGGCCGCTCTCGGCGTTGGCGTGAAAGCCCGTCTCGACGCTGGCGATGCCGGCGAGGAGCGCGGGGGCGACGCCGTGCTCGGCCGAGGCGGTGGCGATGGCGTCGGCGAAGTCGAAGGGGAACCAGGCCTTGAAGGACTCGGCGGTGACGTCGTCGACGGGGACCGCGGGCACCAGGCTCTTCTTGAGGACCTTACTCGCGCGGGCTTCGTCGCCCCTGGCCCGGAGCAGCTCGGCGAGGAGCGCGCGGCCGGCGCCGGGGAGGTAGTCGGAGGCGAGCAGCGCCTCGAGGGCGGCGATGGCGCCGTCGCTGTCACCGAGCCGGACGAGCGCAACGGCGGTGTCGAGCCACGGGGTCCGCGGGACCCCGCGGCTGGCCTCCGGGGAGAGCTCCGGGGGCGGCGCAGCGGCGCCGAGGCGGTCCCGCGACAGCAGCGCGTACCAGCTGGTCGGGAAGCGCATCACGACGTTGGTGTAGAGGGCCCGGGCGCGGGCGTGGTCGCCGGAGACCTCGGCGGCGCGCGCGCGCCAGTAGTCCGCGCGCTCGGCCCACATCATCGCCCAGATGTCCGGCTCGCCGCCGTAGCGGTCGGACAGGCGCGCGAGGAAGGTCTCCGCGCCGGACGGGTTGTGGGCGAGCCAGGCGTCGAAGCCCACGCGCCACAGCGCGGCCCGGTGGACCTCGTCGTGACCGCCGCGGGCGACGAGGCGTTGGTCGGCGGCGTTGGCGTCGACCCCGCGCTCGAGGTAGCGCAGGAGCCCGCTCGCGCGCTCGAGGGCCTCGCCGACGAGGGGGTGGTCGGGCCAGCGGTCGGCGACCTCGAGGTAGGCGTCGACCGCGGCGGCGTCCTGGTCGAGCTTGCGCAGCAGCTCGGCCTCGCCGAAGCGGAACCAGGGCTCGAAGGTGCTCTTCTTGGCGTACCTCGCGTGGCGCGCGAGGCGCTTCTGGGCGGCGGCGGGGTCGTCGAAACGGTCGTAGAGCGCCTCCGCCCAGACCTTCACGGTGCGCTTGAGGCGGCCGCTGATGCGGGCGCGACGGAGCTTGCGGCGGTCCGATCGGCTGGGGCGTCCGGCGGCGATGACCTCGCGCGCGAGCCGGTCGTAGGCGTCGACCGGGGCCTTGAAGGTCTTGAGCAGGCGCTCGGCGGCGGCGCGGTCCGCGTCGCTGCGGGCGCGCCACCAGAGGTCGCCGGCGAGGCGGCGGGCGACGTCCTTGGCGCCGAGCTGCCAGCGGAGCTCGGCGAGGCGCGCGGTCAGGGCGGCGCGGTGGTCGCCGTCCACCGAGCGCTCGAGGATGCCCTCGAGCAGCTCCGCGGCGCGGGCGGCGTGTCCGGCGCCCTCGAGGGAGTCGACGGCGGTGAGCGCGGCGCTGGCGAAGCCGGGGGTGGCGGGGAGGCGGGCGAGGCGGAGCTCAGCGGCGCCGACCGGGTCCTTGGAACGGGCGAGGCGGTCGGC
>PHBI01000199.1 GCA_002841945.1 Deltaproteobacteria bacterium HGW-Deltaproteobacteria-14
GCCGCGCCGCCGACCGGCCCCGTGGGGCGCCGTCATGGCCCTCGCCGCCGCCGCGCTCCTCGCGGTCGGGGCGCTCGCGCTGTGGCCGCGCGGCCCCGCCGGGCTCCCGGGGCCGACCGAGGTGGAGCTCGCGGCCCTCGGCTCCGCGTTGTACGACCGCGACCTTCCGCCCGCGGCCCGCCTCGCCGCCCTCGCTCGGGTCGACGACGCGGCGCGCGCGCGGGTCCTTCCCCGGGGGGCGCGGTGAGCGGTGCCCGCTACCTGCTGCTGCTCGCCGTCGTGACCGGCGCGATCGCCGGCTGCGCTCAGGGGCCGTCGGCGGAGCTGGCCGCGTGGGCGAGCGACGTCGACCAGCGGCTCGTCAGCGCCGAGCGACAGCGCGCCGCCGGGGATCTGGACGGCGCTCGCGCCACCCTCGCGGCGGCCGTCGCGTCCCCCGTCCCCGAACCGGACGCGCCCCTCGCCCTCGCCCTGCGCGAGAACCTCTGGTTCGCCCTCGGCCGGGTCGAGCTCGAGGCCGGGGAGCCGGAGGCGGCGCTGTCCGCGGCCGAGCGCGGCCTGCGCGCGCGGGCAGGCGGCGCCGACGTCACCGTGTTCACCGCGAGCCTCCACGCGCTGCGCGCCCTCGCCTGTGAGGCGCTCGGTCGCCCGGACGACGCCATCGCGGCCTGGGAGGCCGCCCAGGCAATCCACCTGCGGCTCTACGACCGCGCCCTCGCCGCCCCCTCCGAGGAGCCTCCCCGATGACGTACCTCCGCGCCCGCTTCGCCCCCCTCGCGACCGCCGCGCTCCTGTCGCTGGCCGCGTGCGCCGCCGGCCCCGCCATGACCAGCGGGCCCGGGGTCGGCCCGGAGCCCGCCAGCGACCCCGTCGGGGACCTCGAGCGGGCGCAGCTCCAGGAGGTCGCCGCGTACGACGGCGCCACCGCGGGAGACGACCGCTGTGAGCGCCTGTGCGCCCACCTCGACGCCATCTGCAACATCGGCGGTCGCATCTGCGAGCTCGCCGCGGCCCACCCGAGCGATCCGGCGGCGGCGGCGTGCGAACGGGCCCAGGAGCGCTGCGCGAGCGCGACGTCGCGCCTGCCGCCGGAGTGCGTCATCTGCGCGGGGCCGTGAGAGATTTCGACGGGTCGCGGGAACTCGGGCAAGGTGTCTCGGTCACCCCCGAGTAAACTCATGGATCCATACAAATATCCCGCGATCGCCCACGCCGACCTCGACGTCGTGGCGCCGGTGTCTCTCGAGCGACTCGAGCGCGTGGTCGAGCTGCTCGAGCTGCCGCCGGACGCTCGGGTGCTTGACCTCACGTGCGGCAAGGGCGAGCTCCTCATCCGCGTGTGCGAGCGCTGGGGGGTCGGCGGCGTGGGGCTCGATCCGTCGCCGTCGTTTCTGGCCGCTGCTCGCGCCGAGGCCGCGGCGCGCCTCCCACCGGGGACCGTCGACCTGCGTCAGATCGAGGCCGAGGAGCTCGAGGTCGAGCCCGAGTCCTTCGACCTCGTCGTCGTCATGAACGCCCGCCCGTTCGGCGACTACCGCGAGACCCTCCGCCGCACCTGGCCGATGGTCCGCTCGGGCGGACTGCTGCTGGTCGGCGAGCGCTACTGGCGCGAGGACCCCGAGCCGGACTACCTCGACGCCCTCGGCATCGGCCCCGAGTCCAACGGCACCCACGGCGACAACGTCGCCCTCGCCCTCGCCGAGTCGTTCACCCCGCTCTACGTGGTCGCCTCGAGCCAGGAGGAGATCGACCACTACGAGGGCATGTGTACCCGTGCGGTCGAGCGGTTCCTGCGCGCGAGCCCCGGTGATGGTCACGCCGACGCCTTCCGCGAGCACGTGCGTCACTGGCGCGACGCCTACCTCCGGTGGGGGCGCGACGCCGTCGGCTTCGGCCTCTACCTCCTCCTGAAGTAGCCCGCCGCGGGGCGCCCACGCCCAGCGCGACGCGACAGCCTCCCGCTCGAGGCGCCGTCGTCGCCGCTGGAGGCGTGCGAAATCCCACTGGAACCACCCAGGGTTTGACCTCTCGGCGGGATCGCGCGATAGACCGCGCTCGGAGGTAAGATGCCGGATATGGAGACGATCGAGGCGCTGCGACGCGCTAACCGGGAGCTCGCAGAGTTCAAATACGCCCTCGATGAGGCCGCCATCGTCGCCATCACCGACCGCGCGGGGATCATCCAGTACGTCAACGACAAGTTCTGCGAGATCTCGCGCTACGCTCGCGAGGAGCTCCTCGGGCAGGACCACCGGATCCTCAACTCCGGCTACCACCCGCGCGAGTTCATGCACAACCTGTGGCGGACGATCGGGCGCGGGAACGTGTGGCGCGGCGAGATCCGCAACCGCACCAAAGACGGCGGGCTCTACTGGGTCGACACGACCATCGTGCCGCTGCTCGACGACCGCAAGCTGCCCCGCCAGTACCTCGCGATCCGCACCGACATCACCGAGCGCAAGCGCGTCGAGACGCTGCTGAGGCAGAAGGAGACGATGGCGCAGCTCGGGCAGATGGCCGCGGTCATCGCCCACGAGGTCAAAAACCCCCTCGCCGGCATCTCGGGCGCCATCCAGGTCATCGCCAAGCGTCTCCCGGCCGCGAGCCAGGAGGTGCAGGTCCTCAACGAGATCCGCAGCCGCGTCACCGGGCTCAACGACTCGCTGTCGTCGCTGCTGGCGTTCGCGCGGCCCAAGGTGCCGCACCTCCGCCCGGTGAGCACGCGCGAGATCATCGTGAAGCCGGCGATGGTGATCTCCAACGACCCCAAGTACGCCGACGTCGAGCTCGAGCTCGAGGGGCCGGATCTGACGGTCATCGCGGACCCCGACCTGCTGGGTCAGGCGCTGCTGAACCTCGTCATCAACGCGGTGCAGGCGGTCGAGGGCAAGGGCACCGTGATCGTCCGCGTCGGGCAGGACTCGCGCGACGTCACCATCGCGGTCCACGACCGTGGCCCGGGCTTGCCGAACGCCGGCGACATCTTCCAGCCCTTCTTCACGACCAAGATCAACGGCACCGGCCTCGGCCTCGCGGTCGTCAAGCAGACCGCGGAGGCCCACGGCGGCACCGTCGAGGCGCGCTCCGCCAACGGCGAGGGCACGGTCGTGACGCTGCGCCTGCCGCGCCCGGTCGCCGGCGCCGGCGGCAGGTAGCCCGCGCGTCGGCGTCGGCGCCCCGCGGCCGGGTCAGCGCTCGAGGGAGAACTTCTCCATCCGGTAGCGCAGGGCGTAGCGGGTGATGCCGAGCAGCCGCGCGGCCGCCGTCTGGTTCCACTGGGTGCGGTCGAGGGCCTGCTGGAGCAAGCTCCGCTCGACGTCCTCGAGGTCGACCCCCTCCTCGGGGAGCACGAAGCCAGGGGTCGGGCGCAGGCTCGAGTTGTCCGAGGCGTAGCGGATCTCGGCCGGGAGGTGCTGCATCCGGATCAGCGTCTGGTCGCGGTGCAGGATGATGATGCGCTCGATGACGTTGCGCATCTCGCGCACGTTGCCCGGCCAGCTGTAGCGGCGCATGGCGGCGAGGGCGTCCGGCTCGACCCCCTCGAGGTTGCACGCCACGCGGCGGCGGAAGTGGTCGATGAAGTGCCCGACGAGCAGCGGGATGTCGTCGGCGCGGTTGCGGAGCGCCGGCAGCTCGATCGGGATGATCGCGAGCCGATAGAAGAGATCCTGGCGGAAGACCCCGCGCTCGACCTCGTGGCTCAGCTCGCGGTTGGTCGCCGCGATGATGCCGGCGTCGAGGGGCAGGTCGACGACGCCGCCGACGCGCTTGAAGCGGCGGTTCTCGAGGGCGCGCAGCAGCTTGGCCTGGGTGCCCGGGCTCATCTCGCCGATCTCGTCGAGGAAGATGGTCCCGCCGCGGGCGACCTCGAAGAGGCCGCGCTTCATCTGGCGCGCGTCGGTGAAGGCGCCCCGCTCGTGGCCGAAGAGCTGCGACTCGATGAGCGGCTCGGGGAGCGAGGCGCAGTCGATCTCGACGAAGGGCGACTCCTTGCGCGGGCCGTTGTTGTGGATCGCCTGCGCGACGAGGTCCTTGCCCGTGCCCGACTCGCCGGTGATGAGCACCGTCGGCCCGTCGACGTCCTCGAGGCGCTGCATCGTCTCAAAGACCCGCATCATCGCCTGGGCGCGCCCCACGATCGACGCGTAGCCGACCCGCTGCTTGCCGCGGAGGTAGCGCACCTCCTGGGCCACGCGGTCCTTCTCGATGGCCTGCTCGACCTTGAGCGTGACCTCGCGTAGATCGAAGGGCTTCGACAGGTACGCCGCCGCTCCGAGCCGGGTCGCCTCGATCGCCGACTCGACCGCGCCGTGGGCGGTGATGACGATGACAGGCACGACGAGATCGGCCTCGCGCAGCTTGCGCAGGCAGGTCATCCCGTCCATGACCGGCATCTTCAGATCCATCAGGATCGCGTCGGGGGTCTCCTTGAGGGCCAGGTCGAGACACTCCTGGCCGTTCTTGGCCAGCTCGACCGCGTACCCTTCAGTCCGCAAGTGCTCACTGAGCGACCAGCGAATCAACTCCTCGTCGTCACAAACCAGAACTCGGTACGGCACGGCCTGCACCTTCGTCCGCTCTGCGCTTTGGCCCCGCGTGGCGGGCGTGGCGACGGACATCGATTGGGGGAGGGTCATCTCGTCTCGTCGCCTTCGTGCTCATCCTGGTCCGGGTCATGAACCTTCACGACGAGCACGGTGCGATCGGCGTCGCGGACGACCCGCTCCGCCACCGAGCCGAGGAACACGCGCTTGAGGCCGCGCCGGCCGTGGGAGCCGACGACGATCTGGTCGACGTCCTCCTGGCGCGCCGCGAGCACGATGTGCTCGGGCGGGTAGCCCGCGGCTACCAGGGTCCGCAGCGTCAGCGCCGGGTGCCGCTCGCGCACCGCCGCGGCGACGGCCTCGAGGCGCGTGCGCGCGGCGTCGGCGATGGTGCTGTCCACGTCCTTGAACGCCGGGCTCAGGGCCGCGAACTCGGCGCCGAACGCGGTCGACAGCGGGCGATGGACATGCAGCAAGAGGAGCTCCGCGCCGAAGGGCTCGAGCTGCACCGCAGCCATCTCGAGCGCCACCTCGGCTTGCTTCGAGAAGTCGTAGGCGACGAGCCACTTCTTGGACATGACGTCCTCCCAGGCTTTGCAGAGCGTTGTCTCTGTCAGCACGTTTCGTGCCAATCACGCGCCCCCGCAATCCAAGGGCTCCGGCTCGTCCGAACGGGGGATTGCACCCTCGAGATTGTGCGATTTCACACATCCCGTCAACATGAATCGACGCTCCGTGGACCTGCCGCCCGCCTCCGCGTCCCCCGCGACAACAAGTGGGTGTTCTGGCACGCTTGTTGCTCAGTTTAGCGGATCGCCGACGCCTGAGGAGGGTCCCTTGAACTTCGACCGCGTGCTCGTCACCACCGATCTCACCGAGGTGTCGCGCGCCGCGTGCGTGTATGCCGCCGAGCTGGCCGCCCGTCTCGGCATCCCCGCCACCTTCCTGCACGTCGACGAGCTGCTCCCCGCCGGCTTCGAGGACATCGAGGAGTACGACGCCTACACGGCGTTCGCCGACGACGCCCGCCGCAACGGCGTCGCCGCGTTGCGCGCGGCGCTCGCCGAGCGAGGGCTGCCCGAGCTCGACCTGGTCGTGGTCCGGGGGCACGCCGCCGAGGCGGCCGTGGAGTACGCGCAGCATCACGGCTTCCCGCTCATCGCCGCGGCCCGCCGCTCGCGCACCACGCTGGAGCAGCGCCTGCTCGGCTCCACCACCCGCAAGCTCCTGCGCGACACCACGGTCCCGGTGCTCATCATCCCGAGCGACGGCGCCGACCTCCCCTCGCTGGCCGGCGGGCAGGAGCCCGGCCCGGTCCTGGCGCCGACCGACCTCCACGACGTCAGCGGCGTCGGGATCCGCGTCGCCAACGAGCTGGCCGGGGCCCTCGGCGCGCACCTCCTGGTCGTCCACGTCGTCGACTGGCCGAGCGTCACCGACCTCATGATCTCCGCCCCGAACGACCTGCTGACCCGGGTCGCGCGGCGGATCAAGCTCCGCGCCGTCGACGCGCTCAAGGCCCACCTCACGGCGGTCGGGCTCGGCGACCGCGAGCAGCGCGTGATCAACGGGCCGTCCCCCGCCGAGGCCCTCAGCGCCATGGCCGATCACGTCGCCGCCAGCCTCGTCATCCTCCCCGCGACCACGAAGGGCGCCTTCAAGCGCTTCTTCCTCGGCAGCACCTCGACGCGGCTCGTCAAGCTCGTCGGCCGGCCGGTCCTGGTCATGCCCGAGACGTGGCTCACGGGGAGCGACCGATGACACCACGACCCGAAGCTCCAGTGGTCGCCGAGCCCGACCTCCTCGTCATCGCGGGCCCCGGGGCGGTCGCCCAGCGCCAGAGCCGCATCTGGTGGTTCGCCCTCGGCTACTTCGCCTGCTACGTCCCGTACTCGGCGCTCACCAAGGCGCTCTCGAAGGGCTACATCGGTGACCCCGTCGGGGGCCCGCAGATCGTCCCGATCTCGGTCGCCGCGTCGATGATCTCGATGTTCGCGGTGCTGTCGCTGTTGCGCTGGTGGCGCTACGCCCGCCACATCGAGGTGGGCGGCCGCCGCTTCCCGGTCCCCACGCGCTGGACCGCGCTCTCGGGCCTCGCCACCGCCGCGATCGTCATCACCACGACCCTCGCCTACACCTTCGAGGGGGTCAGCATCCTCTTCGCGATGCTGCTGATGCGGGGCGGGGTCCTGCTGCTCGCCCCGGTCATCGACACCCTGAGCCGCCGCAAGGTGCGCTGGAACGCCTGGATCGGCGGCGGCCTCGCCATGAGCGCGCTCGTCGTCGCCTTCGCCGAGCGCAGCGGCTACGACATCTCGACCGCGGCCGCCATCGACATCGCCATCTACCTCCTCGGCTACTTCATTCGCCTGCGCCTGATGAGCCACATCGCCAAGACCGGGCGCCGCGAGGACGACATCCGCTTCTTCGTCGAGGAGCAGATGGTCGCGACCCCGGTGCTCTTCGCCGCCATCGCCGCCCTCGCGCTGTGGGGCGGCAGCGACTTCACCGCGGAGCTCGCCGTCGGCTTCACGAGCCTCTGGAGCGTCCCGTCGGTGCTCATCATCGTCATCGTGATCGGCCTGCTCTCGCAGGGCACCGGCGTCTTCGGGGGCCTCATCCTGCTCGAGCCCGCCGAGAACTCGTTCTGCGTCCCCATCAACCGCTCCTCGAGCATCCTCGCCGGCGTCGTCGCGTCGGTCACCCTCTGGCTCGCCTTCGGCACCGCGCCCCCGAGCACCTACCAGCTCGCCGGCGCGGGGTTGGTCGTGCTGGCCATCGCCGCACTCTCCTTGCCGTCCATCATCCAAACCCGCCGCGCCAAGGAGGCGTCATGAGCATCCGTCACATCCTGACCTGCGTGGACCTCTCCCCCCACGCGGTCAGCATCACCGCGTTCGCGTCCGGCCTTGCCGAGCGTCTCGGCGCGGCCATCACCATGTTCCACGCCGATCCCAACCCGCCCGCCGGCGCCGAGGACAGCTCGACCTGGCGCCGCTTCGCCGCGGACTACGCCGCCGGTCGCGAGCAGGCCGCCGACCAGCTCGGCCAGGACGTCCGCGGCCGCGGCGTCGGCTTCGACTTCCTCACCCTCATCGGCTCCCCGCGCCACACCATCCTCGAGGCGGCGGAGTTCAAGCGGACCGACCTCATCATCATCGGCAGCGGCGTCGAGGACGAGGAGCGCGGCATCGGCTCCACGGTCGCCCGCGTCCTGCGCCTCGCGGACGTCCCGGTGCTGGTGGTCCCCACCCGGGGCGAGCCGACGCGGACCTGGAACATCGACCGGATCCTGGCACCCACCGACTTTCAGGAGACCTCCGAGGCCGGCCTGCGCATCGTCCGCGACCTGGCGCACGCCCTCGGGTGCGGCGTCAGCGTCGCCACCGTCGTCCACTGGCCACGGCGGACCGGCCTCCTCGCGGTGCAGGATGGCGCCGCCGAGATGCCCGAGCTCATCACCCACCTCGTCGAGGACGCGCGCATGGCGCTCGTGGAGCAGGCCCGCGGGGTCGGGTTGACCACCGCGCTGCCCCACGTCATCGGCGGCGATCGCCCGGCCGAGGCCCTCGCGGACCTCGCCGTCGAGCTCGGCTGCGGCCTCATCGCCCTGCCGAGCCTCGGCAAGGGCACCCTCGCGCGGGTCCTCCTCGGCAGCACCACCGAGCGCCTCGTCGGCGTCTCGACGGTGCCGGTCCTCGTCTTCCCGCGCGCCTACCTCGAGCGCACCCACTGACGAGCGTCACCGGTCGGCGGCTCCCCCCGCCGGCCGGCCTCGTGTCGGTCCCCGCGGCCACCAGAGGGGCACGGCGTGTCCCTCCCGGCGCCCAGCGACGCCCTCCGGATCCCGACCGGCCGTGGGCGTGATCAGAACCGCCCCTGCGCCTCCCGCAGGATGTCGGTGTAGCTCACGATCCCGACCAGCGTCCCGTCGAGGGGCTCGACGATGGGGATCGCGCCGATGTGGTGCTCGAGGATGATCTCGATGGCGTCGTCCACGTCCGCCTCGGTCGGCAGCGAGATGGGGTTGTTGCTCATCAGATCGACCACCGCCATCGCCATCCGGCTGGCGTCGAACAGCCCGGGGACGTCCGGATCGGGCACGAACAGGCCGCGCAGATCGCGGTCGCTCAACATGCCGACCAAGCGGCCGTGCTTGACGACCGGGAGGTGACGGACGTCGTGGCTGTACATCCGGTCGAGGGCCTCCGCGATGGTGGCCCCGGGCGCGATGATGATGGGATCCTCGGTCATCAGCTCAGCGACGCGCATGACGTGCTCCTTGGCTCCCCGCATCCTACCACCACCGCGCGCCGGCGGCAGTCGGTCACAGCACACCCCGGCACCATAGGCCCCCGCCTGCGGGGTGGCCCGCCGCACCGTGGCGGGCCGGCGGGCGCAGATCAGGTGCCGCGGAGAAAGGGGAAGCCCTCTGGCTTGACCGTCATCACCGAGCAGGTCGCGCGGCGTGCGACGCGCTCGGCGGTGGAGCCGAGGAGCTTGTCGGTGATCCCGCTGCGGCCGTGGGTGCCGATGACGATGAGGTCGCAGCCGGTGTCGATGGCGGTGCGCAGGATCTCGTCGGCGGGGTTGCCGCTCACGACGCGGAACTCGATCTCCGACAGCGGGATCCCCGGGTCGCCCGAGGCGACGAGCTGGGTGAGCCGGTCGCGCGCGGCCTGTCGCAGGCGCTCCTCGTCGGTGTCGATGAGGTCGCTCACGTCGGCGATGTTGGACGCGGAGAACTGGCCGTGGGTGAGCTCCTCCGACGCGTGGAGGCACACCACCCCGGTCTCGAACACCTTGGCCAGGCGCAGGCCGACCTCGAGCGCACGGCGGCTCGTGTCCGAGTAGTCGGTCGGGATCAGGATGCGGTGAAACATGGCGGCCTCCGGAGCCGCGACGCCCGCTTCGCCGCGGCCGACCCCTGTGGTGCACGAATCGTGCCCCGCGGAGGACGCCGCAGAGGGCACCGCGAGGCGCGCGCGACCTCGGCCACGGCCCCGAGGAGAGTGAAAATGCACACCGCCCTGTGAAATTTGCCAACCCTCCGACGCCCGGGCGCGGCGTGACACAAAGGGGGGGGATGGCGCTCGAGATCCCGCGCGAGGATCGCGGGCGCCTGCCGCTCGCGCGGGCCCAGCTGGCCTATCGCAGCGAGCGGAGCGGGGCCCGGCGCGAGCTGGCCCTGCCGCCGGTCGAGGTCGTCTACACCCGCGACCCGACGGTGGTCGCGCGCCACCGCAGCCGCGCCGTGGCGGAGAAGCTCGCGGCGGTGCGGACCGCCGAGGTGCGCCGCGGGGGTCGTGGAGCGCCTCGACCGCGGCGACGCCTCGGGCGCCAGGGCGCTGGTCGAGGGGCGGCTCGTGGAGGTGCGTCGCGCCCGCGCGGACCTCGGCGGGGCGGCCCTCGAGCGCGAGGTCGACGCCGTCGAGGGGCTCGCGCGGGAGGTCGAGGCGGCGCCGGCGCCGACCTCCGACCGCTACCGGGGGATGCGAAAGCGCGAGAAGGCGCGCGCCTACGACGCGTTGATGCGCTGAGGGGGCGGCGGCCGCGGCGCCGGTGTGGTAGACGTACTCCCGGCATCGGGGTAGGCTCCACGCCAACCCCGTCGACCATGCCTGGAGAGCCCTTCCATGCGCCGATTCGCGGTCCTCTCGTTCATCCTCCTCGCCCTCGCGGCGCTGGCCTCGATCCAGTCGTGCAAGGCGATCCAGCGGCTGCTGCCCGCCACCGAGGTCACCGACCCGGCTGAAGGCACGCCGGAGTACGTGATCCAGCAGATCATCATCGCCGGGATGGCCAAGGACTCCGACGACGGCTGGAAGCTCTTCCGCCCGTGGCTGCACTCCGAGGAGCTCGACAGCCCGGCGAGCGAGAAGAACTGGCGCCAGTTCAACTTCGAGGCGCTGCACCGCAACGTGAAGCTGTACCTCGAGGACCCGACGCTGCCGATCTACAAGATCGACTACGACGAGGAGACCGACGGCGGCCGCCAGCACCGCTGGTTCATCGTGAACCAGAAGTCGGACATGCCGAGCCCGGTCGTCATGAAGCCCGACCCCAAGGCCGACGGCGAGTGGCGCGTCAAGCGGATGTCGCTCGGCCTGTAGGGCCTGCCGACCGGTGACGGGCCGGTGACGGGCGCGGGAGCGACGACGCCCACCGCGCCGATCAAGCGCCAGCGCGATCGGGATGGCTGCCGCGCCGGGACCTCAGAGGTGCTGGCGCAGGGCCAGCGCGGTGAAGAAGCGGGCGCGGGCGACGCACGCGGGGCGGTCGTGGGCCGGCACGTGGGCGGCCAGCGCGAGCTCCGCGGCCGCGCGGCGCACCGCGACCAGCCGCTGAAACAGAGGCAGGACCTTGGTGAGCGTGCGGTCCCAGCTCGCCCCCGCGTAGCGGTTCGCGGCCTCCGTGGCGAGGTCGCCGAGCCCGAGCGCGGCGAGCTCCAGGGTCAGCGCGGCGATGTCCTCGGCGGTGTCGCTCCAGTGGAAGTCGTCGCCGTCCTCGGCGGGGTCGATGACGCCGACCGGGTCCGTCAGGTAGATGTGCTCGAGGCGGAGGTCCCCGTGGAGGTGGCGGATCCGCCCCTCCATCACCCGGTGGGTCAGGTCCGCGTCGAGCGCGTCGAGCCACCCCTCGGTCTCCTGCGCGAGCCCGGCGCGCGCCTCGGTCGAGAGGGGCGCCTCGGGCCCCTCCGCGGGCAGGGCCGCCAGCGCCTCGCGCCAGCGCGCCCGCCCCC
>PHBI01000200.1 GCA_002841945.1 Deltaproteobacteria bacterium HGW-Deltaproteobacteria-14
TCGCCGCCGCGGGTTGAGCTCGCGTGGGGGCGGGGTCCGCCGCGCGGGGGTCGAGGGCGAGGGTCTCGGCGGCGCGCGCCTCCGCGTCGAAGCCCCCGGGCTCGGGCGCGCCCGGCGCGGGGTCGAGGGCGACGGTCGCGGCCGAGCGGGAGGCCGCCTCGCGGAGGTCGTCGAGGGAGAGATCGGCGACCGTCATGGCGTCGGGATCGGCTTCCCCCGGCCCCACGACGACCCCGGCGGGCGGCGCCGGCTCGGGCGGGAGCGCCGCCTGCCCCAGCATCGAGACCGGGAGGTTGCAGACCTCGCAGCGCCCGCGGGTGCGTGAAGCCTCGCTGATCGGCGTATCACACCGTCCGCACCGTCGCTGTGCCATGGTCCTCTCGGGGCTGGAATCACGGCCACCATACCCCCGAGCGGCTCGGCGACCAACCCGACCGGTGGGCCGGAAGGCTGCCCCAGGGTTTGATTGTGTGGAACGGGCCGGGTAGGGTCCTGGGCGTCAAGGGTGTGAGGGCGAAGTCCCCCTTGCAGGCCATATCCGGGTGGTCGGGCCGCCATCCGAACGATGCGTGAGGACGTCTCTGGCGTTCCCGCGCGCGCTCGGAGTTCTTCCATGAACGACTTCTCGGAGTCTACCGCCTCGACCACCAGCCTGAGCGGCCTCGCCGTGCGGCTCTACTGGCTCATCTTCGGCAACATCCTGCTCGCCCTGATGGCGATGCTGATCCTGCTCGAGCAGGGGAGCACCTTCTCGCTGGCGGACGCCGGCTACGGCGCGGGGGTGCTCCTGCTCATCGGGGCGCGCCACCTCGACGTGGCGCGCTTCAACGGGCTCACCGCCGAGGGCGAGCCGGCCACGATGGCGCACTTCCGCCGCTACGCCACGCTGCTGATCGCCGTCGCGGTGGTCATGTGGGGCGCGGTCCACGGCATCAGCGCGCTCATGAGCTGAGCGCGCTGACCTCGCGCCGCACCTCGACTCCCGCCGCCGTGATGCGGTGGCGGGAGCTCGCGATGAAGCTCCCATGGGGGGCGAAGCGCGCCTCGTCGAACACGATCTGGCCCGCGACGTCGACGGCGACCACCGTCGCGGCGCGGGTCCCATAGCGCTCGCCCTCGATGAACGGGGGCGACAGCCGGCGCTCGAGGTCGAGCCCCACGCCGGTGTCGGGCAGGTCTGCGTCCGGCGCCGGCCAGCGATCGCCGAGGGCCTCGTGGAGGGAGCCGAAGTCGATGTCCTCCCCGGCGATGGCGTGCTCGAGGGCGGCCTTGACCCGGCGCACCTTGGGCCAGGGCGTGTCGAAGAGGTGGTTGGACAGCCCGTGGACGCCCGGGGTCACCGCGGTCAGCGTGTCGACGTGGCTCGCGTAGACCCACAGCCCGTCCACGCCGCCGAACACGAGGTTGTAGCCCGGGTAGCGGCCCCGCTCGGCGCGCAGCCGGGCGGCGAACGCCACCGCGTCACCGTCGCCGATCAGGAAGTCGCGCACCAGCAGCCCGCGCGAGGGCCCGCCGCTCGCCTGCATGTACTCGGGCGCCCGGTAGTTCGTGAGCGCGGCGACGCGCCCCCCGCGGGTGACGCCGAGCCAGGTCCCGCCGCCGACCAGATCGCGGCCGGCCAGCACCTCCGGAGCGTCGTCCCAGAACGCGGCGGCCGCGGCGCGACGATCGTGGAGCTCGTCGCGGTTCGCGGCGATCAGCAGCGGGACCCCGGGGTGGGCATGAAAAGCGATGCCGATCAAGCACATGGGAGCCTCGTCGCGCAGATCCGGTGGGCGGGCCGGGCGCCCCGACGCGGGGGAGATCCCGCGACCCCTTACGATTTTCGCACACTCTCTCCCGGACGCGAAACGGGTTCGCCCCCCGGGGCGCCGTGATTCGCCATCGACGAGGCGGCCGAGATTCTTTAAAACCCCCGCGTGTCGACCTACTCTCCCGCTCTCTCCATCGCGACCGCGGCCTTCGAGCTCGGCGCGGCCGCCTGGGCCCTGCGCGGCCCCGGTCGCCCTGAGGTGCTGCGCCCGCTCGCGCTCCTGCTGGTCCTCCTCGCCGGCTATCAGGTCGCCGAGGTCTTCGTCTGCGCCGCTCCCCACGACGTGTTCTGGGCGCGGGTCGCCTTCGCGGACGTCGTGTGGCTGCCGCCCGTCGGCTGGCTCCTGCTCCTGCGCCTGGCGCGGCCCGAGCGGCGCCGCTGGGGTCACCTCACCGCGGGCGCCTTCGCGATCGCCGGCTTCTTCACGGTCTGGGTCTTCGCCGACCCGCGCTTCGTCACCGGGTCGGTGTGCCAGGCCGTCTTCGCGAGCTACACCCACCCGACCCTCGCCCTCGAGGCCTACGGCGCCTTCTATCACCTGGGGCTGTGGGGCATGATCGGGGGCGGCATCGCGGCCCTCGTCCACCTCGACGGGCCCCGCGAGCGCGCACACGTCGCCGACTTCCTCGCGGGGACCGTGACCTTCGTCGTCCTGGCGCTCACCACCGAGGTCGTCTACGCCCCGGCCCGCGACGCCACCCCGTCGATCATGTGCCACTACGCGCTGGCGCTGGCCATCTTCCTCGCGCGCGTCATCTGGCGCGAGCGGCGGTCGCACGGCCAGGCGCTGGCCGCAGCATATCAACATTGATCAATGGATCAACGTGATGTCCCGCGGCCGGGCAGCGGCGGTCGCGGCGCCGCGCCCCCGCGTTGACTGAGCCGGGCGCCCTCCCCTAACGTCGGGCCTCCAGTCTGACAAAGGGAGCGCGTGATGGCGGAGATGATTCACGGCGGGCGCCTCATCGCGCGCGCGCTGAAGGCCGAAGGTGTCGAGCACCTCTTCACCCTGTGCGGGGGCCACATCGCGGCGATCTACGACGGCTGCCTCGACGAGGGCATCCGCGTGGTCGACACCCGCCACGAGCAGACCGCCGCCCACGCGGCGGACGGCTACGCCCGCCTGACCGGGCGGCCCGGGGTGGTCGCGGTCACCGCCGGTCCGGGGCTGACCGACGCCGTCACCGCGGTCGCCACCGCGTTTCGCTCCGGGGTGCCGATGGTCGTCCTCGGCGGCGCCGGCCCGCGGGTCTTTCGCGACATGGGGTCGCTCCAGGACATGGATCACGTCGAGCTGATGCGCCCCATCACCAAGTGGGCGGTCAGCGTGCAGGAGACGCGCCGCCTCGGCGAGTACGTCACCGCCGCCTTCCGCAAGGCCACCAGCGGCGTCCCCGGCCCGGTCTACCTCGAGCTCCCGCTCGATCTCCTGATGGAGATGGTCGACGCCGCCAAGGCCCCCATCCCCACGCGCTACCGGACCGCGGCGCGGGTCGCGCCGGACCCGGTCGAGCTCGCCCGCGCCCTCGAGCTCATCCGCGCCGCCGATCGCCCGATGGCGGTGGTCGGCTCGCAGCTGCGCTGGTCGCGGGCGCCGGTCGAGACCCTCGCGGCGTTCCTCGACCAGACCGGCATCCCGACCTTCGTCAACGGCATGGCCCGGGGGATGATCGACCCGGCCGGGCCGCATTTCCTGAACCGCTCGCGCAAGTACGCCCTCAAGAACGCCGATCTCGTCATCATCTTCGGCACCCCCTTCGACTTCCGCCTGAGCTACGGCCAGTCGACCAAGATCGCCCCGGGAGCGCAGTCGGGGATCGCCGGGACAATGTTCCTCAACCTCGCCGCGCCGGTCATCGCGGCCGACGCCCGCATCGTGCAGATCGACCTCGACGGCGACGAGATCGGGCGCAACCGCACCCAGGGGGTCGAGGTCGGCCTGGTGTCGGACACCGGGCTCGCGCTCGAGGCGCTGACCGCGGGGCTGAGCGACCTGGCGCCGACCCGGCTCGCCGCGTGGAGCGCCGCCGTGCGCGGCGACGAGGCGGCCAAGTGGGCGAAGATGGACGGCGAGATCGCCGCCAGCGGCGACCCGCCGAGCCCGCTCCGGGTGTGCCACGAGGTCGGGCGCTTCGTGCGCCCCGGCGACGTGGTCATCGGGGACGGCGGCGACTTCGTCGGCACGGCGGCCTACGTGATGAAGCCGTTCGGGGTGATGACCTGGATGGACCCCGGGCCGCTCGGGACCCTCGGCGTCGGCCCCGGCTACGCCATGGCGGCGAAGCTGCTGCGCCCCGAGGCGCGGGTCATCATCATGTTCGGCGACGGCTCCTTCGGCCTGCACGCGATGGAGCTCGAGGCGATGGCGCGTCAGGGCATCCCGGTCGTCGCGGTGATCGGCAACGACGCGGGCTGGACGCAGATCCTACGCGGTCAGCGGCAATTCTACGGCGAGGACCGGCTGGTCGCGACCGAGCTCGACTACACCCGCTACGAGAAGGTCGCCGAGGCCTGCGGCGGGCACGGCGAGTGGGTCGAGACCACCGCGGCGCTCCCCGGCGCCCTCGAGCGAGCGTTCGCGGCGGGCAAGCCGGCGGTCGTCAACGTCAGGATCGCCAAGAGCAGCTTCCGCTCGAACGCCATCAGCGTGTAGCCGCGGCGGCGCGCTGCCGGTGGCCCGCTGGGCGCCCCCGCGGCGCGGCGGGGGGGCGGGCGCGCGGTTGCGCCAGAGGGGGCGGGGGCGGCAAACTCGCGGGGTGGCTGCGCCGTCCGGGGCCACCCGCTGGCGCGCGCGCCGGCGGCGCGCGAGCCGGCCGGGGCGCGGTCCCGACGGAGTCGCACCACGACGCGAGCTGCGAGGACGAGATGACCCGACCCGCGAACCGAACCGCCCCGACGTCCGGCCGCGCCTCGTGGCCCGCGCTCGCGATCGCGCTCCTCGCGCTGGCGACCGCGCCCGCGGCCGCCGTGACGCCCACCGCGGTGTGCGGCGACGGCGTCGTCGATCCCGGCAACGGCGAGGCCTGCGACGACGGCGGCGAGTCGGCCACCTGCAACGCCGACTGCACCGTGGTCAGCTGCGGTGACGGTAAGGTCAACCTGACCGCGGGCGAGGGCTGCGACCCCGGCGCGGCGGGCGAGACGGAGAGCTGCGACGCGGACTGCTCCGCGGCGATCTGCGGCGACGACGCGGTGAACGACACCGCCAACGAGGCCTGTGACCCTGGCCCCGGCCACGTCGTCGACGCCGCCGTGGGGGGCGACCGGGCCGTGTTCCTGGCCGCCGCCGGCTTGCGCCGCGCCCAGGTCATCACCCTGCTCGGCGCCGCCGACCTCGCCCGGGTCGAGGTCGAGACCGACGGGAGCGACTGCGGCCCCATGCGGGTGCGGATCGTCGCGCTCACCGCCGAGGGCGGGCCGGACACCGACGCCGAGCTCGCCTCCGTCACCCGCGACGCCAGCGGCACCGCGACCTGGGTCGCGCTCCCCCTCGACCTGACGCTGCCCGCCGGGAGCTACGCCGTGGTCATCGACGGCTACGCCTGCGGCCTCTATGCGTCGGCCAACGATCCGTACGCCGGCGGCACCTTCTGGACGGAGCTCGTCTCGACCCCCGACACCTTCGCCGAGCAGGCCGACAGAGACCTCCACCTCCGGCTCGGCACGCTCGCGTTCGCGGCCGAGACGGCGGTCTGCAACCAGGACTGCACCCTCGCCGTGTGCGGCGACGGCTACCGCAACGCGCTCGCCGGCGAGACCTGCGACGACGGAGGCGAGTCCGCGACCTGCGACGGCGACTGCACCGCCCCGGCGTGCGGCGACGGCGCGCTCAACCCGAGCGCCGGCGAGGCCTGCGACGACGGGGACGACCCGGCGACGGGCAACAGCGACACCCGCCCGGACGCGTGCCGCACGGACTGCAGCCTCCCGGTGTGCGGAGACGGTGTCGCCGACAGCGGCGAGGGCTGCGACGCCTACGCGCAGAGCAGCGCCAGCTGCGACGCCGACTGCACCCCGGCGCGGTGCGGCGACGGGACGGTCAACGCGGTCGCGGGGGAGGCGTGCGACGTGACCGCGGAGACGCTGAGCTGCGACGCCGACTGCTCGACCGCCTTCTGCGGCGACCGGACGCTCAACGCCGCCGCCGGGGAGGCCTGCGACGCAGGCGCGAGCTACGTCGTCGACGCCGCTGCGGGCGGCGACGGGCTCGCGTCGAGCGGCCTGGGGGTGGTGAGCCGCGCGCAGGCGGTCACGGTGAGCGAGGCGACGGCGCTAGGCGCCGTCGCCGTCGAGCTCGAGGCGGACGCGGGCTGCGTCGGCGCCCGGGTCCGGGTCACCGCGGTCGACCTCGGCGACGGCCACCCCGATCCGGGGATCACCTACGTCGACGCGACCGTGACCAGCTACGACGTGGCGACCGCCGGGTCGGGCTTCGGGTGGTACGCGGTGCCCGCGGTGGCCTCGCTGCCGGCCGGGACCTTCGCGGTCATCGTGGACGCGGACGAGGGAGCCACGTGCAGCCTGCGGGCGTCGTCGAACGGCGCTTACGCCGGGGGGCTCGCGTGGACGACCCGCGTGGGCGCCGGGGGCTGGAGCGTCGTCGACGGCCTGACGCACCACGTCCGGCTGGGCGCGCGCGGCGACACCGCCAGCTGCGACGGCGACTGCACCGCGGTGGCTTGCGGCGACGGCTACGTCAACCGGGCGGCGGGCGAGGACTGCGACGCCGCCGTGGACACGGCGAGCTGCGACGCGGGCTGCACCTTCGCCGAGTGCGGGGACGGCTACACGAACGCCGTGGCCGGCGAGGCGTGCGACGACGGCGAGGCGAACAACAGCGACACGGCCCCGGACGCCTGCCGCTCCACCTGCCAGGTCGCCAGGTGCGGCGACGGCGCGGTCGACACCGGCGAGGGCTGTGACGATGGCGACGCCAACAGCGACAGCGCGGCCGACGCGTGCCGCACCGACTGCACGGTGGCGCGCTGCGGCGACGGCGCGGTCGACAGCGCCGAGGGCTGCGACGACGCCGGCGAGAGCGACCACTGCAACGCCGACTGCACCACCGCGAGCTGCGGGGACGGCAAGCTGAACGTCAGCGCCGGCGAGCAGTGCGACACCGGCGGGGAGAGCGCCACCTGCGACGGCGACTGCACCCAGGCGCGGTGCGGCGACGGCGTGACCAACGCCGCGGCGGGCGAGAGCTGCGATGACGGCGGCGAGAGCGCGGGCTGCAACGGCGACTGCACGCCGGCGAGCTGCGGCGACGGGAAGGTGAACGGGGCGGCGGGCGAGACCTGCGACGCCGCCGGGTTGAGCGCGAGCTGCGACGCCGACTGCAGCGCGGCCGAGTGCGGCGACGGGGTGGTCAACGCGATCGCGGGGGAGACCTGCGACGACGGCGGGGAGACCGCCGCGTGCGACAGCGACTGCAGCGCGGCCGAGTGCGGCGACGGCAGGGTCAACGCGACCGCCGGCGAGAGCTGCGACACGGGCGGGGACAGCGCGAGCTGCGACGGCGACTGCACGGCGGTGGTGTGCGGCGACGGGCGGCTCAACGCCGCGGCCGGAGAGGGCTGCGACGACGGCGGCGAGAGCGCGGCGTGCGACGCCGACTGCAGCGTGACGGCGTGCGGGGACGGCGAGGTCAACGCGACCGCCGGGGAGAGCTGCGACACCGCGGGGGACTCGAGCAGCTGTGACGCCGACTGCAGCGCGGTGGTCTGCGGTGACGGCCACGTCAACGCGGCCGCCGGCGAGGCGTGCGACGACGGCGGCGCCGCGGACGGGGACGGGTGCTCGGCGTCCTGCCAGCTCGAGAGCTGCGGCGATGGGGTCGAGCAGCCGAGCGAGGGGTGCGACGACCACAACACCGACGACGGCGACGGCTGCGACGCGGCGTGCGTCGCCGAGGTGTGTGGGAACGGCAAGCGGCAGAGCGGCGAGGACTGCGACCAGGGCGGCGTGGACACGGCGAGCTGCGACGCGGACTGCAGCGCGCCGAGCTGCGGCGACGGGCACGCCAACGCGGCGGCGGGCGAGGCCTGCGACGACGGCGGGGAGAGCGCGACGTGTGACGCGGACTGCACGGCGGCGGCCTGCGGCGACGGGGTGGTCAACGCGGCGGCGGGCGAGAGCTGCGACACCGAGGGCGAGAGCGCGACCTGCGACGACGACTGCACGGCGGCCGAGTGTGGCGACGGGATCGCCAACCACGAGGCCGGCGAGGCGTGCGATGACGGCGGCGAGAGCGCGCACTGCGACGCCGACTGCACCCGCGAGGAGTGCGGCGACGGGACGGTCAACGCGACCGCCGGCGAGGCGTGCGACGACGGCGACGAGAGCGCGACGTGCAACCACGACTGCACCGTGACCGCCTGCGGCGACGGGGTGCCGAACGCGGCCGCCGGGGAGGACTGCGACGACCGCGGGGAGAGCGCGAGCTGCGACGCGGACTGCACCTCGGCGCGGTGCGGGGACGGGGTCGTCAACAAGACGGCCGGCGAGGCGTGCGACGGGGGCGAGGCGTGCACCGACGCGTGCACCTTCGTGCAGGAGGGCAAGAAGGAAGGCGGCTGTCAGGGGAGCGGCGGCGCGCCGGACGGGCTCGCGTGGGCGACGCTGGCGCTCTTGGCGTGGGTCGTGGCGCGGCGGCGAGCGCTCAGATCTCGTGGCTCTCTGCCGAAGCTGGACCCAGTTCCCATCGTATCGGTCGAGGGCCTGAGTCGCGCCGCTACTCCCCGGTCTCGACGCTCCACAGCTCGGGCAGCGCGCCGCGCAGGATGAGGCTCGGGCAGTGCGAGTGGCGCACGACGTGCTCGGCGACGGACCCGAGCAGGACGCGCCGCATCCCGTGGCGCTCGCGCGACGGGATCACGATGAGGCGGATGTCCTGCTGCTCGGCGTACTCGACGATCTCGTCCGCGGGGGAGCCGAGGCGCACCTTCAGGATGGGCAGCGGCGACACCCCGATGGCCGCGATGCGGCGCTCGAGGCCGCTCGCGACCTGCTGCACCCGGGCGCCCGGGTCGACCGCGGACATGATGGCGCTCGGGACCATCGAGCTCGGCACGCCGACGACGTGGAGGGCGTGGATCTCGGCGCCCTTGAAGAGCTTCACGACGAGCCGCAGCGCCAGGAGCCCGAGGTCGTCGTTGCCGATCGGGACCAGCACCCGCTCGACCCCGAGGTAGGGGCCCGCGCCCTGATCGGCGTGCACCGCGTGCAGCGCCCGCATCACGTCGACCGCCGCGACGGTCCCGATGACCGCGCGGTCGGCGTCGATGACCGGCACGGCGTGGGCGTGGCGGCTCAGCATCTCCTCGACGAGGTCCGACAGGCGCGTGTCCGCCGTCGCGAGCAAGGGCTCGCGATCGAGGGCCTCGGTGACGGCGGCGTCCGCGCCCCCCGGGGTGTCGCTCGCGTAGTCCGCGAGGGCGCGATCGGTAGCGACGCCAACGAGCGCGCCGCCCGCGTCGACGACCGGCAGCTGGCGCAGGCCGAGCTCGCGCATGGTCGCGAGGACGGCGTCGACGGAGGCGTCGGCGTGGGCGGTCACGACGTCGGAGGACATCACCTGGCGCACGGTCAACATGGGGTCGCCTCGAATAGAACGGAGTCGGCGCGCGAGCGCTCCTCGCGCCCCCACACTCTGGCATCGAGGATGGGCGCCAGACAACCGCTGCGGCGCGAACTTCGTCGCGATCGTCCGCCGCGCCTCGGCGGGGTCGACGGCCCGCGCCTCAACGTCGGCCTCGGCCTCGCTCGCGACGCGGGCGCCCTCGGGGCGCGTCGGGCGCGGCCGGCGGGTCGCTCGGCGCGCGGTACGGCTCGCTGCGGTCGGCGATGGCGCGGAGGTTGGTGCGGGTCGCCCGCAGCGCGCGCATCGTGGCCGTGTGCCGCGCGTCGAGGTTCGCGAGCTTGGCCGAGACCCGCCTGGGCCGGTGGAAGTGCTTCTCCTCGATCCGGCGGCGCTTGCGCGCGTGGGCGCGCGGCAGCACCGCCTCGACGACGCCGATGACGGCGCCCGACACGGTCGTGGCGAGCCAGACGAGAAACAGCAGGATGGTCCACAGGAACCCGGCGACGCCCCGAGGCGAGCGCACGACCAGGGACGGCGGTCGGCCCCGCGCCTGGGCCCCCGCCGGGGCGCTCGCGGCGACCAGCGCCTGCCGCACCGCCGCGACCGAGCCGAGGCGCTCGTCGGGGTCCAGCCGCGTCATCGCGGCGATGACGGTCCGCAGGGGCCCGGGCGGCATCACCACGTCGAGCTCGAGGGCCAGCTTCTTGCGCGGCAGCGCTTCGGGCCCGAGCCCGGTCGCCAGCACCGCCAAGGTCACCCCGAGGCTGTAGACGTCGGCCGCCGGCCCCGCCTGGCCGTGGAGCTGCTCGGGCGCCATGTAGCCGAAGGTCCCGACCACCGTCGAGCCGCCCGCGGGCTTGAGTGCGCTGCGCACGGAGCCGAAGTCAATGAGCGCCAACGTCCCGTCTGACGCGACCAAGAGGTTCGCGGGCTTGATGTCGCGATGCACAATCGGCGGGTCGTGGCGGTGGAGGTAGTCGAGGACGTCGAGGGCCTGCCGCAGCACCCCGAGCAGCTCCCCCGGGCCGAAGGCGCCGCCGGAGGCGAGGCGGTCGGCGAGGGAGCGCCCGGCGAAGAGCTCCGTCAGGAGCTGCAGCTCGCCCCCGTCGGGGGCGCGCTGGTGCCCGAGGTAGCGCGGGATCCCTGGGTGATCGAGGCGCTGCAGGACCTCGCACTCGCGCTCGCACAGCTCGAGCGCCTTCCAGTCCTCCGCGTCGGCGAGCCGGAAGACCTTGAGCGCCGCCTCGCGCCCGCTGTCGGGGTCGCGCACGCGCCAGGTGGCGGCCTGCCCGCCCCGCCCGAGGGGCGCGACGAGCTGCCACGGTGGCGGTGGGGTCGGCGGGGGCATCTGGGGGACAGTCTCCACCCCGAGGGCGACGTCGACAAGCGCGGGGCGCTGGCGTGGGCGTGGGCGCGCTGGCCGGCGAAGCCGACACCCATCCCCCGCGGCGCGCGCTCGTGTTAGAATGCCGCCCATGACCGGACCGAAGGATCTGACGGCCAGCGAGCGCGAGCTCCTCCTGGCCCTCGCGACCGAGCAGGAGCGCTACGAGGCGCGGAGCGGCTGGAGCTTCCGCCACACCCTGTGGAGCCGCGTCACCTACACCATGGCCGAGGCCCGGGGACGCCTGAAGCCGACCCACATCCCCGGCAAGTTCGACATGGACCGCGCCTTCGAGCGGACCTTCCGGCGGCTCGTCCGGCGCCTCATGGGGCGCGGGCTCGTGCGCATGCGGCCCATCGGCGACCGCCGCCAGCCACGCCAGACCCTCGGCTACCGCGGCCACGAGGCGCGGGTGCGCGACCTCTTCCTGACTGACGCGGGCAAGGCCGCCGTGGCCGAGCTCCGCGCGAGCGCGCCGAC
>PHBI01000201.1 GCA_002841945.1 Deltaproteobacteria bacterium HGW-Deltaproteobacteria-14
CCCGCCCCGCCCCGACGGCCAGCGCCCGCCGGAGGGCGGTCCAGCGGGCGCCGC
This sequence comes from Deltaproteobacteria bacterium HGW-Deltaproteobacteria-14, assembly GCA_002841945.1. Classification (GTDB taxonomy): domain Bacteria; phylum Myxococcota_A; class UBA9042; order PHBI01; family PHBI01; genus PHBI01. The sequence continues at coordinate 55 of PHBI01000201.1, forward strand.
CGTCGGCCCCCCGTGGTCATGGCGCTCGGCGGGGGGGCGCGCGCCCGAGTCGGCCCAGCAGGCGCTGTGGCTGGTCGTGGGGATGACCACCGACCTCCCGCCGGCGGAGGAGCGGGCGCTGATCCAGCGCGTGGCGGCCATGCTCGGGCTCGCGTGGCTCGCGATCGCCGCGCTCGTGCTGGCCTGGGTGCGCAGCATCCGGGGGCGCGATCTGGCAGCCGCCCTCGAGGTCGAGCGCCGCGAGCGCAGCCTGCTCGCCGAGCAGAACCTGGCCGCGGCCGGCGTCGCCCACGAGACGAAGAACCCGATCGGCATCCTGCGCGCCATGGCGCAGCGCCTGGAGCGCGATCCGACCTTGTCCGACGCGCACCGCGACTGCGTCGAGCTGATCATGGACGAGGCCGATCGCGCGACCGCCCGCCTCGGGGACTTCATCAACTTCGCCCAGCTGCGGGCGCCCAAGTGGGACGTCGTGGCGGTCGCCCCGCTCCTCGAGCGCGTGGCCGACGCCCTGCGCGCCGACTTCGACGACGCCGAGGTGGCCCTGACCGTGCGTGCCGGCGTCGACGCCGTCTTCGCCGACGTCACGATGCTCGAGCAGGTCGTGGTGAACCTGCTCCTGAACAGCCTGACGGCCTCCGGGCCCGGATCCGCCGCGTCGGTGACGGTGACGGCGGCCGACGACGGCGCGACGCTCACGGTGGCCGACACCGGCGCCGGGATGCCCGCCGAGCTGCTGTCGGAGGTCTTCAAGCCCTACGTCTCCGGGCGCGCGGGGGGGCACGGTCTCGGCCTCGCCATCGTCAAGCGGATCGCGTCCCAGCACGGCTGGTCCATCTCCTTGGAGAGCGCGCCGGGACGCGGTACGACCGTGACCATCACCGGCCTCCGGCGTCGCCGGCCCCACACCCCTGGAGGTGCCCCGTGAGCCCCCACGTCCTGCTCGTCGACGACGAACCGCGGTTTCGCGCGCTCTACGCGCAGGTGCTGCGCGCCGCGGGCTTCGTCATCAGCGAGGCGGCCGACGTCGAGGAGGCGCTCGCGCGGCTCGGCGCCGAGCCCGTCGACATGGTGGTGAGCGACGTTCGGATGCCGGGGGCGAGCGGGATCGACCTGCTCGAGCTCGTCCGCGCCCGCGGCGACGAGGTGGCGTTCCTGCTCGTCACCGCCTGGACGGACGTCCGCGACGCCGTCGCCGCGCTGAAGCTCGGCGCGGTCGACTACCTGAGCAAGCCGGTCGACCTCGACGAGCTGGTCGCCTGCGTGCAGGACACGCTCGGCGTCTCCAGCGAGGCGGCGCTCGCCGACGATCCGCCGGCCGCGCTCAAGGGCGACATCATCGCCGTGAGCGAGGTCATGCGCGGCGTGCTCCGCGACGCCTGGCGCTTCGCGAGGAGCGACGTCAACGTGCTCCTCCGCGGCGAGAGCGGCACGGGCAAGGAGCTGATGGCGAGCTTCGTCCACCGCGCGAGCGAGCGCGCGGGCGGGCCGTTCGTCGCCGTCAACTGCGCCGCGCTGCCGCCGACGCTGCTGGAGTCCGAGCTCTTCGGTCACGAGCGGGGCGCCTTCACCGGCGCGACCACGGCGCGCAAGGGGCGCTTTCGCGAGGCGGCCGGCGGTGTGCTCTTCCTCGACGAGATCGGCGACATGCCCCTCGACATGCAGCCGGTCCTGCTCCGGGCGCTCGAGCAGCGGACGATCCGGCCGGTCGGCGCGTCCGGGGACGTCCGGGTCGACTTCCGGCTCGTCGCCGCGACGAACTCCGATCTGGAGGCCCTCGTCGCGGCGGGCCGGTTCCGGGCCGATCTCTACTATCGGCTGAACGTCATCGCGCTCGACATCCCGCCGCTGCGCGAGCGCGCCGACGACATCCTGCCGCTGGCGCGGCACCTGCTGGCCGCGTCCGATGGCCCGAGCAAGCGCATCGGTAGCGCCGCTGCGCGCCTGCTGCAGAGCTACGAGTGGCCGGGCAACGTGCGCGAGCTCGCCAACGCGATGAAGCGCGCGCGGCTCTTGTCGCGGACCGACGTCATCCTGCCGGAGAGCCTGCCGCCGACGGTGCAGCGCGCTCGGTCGACGACGCCAGCGCCGGCGCCGGCGCCCGGGAGCCACGAGCCGACGGGGGGGACACCCGAGCCCGTCGAGACCCTCGAGCGCACCGAGATCGCCAGCCTGCGCCGAGCGCTCGAGGCCACCGGCGGCAACCGCACGCACGCCGCCGAGCTGCTTGGCATCTCGCGCCGCGGCCTGCTCAAGAAGCTGAAGCGCTTCGGTCTGCAGGGCGACCCACCGTAGCGAACCGCGCCGCCGGGAACGTCGTTCACATCGCGACGCTCGGGGTGAGAACGTCGTTCCCCGGCGCGCCGGCCGGCGAGCCCACGAGCGGCCGCCGGCCCGCGCGCGCCGTCGTGGCCGGCTTCTTGCTGTGTCAGCGCGCAGGCGGCGGGCGCCGCGCCGCCGCGAGCGCGGCGCCCGAGCCCTCGATCACCAACTTCGAGGCGAGGCGAATGAGCTCAACAGGGGGACGGCGTGACCATTGAGACCATCAGCGGCTGCATCGGCTGCGAGGAGTGCGTGAAGTCCTGTCCCTGCGACGTCATCCGCATGGACCCGACGGCCAACAAGGCGGTCATCGCCTACCCGGCCGACTGCCAGATCTGCCACCTCTGTCGGATGTACTGTCCGGTCGACGCCATCACGCTGTCGCCGGACAAGGCCATCCCCGTCGTGGTCTCGTGGGGGTGAGCGTGAACAGCGATCTCAGGACCGCCAAGGTCTCCGCGCACCTCAAGGTGCTCTACGGGGTGGTCGGGCTCCTCGTCTTCGTCGGCCTCCCGCTGCTCTTCTACGCCCTCGGTGACTTCCCGCGCCGCTCGCTGCTCAAGGAGGTGATCTCCCTCGCGACCCTCCTCGCGTTCTCCTTGATGCTCGGCCAGCTCTTCCTCGCGCGCAGCAACATGGACGTCATCGCACTCTACAGCCTCAAGCGCGTGAAGCGCTTACACACGGTCATCGCCTACTCCGCGGTCACCGTGCTCCTCCTCCACCCCTTGCTGATCGTCTTGCCGCGCTCCTTCGAGGCCGGCGTCGGCCCCCTCGACGCCCTCGCCACGCTGCTGACGACCTTCGACAACCTCGGGGTCGTCCTGGGGCTCGTCGCGTGGATCCTGCTCTTCATCCTCGTGCCGACCTCGTTCTTGCGCGTTCGGATCATCCAGGCCCTGCGCACGAAGTACCCCAAGTGGCGCTCCTTCCACGGCGGCCTGAGCGTCGCCCTGATCGCCGCCGCCATCGTGCACGCCATCGAGCTCGGCCGGCACACCACGCCGCCGCTGGCGACCTTCTACGTCGTCGTCGCCGCCGCGGGCGTGGGGCTCCTCTTCCGCATGTACTTCACCTCGGAGCGAAAATGAGCCACGACGACACCCAACGCCCGGCCGGCGCGTACTCGCGCCGCGAGTTCCTGGCCCTGGGCGCGGGCGCCCTGGCCCTCGGCGCCTGCGGGGGCGGGGGCTGGGGCCGCAACGAGCCGAAGATCGACCCCCGCGCGATCTCGACCGACCACACCCACGCGTGCGACGTCCTCATCATCGGCGGCGGGATGGCGGGCCTCTTCGCCGCCGTGAAGGCCCACGACGCAGGCGCTCGCACGCTGATCGTCTCCAAGGGGCGGCTCGGCTCGTCCGGCCAGACGCCCTTCGCCAAGGGCCTCTTCGTCTTCGATCCCGCGACCGAGAAGACCTCGCTCGACGACTACCTCGCCAGCGTGTCGCGCTCGGCCCTCGGGACCAACAACGCCGCCTATACGAGGCAAGCGGCCGAGCACTCCATGGCCCGGGTCGCCGAGCTCCGGTCCTGGGGCTTCTTCGACTCCAACCTCTACCACCGCGCCTTCATGGTCCCCATCGAGGAGCGCGGCATCCCCGTCCTCGAGCGCGTCGTCATCACGAAGCTCTTCAAGGACGGCGATCGCGTCGCCGGCGCCGCCGGGTTCCGCCTCGACGCGGAGGAGACGGTCACGGTCCGCGCGCGCAGCGTCGTGCTCTGCACCGGGGCCGGCGGCTTCAAGCCCAACGGCTTCCCGATCTGCGACCTGACCCACGACGGCACCGTCATGGCCTACGAGATCGGGGCCCGGGTCACCGGCAAGGAGTGGAACGACGGCCACGTCGGCAGGGCGGCGAACCCGGCCGCGACCTACGACGGCTGGGGCGACATGTTCGACCGCAAGCCGGGGACCATCGGCGTCGAGATCCACCACGACCTCGGCGTCGACGCGAACTACATGGCCTACGTGCAGGGCAACCCGCTGCACGCCGGCCCTGGCTCGGGGAAGGCGACGGAGTCCATCGCGGGCGGCCCGCAGACCCCCGACGAGTTCAAGCGCCGCCCGCCGGGGCCCCGGGACGGCGAGAGGCCGCGCGGCGGCGGGCCCCCGGGTGGCGACGGCCCCCCGGGCCCCGGCGGAGGCCCCCCGGGGATGAGCGGCGCGGCCATGGGCGGCGCCTCAGCCGGCATGGCGATCCACAAGTCCGAGGGCCTCGTCCCCATCAACGACCGCTGCGAGTCCAACGTGCCCGGCCTCTACGCCGCCGGCGACGCGCTCGGGTCGTACCAGTGCGGCGGGATCTACACGCAGGTCGGCTCCTCGCTCACCGGCTCCGCGGTGCAGGGGGCGGTCGCGGGCGAAGCCGCGGCGAGCTACGCGCAGGGCGTCGCCACCCCGGTCATCTCGCGCGCGGTCCTCAGCGCCATCGCGGCGGAGATCCTCGCGCCCCTGAAGCGGGAGGCCGGCTATGGGCCGGCGTGGGTCACGCAGACCCTCCAGGGCGTGATGATCCCCAACTTCGTGCTGTACATCAAAAAGGAGAGCCTGTTGCGGGCCGCGCTCGCCTACGTGGAGGAGCTCCGCGACCACCACGTCCCCAGGCTCCGCGCGGCGGACATGCACGAGCTCCGGCTCGCGCACGAGACCGAGAACATGGTCATCAGCGCCGAGATGAAGCTCCGCGCGTCGCTCCTGCGCAAGGAGAGCCGCTGCAGCCACTACCGACTCGACTACCCCGAGCGCGACGACGCCAACTGGCGCGCGTGGATCAACATCTACAAGGGCGCTCGGGGCGAGATGCAGCTCGAGAAGCAGCCCTTCGGCGCCTGGCCCGACGGGAGCACCATCGGCGCCTGACGAGTTCAATCAGCCCGCTGTCGGGCGCGCCTCGACCGCGCCGGCGGTGGCCCCGTTGGCGGGGGACGCGCCGGCCCCTGGCCTCGAAGGCGGCCGGCGCTGGCGGCGCTAGGTTCGCGCAAGTCACCGTGATAGCTTTTAGCTAACCGATAGGTTACGAACGCCGGGACACCCCTCGGTGGCCGTCACGCAGGGCTTCGAGGCACGGCGCCGTCAGGGTCCCTGCGCTCTCCCAAGAGGTTGACATGGAGCTCGCCCGCCTTCTGCCCGTTGTCCTGCTCCTGGCCGCGAGCGCGTGTGGCCAGAACGAGGGCGTCACCATCGAGGTCGTCCGCCCGACCGCCGATGGCGCCTCCGTGGACAGCGTCCCCGTCGACACCACCCCCTCGGTCGACGACGCCGCGGACACCACGGCCGAGCCCCCGGATGGCGTCGACGATGTCGCAGTGGACTCGGTCGACCCGGTGGACGGCTCGGTCGACCCGGTGGACGGCTCGGTCGACCCGGTGGACGGCTCGGTCGACCCGGTGGACGGCTCGGTCGATCCCGTGGACACGGAGACCCCGATCGACACGGATGTGTGCGCGGAGGACGGAGGTCTGTGCGCCGAGGACGGCGACTGCTGTGGAGCCCTGCTCTGCGATCCGGCCGCCCATGTGTGCACGGCGTGTCTGCAGAACGGCACGCCGTGCACGAGCGACGGGTGCTGCTCCGGGCTCTGCGACGCGATCCTCGGCGAGTGCGGCTCCTGCTACGCCGTCGGCAACGCGTGCGCCGACGATGGTCAGTGCTGCACGGCGATCTGTATTCCCTCGCAGAGCGGGCCCGGGCTGACGGCCTGCGCGACCTGCCGACCCGAGGGCGCGCCCTGCACGGTCGCGGCCGCCGGCTGCTGTGCCCCGACCCTCTGCGACGCGTTGATCTCGCAGTGCGCGAGCTGCAAGACGAACGGGAACACGTGCTCCTCTGATCAAGAGTGCTGTGGGTACTGCGTCGGAGGCAGCTGCGCTGACTGCCGTCCCCAGGGATCCACCTGCGCCGGGCACGGGGAGTGCTGCAACGCCCACTGCAACTCGAACGCGGTCTGCGCTCCCGAGCCGACGACGGGCTCAGGCTGGACCCGGCCCCTCGCGGGCTACAACCTGACGCAATGCTACCATGATCCGCGATACGGAAACCCGGCTCACAACGGCGTCGACCTCGCCAAGGCCGCCGGCTCGGGGGTCTACGCGGCCCACGCGGGGACCGTCACCGAGATCATCGGCGCGTGGCAGAGCGGCTACGGGATGACGGGCAATCGCGTCGTGATCTCGCACGACGGCAGCGACGTGAAGACGATCTACGACCACGTCACGCCCGCGGTGGGGTACCAGCACGTCGCGATGGACCAGCTGATCGGCCACATCGACATGTCGGGGAGCACGACCGGCGCTCACCTCCACTTCACCGTGTGGCAGCACGGTCGCGCGGTCGAACCCATCTGCAAGCCCTACGAGCCCTTCGACATGGACCCCGACAACGAGTGTCAGTGGGGCTGGAGCCAGTGCTACGTCAACGACAACTGACGGGCATGGCGGCGGCCACACGGACGCGGAGCCGGGAGGCGCACCGGGTCGGGACGGCCCGGCGCCGGAGGAGTCGCCACCGGGGGCCGGCGGCCCGGCGCGCACCCGCGCTCTAGCCGCCCCCACCGCGCGCGGCGCTACTGCACAGGTCCCTTGACCCGCGCCGCCGTGTTGCCCCCGAGCCACACGACGCTCCCGCCGCTGCCGAGCCGCACCGCCCGACCCGCGGCGCCGCCGGCGGGGCCGGCGTACTGAACGTTGCCGTCGAGGAGGCTGTTGGTCGCCGCCGCCCCGTTCTGCCCCCAGTCGCCGCCGTCTCCGCCGTGCCCCGAGTAGCAGTACTTGGGGTAGCCGTACTGGTTGGAGTAGTAGCCGCTCGCGTTGTTGCCGCCGCCGGCCCCGGGGCCGTTGACCGACCCGCCCGTGCCCGACGCGCCGTTGGGGTAGTTCGCGCCCGAGAAGCACGCCCCGAAGGCCCCGGCCGCGCCCCCGACCTGGCCCCGGCCGCCGCCGCCGCTGCCGCCGCAGGCGAGCACGTTGGTCCGGGTGCAGAGCCCGCCACCGCCGCCGCCGCCGCCGCCGCCGAAGATGCTGCCGTCGCCGTTGTCGATCTTCATGGGCACCGTCGTCTGGATGGCGTCACCGCCCGCCGAGCCGGCGGTGTGGCCGTAGGTCGTGCCGCCGCCGTTGCCGCCCCGGCCGCCCGCACCGTAGATCACGCCGTGGTTGATCAGCGTGACGGTCGACCCCGCGGGCAGCGGCCCGGTCTGGAAGGACGCGGTCCCGGTCGAGCTCGAGCTCACCACCGCCCCCGCGCCGATGGTGACGATGTACGGCCGCGCGTAGGTCGGGCTGCCCGCCGACGCGTAGAGGTTGTAGTTCGTCGCCGCCCCGACGGTCACGACCATCGCGCAGGTGACGCCGTCGCCCGTGAACCCGGGCTTGCACGCGCAGCTGCTCGCGCCCGGGGTGTTGGTGCAGGTCGCGTCGAGCGAGCAGCCGCCGTTGTTGGTCGCGCACTCGTTGATGTCGTTGCAGGTGACGCCGTCGCCCTGGAAGCCGCTCTTGCAGGTACAGATCCTGCTGCCGATGGTGTTGGCACAGGTCGCGTTGGTCGAGCAGCCGCCGTTGTTGGTCGCGCACTCGTTGATGTCGGTACACGTGACGCCGCTGCCGCTGTAGCCGCTGTTGCAGGTGCAGCTGTAGCCGCCCTGGCTGTTGGCGCAGGTGGCCAGGCTCGAGCAGCCGCCGTTGTTGACCGCGCACTCGTTGATGTCGGTGCAGCTGACGCCGTCGCCGGTGAAGCCGGGTTTGCACGTGCAGCTGTGGCCGCCCACCTGGTTGAGGCACACGGCGTCCGCCGAGCAGCCGCCGTTGCTGGTCGCGCACTCGTCGATGTCGCTGCAGGTCACCCCGTCGCCCTGGAAGCCGGCGTTGCAGGTGCAGCTGAAGCCGCCCTGCGTGTTCGCGCAGGCGGCGTTGAACGAGCAGCCGCCGTGGTTGGTCGCGCACTCGTCGATGTCGCTGCAGGTCACCCCGTCGCCGCTGTAGCCGGGCTTGCACGTACACGAGAAGCCGCCGGGCGTGTTGTTGCAGACCGCGGCGGCCGCGCAGCCGCCGTGGTTGGTCGCGCACTCGTTGACGTCGGTGCAGCTCACCCCGTCGCCGACGAAGCCGGCGTAGCAGGTGCAGGAGGAGCCGCCGACCGTGTTGTGACAGGCCGCGTTGGGCGAGCAGCCGCCGTGGTTGCTCGCGCACTCGTCCACGTCGACGCAGGTGACCCCGTCGCCGCTGAAGCCGGCGTCGCAGGTGCAGTCGTAGCCACCCGGGCGGTTGGTGCAGGTGGCGTCGAGTGAGCAGCCGCCGTGGTTGCTCGCGCACTCGTCGACGTCGCTGCAGGTGACGCCGTCGCCGACGTACCCGTCGAGGCAGGTGCAGCTGAAGCCGCCGGGCGTGTTCGCGCAGATGGCGTCGGCCGAGCACCCGCCGTGGTTCGCGCCGCACTCGTCGACGTCCGTGCAGCTGACGCCGTCCCCCGCGAACCCGGGCCGGCAGGTGCAGGTGTAGCCGCCGGCGCTGTTGTCGCAGATCGCGTCGGGCGAGCAGCCGCCGTGGTCGGTCGCGCACTCGTCGACGTCGCTGCATGCGAAGCCGTCGCCGACGTAGCCCGCGTCGCAGGCACACGAGAACCCCCCGACGCTGTTCGCGCAGGCGGCGACGGGCGAGCAGCCGCCGTGGTTGGTGGCGCACTCGTCGATGTCGGCGCAGGTGACGCCGTCGCCGGCGAAGCCGGGCTTACAGGTGCAGGCGAAGCTGGCCGGGGTGTTGACGCAGTCGGCGTCGGCCGAGCAGCCGCCGTGGTTGGTCGCGCACTCGTCGATGTCGCTGCAGGTCTCGCCGTCGCCGGTGTAGCCCGCCTTGCAGGTGCAGGTGCGCGACCCCGGCGTGTCGAGGCAGGTCGCGTCCGGCGAGCAGCCGCCGTGGTTGGTCGCGCACTCGTCGATGTTCGTGCATGCGGCGCCGTCGCCGTAGTAGCCCGGCTCGCACTGGCAGCTGCGGGTGCCCGGGGTGTTCACGCAGGTGGCCGAGGGCGCGCAGCCACCGTTGTTGGTCGCGCACTCGTCGACGTCGGTGCAGACCAAGCCAAAGCCGGTGTAGCCCGGCTTGCACGAGCAGATGCGGCCACCGACGGTGTTGACGCAGTTCGCCTCGAGCGGGCAGCCGCCGTTGTTGAACGCGCACTCGTCGACGTCGTCGCAGGTGACGCCGTCGCCGCTGTAGCCCTGGATGCAGGTGCAGCCGCGGTCGCCGTAGGCGTCGTGGCAGATGGCTTTGGCCGAGCAGCCGCCGTTGTTCGTCGCGCACTCGTCGACGTCGTAGCAGGCGTTGCCGCTCCCGGTGAAGCCGGCCTTGCAGGTGCAGGTGAAGCTGCCCGCGGTGTTCGCGCAGGTGGCGCTGGCCGGGCAGCCGCCGTTGCTCGTCGCGCACTCGTCGATGTCGGCGCAGATGACGCCGTCGCCCGCGAAGCCGGCCACGCAGGTGCAGGTGAACCCGCCCGGGTTGTCGAGGCAGATCGCGTTCGGCGAGCAGCCGCCGTGGTCCGTCGCGCACTCGTCGACGTTCGTGCAGGTCGTCCCGTCGCCGACGTAGCCTTCGTTGCACGCGCAGGTGCGGTCGCCGGCGGTGTTGGTGCAGGTGGCGCCGTCGGCGCAGCCGCCGTTGTTGTCGGCGCACTCGTCGATGTCGTCGCAGGCGAAGCCGTCGCCGTCGTAGCCGACCGGGCAGCCGCAGAGGAAGCCCCCCGGCATGTTCGCGCAGGTCGCCTCGGGCGCGCAGCCGTCGTCGCCGGCCGCGCACTCGTCGACGTCGGCGCAGGTGAAGCCGTCGCCGACGAAGCCCTCGGGGCAGCTGCAGGCGTAGCCGCCCACGGTGTTGGCGCAGGTGGCGCCCTCTCCGCACCCGCCGTTGTCGGTCGCGCACTCGTCGACGTCGACGCAGGTCGCGCCGTCGCCGGTGAAGCCGGCCTTGCACGCGCAGCTGAAGGCGCCGTCGGTGTTGGTGCAGGTCGCGTCGGGCGAGCAGCCGCCGTTGTTGGTCGCGCACTCGTCGACGTCGGCGCAGGTCACGCCGTCACCCGTGAAGCCGGCCTTGCACGCGCAGGTGAAGCCGCCGTTGGTGTTGGTGCAGGTCGCGTCGGGCGCGCAGTCGGCGCCCTCGCCGCCGCCGAGGCACTCGTCGACGTCGGTGGCGCAGGTCGCCCCGCTGTAGCCGGTGCCGGTGCAGTCGCAGACGCCGGGGGCGACGCAGCTCCCGCCGTGGTCGCAGCCGTCGGCGCAGACCACGACGTCGACGGGCGCGGTGTCGACCGCGACGGTGGTGTCACCGGCGTCGGCGAAGACGTCGGCGGCGACGCTGTCCGCGGCGTCGTCTTCGTTGGTGTCACCGCCCCCGCAGCCCCCAGAGACGAGCACGAACACGAGCACGAACAGCGCAGCGGCGGACAGACGAGCGAGTCCGGATGGCACGGGACCTCCAGGGGGATCGGCGCGCGGGGCGACGCGGCCCCGACGATGATGATCGCGGCGTACGGTCGCAGCCCACGTCCCGCCCGGCCCGCATGGGACCAGGTCGCCAACGCGAGCGCCACGGCCGCGGATCAGTAGAGCAGGCGGTGCATTTCGCGACAAGCCCCGCGGCGCCATCCACCGTCAGATGGCCCCCCGCTGCGGCAGACGGTGGACGTCCCGCCCGCCACCCGGGCTCGCAACACCGAGGAGTCCCGAACCCTGGGGTGGATCCGGGACCCTCGGTCGATCGTTCAGCGCTTGGCCAGCGCGCGGCGGCGACGCCACGCCAGGCCGAGGCCCAGCAGCGCGAGGAGCCACAGGCCGCCGCCGAGCGCGCCGCCCTGACACCCGCCGCCGCCCTCGACCC
>PHBI01000202.1 GCA_002841945.1 Deltaproteobacteria bacterium HGW-Deltaproteobacteria-14
CGTCAGACCGGCGATGGCCTCGGTGACCGCGGCGGCGACGGTGTCGCCGCTGGCGAGGGCGGCGGCTCCGCGCCAGGCCGCGCGCTGGAGGTCGCGGAGGTTGCCGGGGAGCGGGTGAGCGGCCAAGGCGGCGAGGAGGATCGGGTCGCGCTCGAGGGGACGGACGCGGGCGGCGGGGACGCCGCAGGGCCGGGTCGCGCGGCCGAGGGCCGAGGCCCACAGCCCGGGCAGATCCGCGCGGCGATCGCGCAGCGGGGGGATGGGGAGGATGAAGGTCGAGACGCGGTCAAAGAAGTCGGCGTCGAGGGTGTAGTCGCTGGTCGCGACGCCGCTCGCGACGAGCTCCCCCATAGGGCGGTTGGTCGCGGCAATGAGGCGAAATTTCGCCGATCTCACGGTCGCCTCGCCGAGCCGCTGAAAGCCGCGCCCCTCGACGGCGGCGATGAGCAGCCGCTGGGTCCCGCGGTCGAGATCGGCGACCTCGTCGAGAAAGAGCGTGTCGCCGTCGAGGCGCTCGAGGAGGCCGGCGCGGGCGGTCTTGGCGTCGGTGAAGGCGCCCTTGGCGTAGCCGAAGAGCTCGGCGTGGGCGAGGCCGGGGTTGGCGCGGAACTGGCCGCAGACGACGACCGGCCAGGTCGGGTCCTTCGCGTCGGCGAGGGCCCGGAAGGGGCTCGCGGCGCGGATGGTGTGGGCGAGCGTGGTCTTGCCGGTCCCGCGTTCGCCGACCAGCAGGACGGGGGCCGGCAGCGGCGCCCAGCGCTGGACCGCCGCGAGGGTCGCGCGAGCCGCCTCGCTCTTCACGCGGGCGGGATCCCAGAGCACGTCGTCGTCGTCGGCGGGGACGAGGGACGGCGCGCTGGCGTGGACGATGCGCCCCCACGACTCGGCCGGGAGGTCGACCCAGGCGATCGCGGCCTCGCCGCTGCTCCGCACGTGAGGCGGGCGGGTCTGGAACATCCGCGCGTTCGGGATGAAGCCGCCGTGTCCGAGGACCAGCCAGGCGGCGTGCATCGCCGGGGTGCCGGGCGAGAGGTGGATATTGACCCGAGCGCTCGGATACTGGGCGCGCAGGTCGCTCAGGATGGCCTTCGCGGCTTCGAGGATCGGCCCGTGGTCGATCGGCGCGGCCTCGGTGTCCCAGGCCCAGCCCCGGATCTCGGGGAGCAGCCCCTGTGGGAGCTTGGCCCCGAGAGCGCGGCGGGTGTCCTCGAAGGCGGCGCGCGCCTGGTCGTCTTCCGGCGCTACCCGATAGGCGATGACGAGCAGATCGACCGCCCCTCGGAGCTCCGAGTCCGAGTCGCCGAGGACGCTGAGGAGCGGCTCCTCCTTGTGGGTCGTCGCGACCCAGCAGACCAGGATCTCCCGGATCTCACGCACCTTCCGCCTGATCATATCCGGCCTCCATGCTCTCCTCACGCCGTCGCGCGTCAGCCTGCCGGAAGTGGCGAATTTTAGCCAACCGCCGGGCTCAGTCCGTGCAGGTCGAGATGCGGCGCGTGCAGCGGATGAGGCAATCCTCGGTCTCGACGTCGCGCGGATCCGCGCCATCGTGGCAGTCGGCGAGGCAATCGACGAAGCACGAGCTGACCTGGGGGAGCTCGGCGCCGCCCAGACCACCGACGAGGTAGCCGGAGTACCCAGCCGCCTTTCGATCCTCACCCTCGTGACGCCACAGGCCGACGAGCGTGTCGCCGACACGGCTGATGCGAAACGAGATGTTAGAGAGGTGGCCTAGGGGCGCGTAGGCTGCGACCGAGTGGCCCGTCGGTGAGGGATCGAAGGCGACTCGTTTGCTGAGGTCCAGCGGCTCGTTCTTCATCTGACCGGATTTCTTGTCCGGATAGGTATAGCCCGTCTTCACCACGCTCGCGGGGAGCTGGCACTCGGGCACAGGCGCACCGAACTCGACGGTATAATGCCCGGTGACGGCCCGACCCCGCTCCCGCCCAGCCTTGCCATCCAGGACGCCCGTGTTGAAGCGCCACGCCCCGGTCAGATTCGGAAAGATGCACGGCTGAGGCCGGCTCAGCGCCCAGACGACGGCCGCGCCGCCGAGCGCCACCAGCGCGACCGTGAGCCATAGGGTCACCCGTCCGACGCTCCTCCCGCGCCAGGGCCGCCCCGCGCCAGCCGGAGCGGTGACCGCCTCCGGCGCCGGCACGGTCACCTGCGGAAAGGACACGGCGGTCGCGGGCTCCTCGACCGGAATCTCGTGAAACGTCGCGTCCGTGGGCGCCCGGCGAGTCGGCAGGCGCCGAAAGTGGACGACGCGTACCGTGTCCGACACGCGGGCCCAGCCCCGCTCGCCTTGCAGGTCGTCGCTCGATATCACGTCCCCGCGTTCCCCAACGCCAGCCCACACGCACACCGCGTCGGTGTGCGACTTGCCGAGGCGAGCGCGCTGGACGAAGGGCTCGACGTCGAGGAGGTTCGTCGCCTCCGCGCCAGAAGTCGCGAGGTACAGATGATTCAGCTCGACCGCGCCTTCCCAGTTCAGACGCTCGCTCGGCGGCTGGACGTCCCACGAGCGAAAGGTCTGGGCGCGACCGCTGAAGGAGCCCGCCGCCTCCGCGTGCATCTCGATGACGTAGATGAGCGCGACGCGCCGCAGCCAGCTGAGCGTCTCGAGCACCTCCGCCGCGTTCGTCGCAAGCGTCTGTTCGATCTCGCGGCGCGCGAGCGGCGTCATCTGGCCGGCGTGGGCGAGCGCGTTTCGCGCATCCGCGAAGGACCTCAGCAGCCCATCGGTGTGAGGATCCGGCCACGCGCCGAGCTCGGGCAGAAAAGGTGCGTGGAGAGCGTCACGAAGCTGCCTCGCGAGCACAATCCACGACCCCAGGCTCGGACGCTTGAAGCGGCCGCCGTCGAGCATCCCTGGGCGCCGCCCCCCCTCGGCGAGCAGGCTCGCCACCTGCAGGGCGGTGACGAAACGTAGGGCGACCTCCACCGCTGTCGCAGCCGCGAAGCCGTCGACCGGGCTCCCCAGGAGCGCGAGGTGCCACGCGTTCGCGATCGGTTGAGGGAGCTCTTTGCGGAGCCAGGTGGGGCCGATGTCGGACATTGGGGGCGAGGCTAGCACGGGGCCAAGCCCCTGAGAAGGTGGCGCCAGGGCACGTGCGCGCCCCACACCGCGCCGACGCGCTCATCCTGCGCCTTCTCCGTCGGTGGCGGATCGCAGTAGAGTCCCCGAGGACTGCGGACGCGGGCGCGGGCACCGGCGCCAATTCGCATTGCACAAGAAGACAACCATGAGTCAGCTTCAGTTGGATCTGTCATCCGATACTGCGGCGCACACCGCCCCCGTCGCCGCGGGTCCGACGATGGCGCAGCGCCCGGGGGGCCGGGTGGGTCCGCCCACCGACCGGCTGATGATCCTCGCGGCCCGCGCCCTCGGCCGCGCGCGCAGCCGCTGGGCCGAGACCTCCCACGGGCGGGTCCACGCCCTCGAGGTGGAGGGCACGGGCCAGGGCGCGGCGGTGCTGATCCACGGCTTCAGCTCGACCGGCGCCCACCTCCTGCCGCTGATGCGACACCTCCGAGGGGGCTTCGCCCGCTTGATCGCCCCCGACCTGCCCGGACACGGGCTGACCCCGACCCTGCCCGACGACGGCGACGGCCCGAGCCGCGCCGGCGTCGCCGCCCTCGCCGAGGCGCTCGCGAGCTGGGTCGACGCTCCGGCGGTCGTCTTCGGCAGCTCGCTCGGCGGCCTCGCCGCCGTCCGCTACGCGCTGGCCGAGCCGGCGCGGGTCCGCGCGCTGGTCCTGTCGTCGCCCGCCGGGGCGCCGATGGACGAGGCCGACCTGGCCGCCTTCCAGGAGGGCTTCCGCGTCCGCACCCACGGCGACGCCCTGGGCTTCGTCGACCGCGTCATGGACACCCACGCGCTAGCGCGCCACGTCCTCGCCTGGGGTGTCCGGCGCCGCTTCGCGCGCCCGGCGCTGCGCGCCATCATCGAGGGCGCGCGCAGCGAGGATCTGCTGACCCGGGGCGAGCTCCTGCGCCTGAGCATGCCCGTGCTGTGCCTGTGGGGCGAGCGCGACCGCGTCCTGGCGCCGGCGGCCCGCGACTTCTACCGGAGCGCGCTGCCGCCCCACGCCCGCTTCGAGCGCCTCGCCGCCCTCGGCCACGGGCCCTACCTCGAGCGCCCCGACGTCGTCGCGCGCCGCATCCGCGCCTTCACCGACGCCCTCGCGGCGCGCGGAGGCCGGGCGTGAAGCGGCGCGGTTCGGCGGGTCGGATGGCCGCCGTCCACGCCCTGGTCCTCGGCGCCCTGGCCCTCGCGCTCGGCGGCTGCCCCATCTGCCCCGACGGCACCCTGAAGCTCGCCGCGGGCGAGCTCCCCGTGCGCCCGGGGGAGGCCATCGCGCTCGAGCTCCGCTACGACGGGCTGATCGCCGGCCCCACCCGCTGCCGGGGCTTCTGGTACGTGGACGGCGTGCTCGGCGGCGACGCGACCGTCGGCACCGTCGACACCTGCGGGACCTACACCGCGCCGGCGACGCCGCCGGCCGCCTCGGTCTTCGTCGAGGCCGGCCGGTACGAGCGATTCGGCTGCGCCGACTGCTGCCCCTGGGCAGCGCGCCACGTCGAGCTCGCCGCCCCCTGAGCACGGCTCACGCGCCTCAGCCCCCTCCTCCCCCCGGCCCGGCGGCGCGACACCGGCCCGAGGAGTTGCACTGCTGCCCGTCCGGGCAGATCCAACCGCTCTCGCAGCTCGGCACACACGCGTCGACCATCGGTTCGCACACGTAGCCGCCGACGCAGTCCTGCTGCCCGCTGCAGCGGGGCAGGCACAGCGCCTCGGCCCCGAGGGTCGTGCACTCGAAGCCGTCGGGACACCCCGCGCCGCACGCCACCGAGCAGAAGCTGCTGCTCCACGCGGAGCTCGGGTCGTCCTGCAGCACGCACAGCGCGCTGTCACAGTCGTCGTCGCTGTCGCACGGATCCCAGAGGCCGCCGCCGGTGGGCGTCTCGCAGACCCCGCTGTCGGCATTGCACACAAAGCCGACCAGGCAGCTCCAACCGAGCCTGCAGTCGGGCAGGCAGGCCCCGTAGTCCGCGTCGCACACGTAGCCCGTGCGGCACGGCGCGGCGCACGACGGGAGGCACCACGCGCTCCCGTCGAGGACCGCGCAGGTGGTGTCCACGCCGCACAGGTCGCTGCCGCAGGCCCCGAGGCACATGCCGCCGGTCCAGCCGATGAAGCCGTCCGCGTCTTGCTCCGGCGCGCAGAGCCCGGTCTGGCAGTCGATCCCGGCGGCGCACGGATCGCCGACCGGCGCCAGCGCGGGCAGCTCGCAGCGCCCGGTGTCGACGTCGCACACATAGCCGGCGCCGCAGTCCCAGCCGAGGCGGCAGTCGGGCAGGCACACCTCCGACCCCGGGTGACAGCCGTAGCCGTCGCGGCACCCGTCGGGCGCGCCGGGGACGCAGGCCGGCAGGCACCACGAGGCGCCGTCGAAGACGGTGCACGCGGCGTCCTCGCCGCAGCTCGCGCTGCCGCACGGGGCGATGCACATGCCGTCCGACCAGCCGGTCAGCGCCGCCTCCTCGTAGGGGGCCGCGCACACGCCCGAGGCGCAGTGGTAGTCGCGCTCGCACGGGGCGCCGAGGGGGGCGGCGGTCGCGATGTCGAGGGCACAGACGCCGCCCTCGGCGCCGCAGGAGAAGCCGTCGCCGCACGCCCAGCCGAGCCGGCAGTCGGGGAGACAAGCGGCGGCGGTGGGGTTGCAGACGTAGCCCTCGGCGCACGCCTTGGCGTCGCTCCCGCAGCCCACGACGCACAGGAGCAGGTCGTCGAGGCGGACGCAGGCGCCGCCGGCGTCGCACGCGCCGTCGCGGCACGGCGCGCTGCAGAGGCCACCGACCCAGCCCGTGGAGGCGCCCTCGTCGTCGCGCGCGCGCACGCAGATCCCGGAGGCGCAGTCCCGATCGGCACCGCACGGCTCGCCGAAGGCCGCCCCGGGGCAGGCGGGGAGCTTGCAGATCCCGTCGGCGGCGTCGCAGCTCAGCGCGTCGCCGCACGCCCAGCCGAGGCGGCAGTCCGGCACGCAGACCCCGGGGTCGAGCGAGCACACGTAGCCCTCGCGGCACGGGACGGCGGCGGCGCAGGCCGGCAGGCAGTAGGCGACCGCGTCGAGGCGGACGCACTCGGAGCCCTCGGTGCACGCGTCGTCGCCGCACGGGGTGGTGCAGATCCCGTCGGGCCAGCCGGTCGGCGCGCCGTCATGGTAGCCCGGGATGCAGAGGCCGCTCGCGCACTCGACGTTCCAGGTGCAGGGCGCGCCGTCCCCGAGAACCTCGTCGGGGGGCGCGGGCGCGCAGGCGCTGGCCAGGGCCCCGCAGGCGAGGCCCGCGAGCCATGCGCCGCGGGCGCGCTCGGTCCGGCTCGGTGAGTCGTCCATCAGAGCCTCCGTGGCTGCTGCGCGTCTCCGCGCCACCGATCGGATGATCGCGGCGACGGGCCGCGCAGGCTCTGGGTCGATCTTCCCGAGGGCCGTCCGCCGTCTGTCTCCGGGCGCCGTCGACCCACGTGACCCGCGAGCCTATCAGCCCGGGCGCGTCGGATCAGGCGGCCGAATGTCGCACCCCATGGTGCGAGGTTCGTCGCGCGGGCCGTTGCGCGCTGAGCCAAGCGACGGCAGGTCCTCGAGCGATACGATGAGAACCGGGTCCAGCTTCGGCAAGAAATCACGAGCTCTGAGCCAAGCAGCGGCAGCTCGAAGACCGGAGTCGGCAGCGGGTGCGGTCGGGGCGACGCGGTCGCGCCTCCCCCCGGCCGCGGAGGACGCAGGTGCTCGACCGATACGACGGGGCTGGGTCCAGCTGTCGAAGATGGCGACGAGCACGGTGCCGCTTCGGCGAGAATCACGAGGTCTGACGGCGCCGCCACGAAAGGGCGGCGCGACCGCCCGGGTGCCCTTCATAAGCGGGGCGGGGGATGGTACACGGGGAGCATGTTCAGCACATCGCCCTCCGCTCTCCTCGCCGTCGACGCCCCGCCCCTCACCCCCGAGGAGATCGGGCGCACCGCCGCCTTCTTCCTCGGCGCGTTCCTGATTGTTGCACTTGCTAAGGTGCTTCGCGACCTCATCGCGCGACGCCAGGGTCGATCCCTCGGCGATCTGATTGTGCAGCGCGACAACGTGGCCGTCGGGGTGGAGATGGCGGGCTTCGTGCTCGCGATGGTGCTGGGGCTCCTCGGGAGCCTCGTGGTCTACGGCAACACCTGGTACGGGCAGGCCGGAGACCTCCTGCTCACGGGCGGCATCGTGTTCGCGGTGCTCATCCTGAGCGACCAGCTCATCTCGCGGATCGTGCTGCGCGGGCTCGACTGCAACGCCGCGGTGGCGGACGACGCGAACCTGGCGGTGGCCATCGTGCGCGCGACCGGCAACGTGGCGACGGCGCTGGTGCTGCGCGGGGCGCTGGGGCACGACTCGCCGCTCGGCGAGCGCCTCGTCTGGGTCGCCCTGGGCCTCGTCGCGCTGGTCGGGCTGAGCCTCGCCTACCAGGTGTTGACCCGCTACGACGACGTCGCCGAGGTGCGGCACAAGAACGTGGCGGCGGCGCTGCCGATGGGCGGGATCCTGCTGGCGGTCGGCCTGGTGGTCGAGGCCGCTGTGGGCGGCGAGGGATCCGGCTGGGGGCCCGACCTCATCGCGCTGGTGCTCGACCTGTCCGTCAGCGCCATCCTGATCGTGGTGCTGCGCTGGACGGCGGACAAGCTGCTCCTGCCCGGGGCGACCTTCCACGACGAGATCGCGCGCGACAAGAACGCCGGCGTCGGCATGCTCGAGGCCGGCACGACCCTCGCCGTCGGCCTCGCGGTCGCCTACTTCCTGAACTGAGCCGGCGCGCGGCGCGTCATAGCGGGGCGAGCTGGGGGTAGTCGGTCAGGAGCTCGTCGCGGGTCATGATGTCGCTCTCGGCGGCGGGGGTCCAGACGACCTCGAAGCCGACGTGGCGGTCCGAGCCGACGGCCATCATCGCGCGCAGCGCGTTCTCCACGTCCTCGGTCGGGCCGAGCTTCTCGGGCAGGCCGATCGGGCCGGCCTGCGCCGCCATGATCAGCGTCACCACGAAGTACTCGGCGATGCCGAAGTCGCCGTCCTCGTCGAGCAGCTCGGTCGCCTTGTCGGAGTTGCGCTGGGTGAGCTTCAGCCCGGCCCCGTCGCGCCGCACGATCTCGCGCTCGAACATCTTGCGCGCGTCGCTCGTGAGCGCGTTGAAGCTCGCCTCTCCCTCCTCGGGGGGGCGCTCCTTTTCCTCGAGGAAGCCGGCGTACTTCACGTTGTCGAGCTGGGAGAGCACGTTCTCGACGACGCGCTGCCCCATGCGCCAGATCCCCATCGCGCTGCCGACGTCGGCCTCGCGCACGATGCCCTCGATGCGATCCCGCAGCCCGATGGTCGACAGCGCGTCGAAGCCGATCTGGATCCGCCCCACGCTGATCGCCTGCAGCTTGGCCTGGCGCTTGCGCTCCGCGGCGTTCTTGATCGCCGGGATCACGAAGAAGAAGACCGCCGCGATGGCCACCACCACCATGCCGGCCGGGGTGAACAGAAAGCGCAGGATCATATAGGTCCCGAGCCCGCCGCCGCGACCGCCGCCGCTGTAGCCGCCGCCGCCGCCGAAGCCACGGCTGCTCCCGCCGCTGCTCCGGCCGCCGCCGCTGAAGCTGCGCCGGAACCCGCCGCCGCTGCCGCCGGATCGGGCCTCGGCGACCTGGGGCGCGGCGAGGTCGAGCGCGACCGTGGTCGTGACGACCACGGCCGTGCCCGCGACCGGCAGGGCGAGGAAGACGGTCAGGAGGGCGACTATCCAGCGGCGAAAACGGCGTGTCATGGCCCGGGACGGTAGGGCCTTCCGAGGCCGCTGTCACCCCCGTCCCGCACGGGACCTTCGCGAGCGTGAGTCAATCATTGACAACTGCGCCCATTCGACCGAAAGGATGTCCACAGTTGTCCAGGGGTGACCAACGATGCAGCTCTCGGTCTCAGACGTCGCGCAGCTCCTCAGCGTCTCCGAGAAGACGGTCTACCGCTGGGTCCAGCAGGGACGCCTCCCGGCGTACCGCCTGGGACAGCAGTTCCGCTTCAACCGCTCGGAGCTCCTCGAGTGGGCGACGGCCCAGCGGGTGCCGCTCTCCCCCGAGCTCTTCGCCGAGCCCGAGGCCGAGCCCGCCCCCTCGCTGACCGAGGCCCTGCGCTCGGGCGGCGTGCTCTACCGCGTCTCCGGCGACGACAAGCGCGCCGTGCTGCGGAGCGCCGTCGACGCCCTGCGCCTCCCCGACGAGGTCGATCGCGACGTGCTCCTCGCCGTCCTGATCGCCCGCGAGACCCTCGGCTCCACCGGCATCGGCGACGGGATCGCCGTCCCCCACGTCCGCAACCCGATCGTCCTGCACCTGAGCAAGCCCTCGATCACCCTGTGCTTTCTCGATCGCCCGGTCGACTTCGACGCCCTCGACGGCCAGCCCGTCCACGCGCTGTTCATCCTGACGACGCCGACCGTGCAGACCCACCTCCACCTCCTCAGCCGCCTCGCCTGGGTCCTGCGCGACCCCGCCATCCGCCAGGCCCTCGTCGAGCAGCCCACCCGCGAGCGCGTCTTCGAGCTCTTCGCCGCCGCCGAAGCCCGCCTCACCCCCTCGGGGACGGGGTCGTGACCCCGATCGATGGGGCGGTGACGGGGCTCGCCCTGTTCCTCGCCGCGGCGCTCCTCGCCACCGTCGCCTCCCCCCGCGTCACCGCCACCGTCAGCGTCCTCGCCGGCCTCACGCTGCTCGCCGCCGCCGCCGCCGTCCTCGCCGGCGCCGACAGCTCCACCCTCGCGCTGCCCTG
Organism: Deltaproteobacteria bacterium HGW-Deltaproteobacteria-14; assembly: GCA_002841945.1. Classification (GTDB taxonomy): domain Bacteria; phylum Myxococcota_A; class UBA9042; order PHBI01; family PHBI01; genus PHBI01. Next base: position 9,846 of record PHBI01000202.1, read on the forward strand.
GCTCCCCGGCGGCCCCGCCGCAGCGCTCCGCCTCGACCCGCTCGCCGCCTTCTTCCTCGTCCCCATCGGCCTCATCGGCGCCCTCGGCCCGGTCTACGGCGCGGGCTACTACCCCCGCGCCGAGCACCCGGCCAGCGACCGCCCCGTCCGCGCCGGCTACGCGACCCTCACCGCCGCCCTCGCCCTCGTCGCCGTCGCCAACGACGGCGCCGTCTTCCTCCTCGGCTGGGAGACGATGGCGCTCAGCGGCTTCCTCCTCATCCTCGCCGACCACCGCCGCGCCGACGTCCGCGCCGCCGCCTTCGTCTACCTCGTCGCGACCCACCTCTCGACCCTCGCCCTGTGGTGGTTCTTCACCCGCGTCGAGGCCGCCACCGGCACCTTCGGCTTCGCGCCGCTCCCCATCGGCGACCCCGCCACGACCGGGACGATGCTGCTGGCGCTCCTGGGCTTCGGGATCAAGGCGGGCTTCGTGCCGCTCCACGTCTGGCTCCCCGGCGCCCACGCCGCCGCGCCCACCCACGTCTCCGCCATCCTGTCGGGCGTCGTCCTCAAGGTCGGCGTCTACGGTGTCGTGCGCGCGACCACCCTCGCCCCCGACCTCCCCGTCGGCTTCGGCGGCCTCGTCCTCGCCCTCGGCGCCGTCGCCGCCGTCCTCGGCGTCGCCCTCGCCCTCGCCCAGCACGACCTCAAGCGCCTGCTCGCCTACCACTCCATCGAGAACATCGGGATCATCCTCCTCGGCGTCGGCCTCGCGCTCCTCGGGCGCGCCACCGACCACCCGAGCTGGACCGCCCTGGGCCTCGCCGGCGCCCTGCTCCACGTGTGGAACCACGCCCTCTTCAAGAGCCTGCTGTTCTTCGGCGCCGGCGCCGCCATCCGCGCCGCCGGCACCCGCGCCATCGATCGCCTCGGCGGCCTCGCCAAGCGTCAGCCCGTCACCGCCTTCGCCTTCCTGGTCGGCGCCGTCGCCATCAGCGGCCTCCCGCCCCTCAACGGCTTTGTCAGCGAGCTCCTCATCTACGTCGGCCTCTTCGACGCCGCCCGCGCCGGCGCCCCCGCCGTCGCCCTCGCCGCCCCGGCCCTGGCCATCGTCGGCGCCCTCGCCCTGGCCTGCTTCGTCAAGGTCTACGGCGCCGTGTTCCTCGGCACCGCGCGCACCCCCGCCGCCGCCGCCGCGCGCCCCGCCCCCACCGCCATGCGCGCCCCGATGCTCATCCTCGTCGCCCTGTGCGCGGTCATCGGCCTCGCCCCGTGGGCCGTCGCCCCGGCGCTCGACCGCGTCGTCGCCGACCTCTCCCCGGCCGCCGCCGCCGCCGTCCCCGCCATCGCCGAGCGCGCCGCCTTCGTCCCGCTCTCGGCCATC
>PHBI01000203.1 GCA_002841945.1 Deltaproteobacteria bacterium HGW-Deltaproteobacteria-14
GCGAGCCCGGCGAGACTGGCGGCCTCCTTGCCATCCATCGTGCCCAACTCGGGCATTTCCACGAGCATGGCGATCGCCGCGACGGGGCCGATGGCGGGGATCGACAGCAGGATCCCGAAGCGATGAGCGAGCACCGGGTCCTCCGCGACGAGGCGCGCGAGGCCAGGCGCCGGGAGCGGGCCAAGCCGCGCTGAGCGCCGCGGGCCGTCGTCAGGGCGCGCCCCGCCGGACCCGAGCCCCGCGCTCGCCCGTCTCTCTGGAGCCGCGCAAGGCGAGCCGACTTGAGGTATGGTCCCGCGCGACGCATCGCCCGACGGAGTCGAACGCAGTGGCCAAGAAGAAGCGCGCTCGCGCCCCCAAGCCCCCGGCGCCCGCGTCCACGGCGCGGGACGTCGCGGCTCCCGCCCCGGCCAAGAAGACCGCGCGAGAGCGCCCCACGCCAGCTCCGGCGACGAGCGCCTACGACGCCGTGACCCGCTGGCTCGCGCTCCCCGAGGCGCGCCTGCGCTGGTTCTGGGTGCTCGCGCTCATCGCCGCGGCGTGGGCCTTCGGGCTGGTCGTGCGCCTGCTCTGGCTCCCGGGCGCCGAGGCGAACCCCCAGGCGGTCTTCGACGGTCACGTCACCCTCACGGTCACCGACGGCTACTTCTGGGCCGCCGGGGTCCAGCGCGCGGTGGAGGGGCTCAACGAGGGGATCCGCCGCATCCCGCCGCTGTGGGACCACGCCCTGGTGCTGTTCGGCAGCGTCGGCGCCCAGCTCGCGCCGCTGCAGGACGTGATCGTCTACCTCCCCGCCATCATCGCCCCCCTCGTCGTCGCCCCCCTCGTCGTCCTCGGCAACCTGTTCGGCGCTCCCTACTGGGGCTTCACGGCGGGCCTGCTGAGCAGCGTCGGCTGGAGCTACTACAGCCGCACGCTGATGGGCTACTTCGACACCGACATGTTCGCGGTGACCGTGCCGCTGGTCCTCATCGCGGCCCTCATCGCCGCGATCGTGCACCGCAGCGCGCTGCGCGCCTTCGTCGCCGCGGCCCTCATGGTCGTCGCGCCGTTCTTCTACGACCAGGTCGGGCCGGTCCTCATCATGGTCGGCGGCACCTTCGCCCTCTACCTCGTGCTCTTTCATCGCCGCGACGCCTTCGTGTGGCCCGCCATCGGCGCCGTCAGCGTCGCGCTCCTCCCGCTCCCGGGCTGGCTGCGCCTGGTGCTGCTCGTCGGCCTGTGGTTCGCGTTCCGGACCGAGCGCCTCCAGCCCCACCACCGCACCTGGCTCGCCCTGGCGCTCGGCCTGGCGCTCGTCGTGACGAGCCCGATGGTCCACAAGATCTTCGCCGAGCTCACGCGCTACACCGACCGCGGCTCGGTGGGCGGCGAGGACCCAGGAGACATCGCGTTCCTCCGCGTCGGCGGCCTCGTCCGCGAGATGGTGCGGCTGCCGTTCCCCGACCTCGCTTTCCGCTTCGCTGGCTCCGTCGCCGGCGTCGTCCTCGCGATCCTCGGCTACACCCTCGCCTGCGTCCGCTACCGCCCGCTGCTCCTGCTCCTGCCGCTCGTCGCCCTCGGCGTGTTCTCGCTGTGGGGTGGCCTGCGCTTCACCATCTACGCGGTCCCGGTCGCCGCCCTCGGCCTCGCCTACCTCATGGCCCGCGGCGCCACCCTGGTCGCTGCGCTCGTGCCCCGCGCCCCCCGCGGCCAGCTCGCCCTGGGCGCGGCCCTCACGGTCGCCTTGGCCACCCCCGTGCTGGCCTCCCAGGCCGACGACGCCCTCGCCCGACCGCCCTACACCGTCGTCAACTCCGGCGACGCGGAGCTGATGACCCGGTTCGGCCAGCTCGCCGCGCCCGACAGCTACGCGATCGCCTGGTGGGACTTCGGCTACCCGCTCTACTACTTCGCCCACGTCGGCGCCCTCATCGACGGCGGCAAGCACGGCCACGACAACCTCGTCGCGTCCCAGGTCATGCTCACCGGCTCCCAGCTCCAGGCGGCGAACCTCTCGCGGGTCGCCGTCGAGGGCTTCGTCGCCGGCCGCTCGCCGCACCGGCCGGTGATCGACACCCTCTTCGCGGAGGCCGACGCCGCCGGACAGACCCAGCGCGCCTGGCTCGCGAGCCTAGGCGAGCCGGGCTACGCGCCCCCCGCGAAGACGCGCGAGGTCTACCTCTACCTGCCTCACAAGATGCTGAGCCTGCTCGGCGCCGTCGAGCAGTTCAGCCGGGACGCTCGCCGGGGTGATGGCCCCACGCGCGACCCGGTCTTCGTCTACACGCCGGCCAAGGAGCAAGGCGGCACGCTGGTCCTGCAGCGCGGCGGCTTCAAGATCGACCTGAAGTCCATGAAGATGCAGGACCGCGCCGGTAAGCCCATGTCGGTCCGCTCCTTCGACCTCGTCGACCGCGGCCCCGACGGCGCGCCCCACGTCCGGACCCAGCCCGCCCAGGCCGACGGCCGCTATCGGGTCATCTTCATGCGCGCGTACGGCGCGGTCATCCTGTGCGACCTCGAGCTCTACGACTCCGTGCTCGTCCAGCTCTACGTCCTCGGCCGCTACGACGAGGCGCTCTTCGAGTCGGTCCTACGCACGCCCTACGGCGCCGTCTTCCGCGTCCTCCGCTGAGCCAGGCGACAGCAGGTCGAGGACCGATACGATGGGAACCGGGTCCAGCTTCGGCAAGAAATCACGGGCTCTGAGGACCGCGACGGCAGCGGTCGCGATCAGATCGGCGGCTTGGCCACGTAGCCGGTCATCTCTTCGCAGTTCTCGAAGCTCGCGTTGATCTTCTCGAGCACCTTCTCGAGCTTCGCCCGCTCCCTGCACGACGTCCCGTCCACCGCGGCCCCGACGTACACCATCTCGGCGCGGTGCACGGCGTCGCGGACCGTTCGCCCGCCGCAGTCTCCGCTGCTGATGACGAGGTCACCGAGCGGCAGCCCGAACGGCGCGGGCAGCACCCCCACCTCGCTCATGTCGACGTTCAGCCGCGCCGCGGCGAGCTTCTTCACGTAGGCGTCGTTCACCAGCGACTGCGGGTTGCAGTAGAGCGAGCTGTAGATCGGCTGCCAGCCGCGCCGGTACGGATCGATGAAGTTGCGCAGCTGCTCCGGCGAGCTGAACGCGATCCGCGGCAGCCCAGTGAACCCGATGGCCCAGGTCGGCATGCCGCTGCAGGTGATGAACGAGGTGGCGATCGGCGGGAAGTTCTTGTCGAGCAGGCACCCCGGCCCGTCCGGCGCCTTGCTGCAGCTCTTGGCCCACTTGTCGGCCTCGAAGCTGCAGTAGTCCCCGGCCTGCACGTCGTTGCAGGTCCACGTCGGCGGCCCCGCGCCGCACACCCCGCCGACGCACATGTCGGGCCCGGTGCAGAACTCCTCGTGGAGGTCCACGTTCACGTCGCCGTAGCCGACGAGGGTGTCGCCGTTGCGGTGGTGGGTGAAGGTGAACCAGGCCGACGCGCCGAAGTTCAGGTTGCGGTCGTTGGCGCGCTCGCCCAGCTGGAACGGGAAGACCCCGCCCGGCGGCCGCGCTACCAGCTCCGCCCAGTTCGCCGACGTCGTCGAGTGCATGATGGCCGAGACGAGGTCGAAGTAGAGCCACTGGTCGGTGTAGGCCACGCTCTGCGCGGTCAACGAGATCTCGCGGTGTGGCCCACCGGAGCCCTGGCCCGCCGGCCCCACGCCGCGGAAGGCGAACTGCATCTCGAGATCCCACACGACGTCGGTCGTCGCCGGCGCGCCGCCGGTGTCGAACACCTCGACCTGCCCCTTCAGGACCGCGCTCCCGTCCTGGTAGACGAGGAGCTTCAGCCCCGGCAGCTGGCGGAAGCGCACCTGCGCCTTGTAGCCAAAGAAGCCGGCGGCCCACAAGACGTAGCTGCCCGGCAGGTTGAGCCCGGCCATGGTGTCCGCCGCCGTCACGTCGAAGCCGCGCCCGACGTTCGCCTCCGCCCACGGACAGCCGTTGCAGCCGTCGCCGTCGTTGCACGCCTTGCCGTCGTCGACGGGGCTCAGCACGCACCCGGTGGCGGGGTTGCAGCTCGCGGTCGCACATTGCGTGTCCTCACAGACGCGAGCCGTTCCAGCCTTGCACGCTCCCGCAACGCACACGTCGTCGACGGTGCACAGGTTGCCGTCCTCGCAGGTGCCGGTGCGCGTCGTGTGGGTGCAGCCGCTGTGTGGGTGGCAGGCGTCCAGGGTGCAGTCGTTGCCGTCGTCGCAGCTGTTCAGCGCGCCGGGCTTGCAGGCGCCGGCGTCGCAGAAGTCCTGGATGGTGCACGGGTCGCCGTCCTCGCACGGCCCGCGGCGCGGCGTCTCGACGCAGCCGACGGCCGGGTTGCAGGTCGCCTCGGTGCACGGGTTGGTGGTCGAGCAGGTGATCCCGGTCCCGCCCCAGCACCCGCCGAACTTGCAGTAGTCGCCGGTCGTGCACTGGTTGCCGTCGTCACACGGGGTCCCGATGGCCGACCAGCCGGTGACGCAGCCCGCGACCGGGTCGCACCACGAGGTCGTGCACGGGTCGGCGTCGTCGCCGCAGACCGTCCCCGGGCCGCCGACGCACGCGCCGTCGACGCAGGTGTCGCCGTTGGTGCAGGGGTTGCCGTCCTCGCAGACCGCGCCGGTCGCCGGCTCGTGGAAGCAGCCGACCCCCTCGACGCAGGTGTCGGTGGTGCACGGGTCCTCGTCGTCGCAGCTGTTCTCGTCGCAGCCGAACAGCGGGCAGGCGATGTCGATGGTCGCCGAGTCGGTCGCCGTGTCGTCGCCGAGGGTCAGCGTGGCCTCGTTGGTCAGGTGCGCGATGCACAGGTCCGCGACCGGCGCCTCGCAGGTGACGATGGGGGCGCACTCGGCGAAGCCCGTGACCGAGATGACGCTCTGGGTGCCGGACACGCCGGTCGGCTCGACCTGGAAGGTGATCGGTGGGCCCCCGGGCTCCATCGTGACCGGGCCTGGCGGGGTCACGAGGCCGGCGAGGACCTCGGCGACGAAGCCCCAGACGTTGACGAAGGCGCCGTCGAGCTGGGCGAGGGTGTCGTCGAGCTTCACGTCGGTGATCTTCGGCGTCACGTAGGAGTCGAAGTCGAAGGGCGTGCACGCCTTGATGGTCCGCACCGAGCCGCCCTCGTAGGCGCAGCCGGGGAGGATCTGGTCGTCCTTGTTGGAGGCGTAGTTGATGCAGGTCTGGATGCGGACGCTGTCGCCCGGGAGGATGATGCCCGCGCTCAGGTCGTAGGTGACGTTGAGCTTGAGGTAGGCGTACTCGCCGTAGGCCAGGTCCTCGATGATCGACTCCTGCACGGCGGGGATGACGTTGCCCACCTCGTCGCGGATCTCGACCGTCAGCTGGCCGTTCTCGATGTAGGCGCAGCCGCAGTCGTCGTTGAACTCGCCGTAGCGCGCGCTGGCGACCGTAGTGTAGCCGCCCTCGACCCCCTTCTGGAGGCTGACGATGAGCCCGCGGACCCGGGTCCCCTCGGCGATGACGCCGACGAGCTCCACGAGGGTCCCGATGTGCAGGGTGTAGCGCGTCTCGCCCTCGGTGATGGTCACCGTGTAGCCGATGGCGTCGCCGCGCGGCTCGAGCAGGTAGTCCGGGAGGGGGTCCTTCTTGACCCCCCAGGTGGTGTCCACCTCGCACTGCGTCTCGTCACCGAGGAGCTCCTGGCACACGCCGAGGTGTGGCACGTCCTCCGCCGCCGCCGGGGGGGCGGCGAGCGCGACGAGCGCGAGCGCGATGGGGAACAGACGCTTCAACGAGCTCCTTCGGAGAGCGATGTCAGGGGGTTAGAAGAGCGGGCCCGGGGGGCCACAGGTCACGGTCGGGCGGTTGGCGGCGTCCCAGCCGGCCTCGCACACGGCCACGCTCCTCACAAACGTGAAGGAGGGGTCGGTCAACAAGAGCTGGACCTTCGAGGTCCCGTCGAGGCGGACGTCCGCCACCTGGAAGTTATCGTAGAGCGCCGTGCCCTGAACGGGCTGGTCGCAGGGGCCGAACATGGTCCGGAAGGACACGTTGACGCCCTCGTCGGTGTTGTTGCCGTAGACGAGCACCTGGGGTGATGGCTGGCCGGGCTGCTGCGGCGGGACGTCGAGGATGGCGGCGAAGTCGAGCAGCGTCGCGGTGGCCTGTCCCGTGCCCTGCACGAGGTGCCCGTTCTCGTGGTCGAGCTCGGCGTGGGTGGAGGCGATCCCGACCCAGACGCGCAGGTAGCCCTCCGGGTCGGTGAGGGTCGGGTCCTCCTGCGCCATCCGCATCGGGTCTAGGGCGATGACGCCGAACTCCCAGTGCCCGTCGGTGTCCGGCACCGGGAAGTAGCTGATCGCCGAGGTCCCGTAGGTGTTCGAGCGGACGTCCCAGTCGGTCGGTGACCCGCAGAACCAGTAGACCGGATCGCCGCCGCTGATGGTCTGACAGTCGCTCGCGAACACGAAGACCGCCGTCGCGTCCCCGCACTGCGAGTCCGCGCAGACCCCGAGGTAGGTGTCGGGCTTCCAGTCGGTCTTCTTGCTGCAGAGCGTCCCGGCGGGGGCGATCACGAGGTCGCCGAAGCCCGTGTCGAGCTGCTCGGCGATGTTGAGCAGGATGTTCACCCGGGTGTCGGCGTTGCGCACGCACTCGAAGATCGCCGAGGCGTGGACGTTCACGTCCCCGATCTCCTCGTCGAAGAAGTGCACCACCGCGTCCACATCGGCCTGGTTGTAGCCGGTCCCGTCGGAGCCGGTGCGGCACGGCAGGATCGTGATGAGCTGCCCGTTGTGGACGACGCTCGTGTACTCCTGCACCGAGTACGTGTCCGGCGGGTCGCTCTCGAGGTAGGTGAAGGTGATCGTGTAGTCGATCGAGCGGATCTTGGTCGGGTTGAAGTTCAGCGCCGCGGTCGCCTGACCCAGCAGATCGTTGACCGGCTCGGGCTTGCTCTCGCCGCAGGCGCCAAGCGCCGCCGTCGCGACGGTCAGCACCACCGCCAACGCTGCGCTGCACCATCGCTGGCGCGGCGCTCGCCGGACTCGACCGCCGTCCCGACGCGACGTCATGTCAACTTCCTCGACCATCCCCGCGAGTCTAGCGGAAGCAGGGCGGCAAAGACAGGACGCAGTGCGGCGATGGTTACGGCCCGCGGGAGCGAGCGCGCGCGCAGGTGGGCGCGTCGCCTCCGGGTCTCCGGAGGGCGCGCCGAGGGGGCCGCTTGCGTACCCCATGCTTGCGGTCGCGTCGCCTACGCTGGTGCGCATCGTGGATGCTCGTCGAGCTGGTGGGGAGTGCACCGCGGAGGAGCCCCGCGACCGCGTCAATGTACGGCACGGCGATGCTCGGCTCAAGGCCGGGGTTGTCGCGGGTGCGTCTTTCCGCGATGCAACATGGCCTGACGGGGTCCGCAATGGTCCCGGCCGCGCTCGCCTGGGCGCGGCCGGTCGACGGCTTGCGGTGCGTGGCGTTCCATGGCACTGCGGAGGCGCACCCCGAGGGAGTGAACCCCTTGTTCGAACCCCGTCTCGCCCGTGCGCGACGTCGCCTCGCCGCCTCGGCCTCGCCGGCCGTGCCAGCGCGATGAGCGAGGTCGACGCCCGGATCCTGCGCGAGGGGCTGTTCGGGATCACCACCCGGGGCTTCGCCCTGGTCGCCGGGCTGGTCACCTCGTGGGCCACGATCCGCTTCCTCGGGGCCCACGAGTACGGCGTCTTCGTCACGGCGCTGGCGGTCGTGAACCTGGTCGACGTGATCTCGAGCCTCGGCCTGCGCGGCGCGCTCCTGCCCGAGCTCACCGCGGCTCGTCGCGCCGAGGCCGCGGCGCGCCTCGGGGGCCTCGTCCGGATGGGCCTGAGGCTGTCGCTCTTGGCGTGGCTCGTGGTCGGCGCGGCCGTGGCCCTCCTCGGCGTCCCGATCGGCGATCTCCTCGACGCCCCGCCCGAGTTCGCCTGGGCGCTCGCGCTGCTCCTGCCCTTCGGGCTCCTGCAGGTCTGGCGCTCGCAGCTCGGCGGCTACCTCGCGGCCATCGGGCGGGTGCAGATCGGCTTCTTCGTCGACCACGTCGCGCGGACCGTGGGCCTGTTGGCGCTGCTCGGCGGGCTGTGGCTCGCCACCTGGCTCGGCGCCGAGCTCCCGCGGCTGCCCTCCTTCGCCGTCGGCCTGTCGCTCTTGGAGGTGGGGCTCTTCTTCGCCATCTGGCACCGCTTCCGCCCGCCCCCGGCCGAGCCGACGGCGGTCTTCCCGAAGGCGCTGACCCGCCGGGTCTTCGCCGTCGCGCTGCCGATCGCGCTCTTCTCGACCCTCGGCGCGGGCCGCGACGTCGCGGCCAAGACGATGCTCGTCGGCCTCGAGAGCACGTTCGTCGACGTCGGCGTGCTGGCGCTGGCGCTGAAGCTCGCCGACATCGTGCCGGTCCCGCAGACGATGTTGACCCAGAGCCTCAGCCCCCTGGCCTCGAACCTCTACCAGACTGGCGACCTCGCCGGCCTGCGCCGCGCCTTCCAGCTCTCGACCCTGGCCGGGTTCGCCCTCGGCGGCGCCATCGTGCTGCTCGTCGCCCTGTGGGGGCCGTACGTGCTGCACCTCTACGGCCCGGTCTACGCCGCCGCCTACCCGCCGCTGTTGGTGCTGCTCGGGGCGCGGCTGGCCGCGGTCGGCTTCGGGCCGACCACCTCGGCGCTGCAGATGGTGCAGCGCACGCGGGTCCTCGTCCCGACCGCCGGGGTCGGCCTGGCGCTCGCGATCGGGCTCAACCTGGCGCTGATCCCCCCCTACGGCGTCGTCGGCGTCGCCATCGCCGGCGCCATCACCGTCATCGCCATCCAGGCGGTCCACGCCGTCGCCCTGTGGCGCATCACCGCGGTCCACGCCTTCGGCCCGCCGCTGCGGGCCTTCGCGCTGGCCTTCCTCATCGTGGGTGGGGCCGACCTCGGCCTGGTCCTCGCCCTCGGGCCGCTGTGGGGGGCGGTGATCGGGACCCTCGTCTCCGGGGGCTGGATCCTGCTGCACCTCCGCTGGATCGTGCGCCACCACGGCGTCGCCCTCGGGCAGCTGGTCCCGGCGAAGCTCAAGCGCTGGCTCGACCGGCGGCGCGCCGGAGGGGGGGCCTGAGCCGTGGATGACCTCACCGCCTACTTCATCACCCTCGACCGGCCCCACGCCGCCGCCGCGCTGGTGCGCCTCGAGCGCGAGCAGGGGCTCGTCCACCCGGTCGTGGTGGTGCGCGGCGTGCGGCCCCTGGCCCGGGCCTTCGCGAGCTGCCTCGCCTGTCCCACCGAGTACTGCCTGGTCCTCGACGAGGACGTGCTGCTCGCGCCGTGGGTGGTCGTGGCTGCGCGGGCCGAGCTCGTCGCGCGTCGCGGCGTGGACCCCGGGATCTTCTTGCTCTCCGGCGATCGCTTCGGCGACGACGGGGGGCTGGCCGGGGGCGGCGGCTTCAAGATCTACCACCTCCCGAGCCTGCGCCGGGTGGGCTTCCCGGACGCTCCCCATATGTCCTTCGAGCAGGAGCGCCGCGCGGCCGAGCTCGGGCTGCGCAAGCTGAGCTCGTGCCTCGTCGTCGGCGCCCGGGGCGTCGGGACGGCGACCGACGTCTACAAGCGCGTCTTGTGGGACCAGATCCGCTGGAACGTGGTCCAGAGCTTCCGCACCCCGCGGCCAGACCTCCGAGCGCTGCGCGCCCGTGCGCGCGCGACCGGGGACCCGCGGTGGTGGGCCGCGGCGCTGGGCGCCCTCGACGGCGCGCTGGTCGGGCGCCACGCCGGCTCGAAGGACGACCTCTTCCGGGGCCCGATCGCGGGGGGGCTCGATCTGGAGGTCCTCGACCCGCCGGCCGCCGACCGGCTCGTGACCCGGCATCTCGGCGCCTGGCGCCGGGCGCTCCTGCCCCTGACCCTCCACCACGTCGCCGTGCGTCAGGGGCGCCGCCTGCGCCGCGTTGTCCGCGCCCTGGCCAGGCGCGTCGGCGGCCGCGCGCCCCGCTGATCCCGAGATTCACCATGCTGCATTGCAACAAAGTCCGCTGAGGTTCGACCGTGGCGAAGGTGCTGCTCCTTTCGGCCGCCCCCAACGTGCGGGTCGCCGATCCGACCTACAACTCACCGCTGAAGCGCCTGCAGGCGTGCGTCCCGCGCGACCGCTTCGGCGTCCACGGCGTCGTCGACGACCCGCTGGCGGCCGACGTCATCCTCTTCGTCGAGTACCGCCCGGCCGGGCGCTACCTCCACGACGTGCGCTCGCACCGCTACGTCCTGCGCCACCGCGAGAAGTGCTTCACCTTCTGCTCCGAGGACGCGCCCATCCCGTTTCTGCCCGGGGTCTACCCGTCGATCGAGGCGCGCTGGCACGACCCGCGCCGCACGGCTTCGGGGCACTACCTGCGGCGGCTCGGGGTCGACCCGGTCCCCTTCGACCCGCTGGCGGAGGAGGCGCGTCCCTACCTGTTCTCCTTCGTCGGGCGCCTCGCCACGGCGCCGGTGCGCGGGCGGCTGCGCGCGCTCGACGGGCCGGCCTCACCCATCCTCGCGACGGACGCCGAGGAGGCGGCGGTCGAGGCGGGGACGCTGCCGCGGGGGCCGTATTGGGAGCGGTTCGCCGACGTCGTGCGGCGGAGCGCCTTCGTGCTGTGCCCGCGCGGCTATGGCCCGGGCTCGATGCGGCTCTTCGAGGCGATGGCGATGGGGCGGGCGCCGGTGATCCTGTCCGACGCCTGGGTCGCGCCGGAGGGGCCCGAGTGGGAGCGGTTCGCGCTGCGCGTCCCCGAGCGGCGCGCGGCCGACCTCCCGGCGATCCTCGCCGCGGCGTCCCCCCACGCGGTGGAGATGGGGCGCCTCGCCCGGGCCGCGTGGGAGGCGTGGTTCTCCCCCGAGGTGAGCTTTCACCGCCTCGTCGAGGCCTGCCTGGCGTTGCGGTCGCGCCGCGTCCTCCCCGAGCGCCTCGCCCGGCTCCCGGCGGCCCTCCAGGTGCTCCGCCCCACCCACACCTGGCCCTACCTCCGCGAGGTCCTCATCCGCCACGGCGTCTCCGACCTCCTCCACCGCCGCCCCTGAGGGGTCAGCCCAGCCCTGAGGGGTCAAGCCCTGAGGGGTCAGTCAAGCCCTGAGGGGTCAGGCACCCTCACTTTTCACTTTCCCCCCGCAGACCCACATTCCCCCATCCGTCCCTCCCCCGAGGGGTCAGGCACCCTCACTTTTCACTTTCCCCCCGCAGACCCGCATTCCCCCA
>PHBI01000204.1 GCA_002841945.1 Deltaproteobacteria bacterium HGW-Deltaproteobacteria-14
GACGAGGCGCCCGAGGCGCGGGAGCAGGGCGCGGGTGGCCCGGTCCGCGTCGTCTACGATCAGCACCGCCGGGCCATCTCCGAGGGCGGCCGCGAGGGCGTCGAGGGCGTCGCCCTCGGGCACCGCGCCGAGGAGCGCGCCTACGGCGGCGTCGAGCCGCGCCCCGTCGTCTCGGGCGCCGGTGAGCCGCGTGGCCCCGGTGGGGTGGCCGTCGAGCTGGGCGGCGAGCCGGACGTCGCTCGCGAAGCGTGTGCGACCGCTCCCGGCCGGACCGACCGCGGCGAGGCAGGCGCCGGAGGCGACCTCGAGGCCCGCGAGCAGCACCCCCGCCGCGGTCATGGCGTCCGCGCGGCCGGCGAGCGGGGGCGTGGCGAGGCGCGGTGGCGTCTCCAACAGCGCCGCCGCGGCGTCCTCGGCCGCCAGGGCGGTGAGGGCGTCGCGGGCGGCCTCGAAGGTCGGGAAGCGCCGTCGGGGATCCTTGTCGAGCATGCGCGCGACGAAGGCGCCGACCGCCGGCTCGAGCTCGCTCCGGACGTGGTGCGCCGGCGGCGGGACGTGGTCGATCTGACGCCCGAGGGTCTCGACGGCGTCGGCGCCGATGAAGGGGTTCGTCCCGACCAGCGCCTCGTAGAGGACCGCGCCGAGGGCGTAGAGTTCGGAGCGCAGGTCCTGCGCGCCGCCGCGGACGATCTCGGGGGCGAGGTAGGCGGGGGTGCCGTGGAGGCCGCGGAGCGCGCTGGCGCCGGCGTGCCCGAAGTCCACGAGCTTGATGTCGGCGCTGGCGCGGCGGTCCACGAGCAGGTTGGTCGGCTTGAGGTCGCCGTGCAGCACGCCGGCGCGGTGCAGGTGCGCGAGGGCCTCGAGGGCCTGGCACGCGAGCGCCAGGATGCGCTCGGGCGGGAGCTCGCGGCACGCCTGGTCGAAGGGCAGCGCGTCGAGCAGCTCCATCGAGAAGAACGCCTGCGCTCCCGGGCGCGCCACCAGGTCGAAGACCTCGACGACGTGGGGGTGGCGGACCGCCGCGGCGGCGCGGAACTCGGCGCGCAGGGCGTCGAAGCCCCCCTCGGCCAGCTTCAGGCGCTTGACCGCCACCTCGCGCTCGAGGACGACGTCCCAGGCCCGCCAGACCTCACCCAACGCCCCCTGTCCCAGGAGGCCGGCGAGGCGATAGCGCCCGGCGAGCCAGCGCGTGGTGGTGTTGGCCCTCACCCCGTCCTCGCTGCGTCGGGCCGTCGGCACGGGGTGGCCGAGGGGGACTTCGGACGCGTGGCGCGGTCGTGCGCTGATCGGTCGCCAGGGAGTCGGGACATGTCGGGTGTTGCCTTCCTTCCTTCCAAGGGCTCGGACCGTGATACGGGCGTTCGCGGTGAGATCTTGAGCCTATCAGGGGCAGTCGAGTAACTCGCCGTCCGGCGCGGGGCCGTCGCAGCCCGCGCCCGCCGTGCACGCGAGCGGGGTGGTGCACGTGGGATCGCGGTCGATCTCGCGGCACGCCGCCGCCCCGCTCGGGCAGACGGTCGTGTTGCCGAAGACGCGGACGTCGCGGGCGCCGTTCGAGCCGCCGTCGCAGGACCCGCCGTAGGTCAGGGCGTGCTCGCGCGAGGCCTCGAGGCGGTTGTTGCACAGGGCGATCGCGCTCGCCTGGCGGTCGCCGCCGCCGCGCTCGGAGGCGACCTCGAGGCCGCGGTCGAAGCCGCGCACGCGGTTGCCGACGACGCAGACGCCGTGGGCGCCGTCGAGGTAGATCCCGGCGGCCGCGGGCCAACGGCCAGGCCCGGCGGGGCAGGGATCGTTGTCGGTGTCCGAGGCGTAGGTCGGGTTGCCGCAGCGCAGCCCCTCGACGACGTTGTCTCGGACGACGCCCTCACGGGCCTGCCACGGCAGGTCGTTCTCGAAGCCGATGACGTCGATGCCGATGTTGTCGACGTCGCGGATGACGTTGCCGGTGACGGCGAAGCGCTCGACGTGGCCGTTGAGGGCGAGGGCCTCGCTCTGCCCGAGGGAGAGGCCCGCGAGCAGGTTGTTCGCGACCTCGACCGCGCGGATCGGCTGATCCTCGACGCCGATGACGAGGACGCCGTGTCCGTTCAGGTCGCCGTCGCAGGTCGCCGCGCCGCCAACGCACGCGACGCCGAGGTCGTGGATGTAGTTGGCGCGGACGCGCACCGCCTCGAGGCCTCCGCCGTCCCCCTGGACGACGACGCCGTAGGCGGTCCCCTTGGCGCACGCGCGGCGGTAGCCGCGGAGCTCGAGCCCCTCGATCCAGACCGCCCGCGCGGCCTCGAGCTGCAGCGCGCCGTGCTCCTCCTCGGCGCAGGCGTCGGCGGCGAGGTAGGCGCCGTCGAGCACGACGCGGTCCCCCTCGGGGAGGGCGGCGAGCGCCTCGCCCGACGACGCGGGGGCGGCCGACCGCAGCCGCAGGCGCGCGCCCGGGCAGGCGAGGTAGAGGGCCTCGTCGTAGATCCCCGGGGCCACGACGACGTCGACGTCGCCCGAGGTCCCGTCGCACCCGAGCGCGACGCCGTCCTCGATCGTCGCGGCGTCGCACCCTGAGCCACAGACGGCGATCGTCACCCCGGGAGAGTAGTCCGCCCAGGCCCCCGCGACGTCGCCGAAGTCCTCGCCGCAGATGGCCGCCGAGGTCCGGTCCTCGGGGGGCGTGATGGGGTCGGAGCCCTCGCCTCCAGCGCACGCCGTGACGATCACCGAGAGCAGAAAAACAGCGAGGACGAGGCGCGGGGACGATTCGTGCATCACGGTGAGGATGGCACGCCGCCCCGCTGGGGTCGAATCACCGGGATCTGGTGCAATGCAGCATTAGATTAGGTCATCCTCTACCGAGATATCGGGCAATCCCCGCTGCGTCGCGTCAATCAGCCGAGGAGGGTCGAGGCGATCATGAACATCCCGGCGACGGAGACGACCCACGCCAGCGTGCGCACGCCCGGGACGCCCGCGACGTAGACGATGGCGTGGACGACCCGGGCGGCGAAGAAGACCACGGCGCCGGTCGCGCTGGTGTCGTCCGCGTGGCCGGTGATGTGCACCACGAGCACGACGATGGCGAAGAGGATGAGGTTCTCGTGGAGGTTCGCGTGGGCGCGGGTGGCGCGCTCGACCCACGGGGGGAACGTCGCGGCGTGGTCACGGTTGCCCATCCCCCACGCCAGGCCCTGCTTCATCAGCTTCGGCGTGGCGGCCGTCATGATCAGCAGCCAGGCGAGGCCGGCGCTGGCCGCGAGCATCATCAGGTCGGTCGTCATCGAACGCGCTCCTCGACGTGGGGTCGCCCAGCCGACGGGGCGGCGACCGCTGGAGCGCTGAGACTACTTCGGGTGCGGGGCGGGCGCGACCGGTCGGGTGACCGGCGCGTCGATCACGAGGCGGGTGCCGTCGTCGAAAGAGAGGGTGATCGCGATGACCTCGCCCTCGCGCAGCGGGCGCAGCAGGTCGATCAGCATGACGTGCAGCCCGCCGGGGGCGAGCACCGCGTCGCCGCCCGCGGGGACGGTGATGAACGGGACCTGGCGCATCTTCTTCACCCCGTCCTCGTCGACGTGGGTGTGGAGTTCGGTGGCGCGGGAGACGGGGTTGTCGGCCTTCACGAGCTTCACGTCGCGGGGGCCGCGGTTGGTGATGACCATGAAGGCGCCGGTGTTCTTGGCGCTCGGCGGCAGGAGGCGGACGTGCGGCGCGGCGACGCTGAGGTTCGGCGCCGGGTCTGCGGCGAGGGCCGGTGTGGCGGCGAGGAGGAGCGCGAGGCCGAGGGCGAGGGCGAGCAGCGGGCGGGGCGATGGCATCAGGGTGTCTCCTCGGGGGGCGGGTCGAGGGCGCGGCGGATGGCCGCGGCGACGTCCGCCGGGGGGGCGGCGTGGGGGAGGCGGGCGGCGAGGCGCCCGGCGGGGTCGATCAGGTAGGTGAGGGCCGAGTGGTCGACGGAGTAGCCGCCGGCGGAGCCGGGGAGCTGGTGGCGGCGATAGACCACCCCGAAGCGGTCGGCGGCGGCGCGGACCTCGGCCGGGGTGCCGGTCACCCCGCGGATGTCCGGGGCGAAGAAGGCGGCGTACTCGGCGAGCCGGGAGGGGGTGTCGCGCTCGGGGTCGACGGACACGAAGAGGGTCGCGACGCGGGCGCGCTCCTCGGGGGAGAGGAGGGCGAGCCCGGCGGCGGTCGCGGTGAGGGACGTCGGGCAGACGTCGGGACACGCGGTGTAGCCGAAGTAGACGAGGACGACGCGGCCGCGCAGGGCGGCCAGCTGGACGGGACCGTCCGTCGAGCGCAGCGTGAAGTCCACCGGCTCGCCCAGCGCGGCGCCGGTGGGTGCGGCGTCGCCCGCCGGATCCCAGACCGCCAGGGTCGCGACCAGCGCGGCGGCCAGCGCGGCGATGGTGACGAGCAACGCGCGGGTCTTGGCGCGCGGCGTCATGGCGTCCTCGTGTCGAAGCGGAACGTCAGCGGCTCGGGCTCGCCCGGGAGGGTCAGGCGGGCGATCCAGGTCATCGTGCCGCTGACGCAGACCGGGAGGGCCTCAGCGCCGGCGAGCGCGCCCGGGCCGGTGCGGGTGAGGGATACGCGGGTGGTCCCCATGTCCATCGTGACGCTGGTGATCGCGAGCTCTGCGCTGGCGGGATCGGCGCCCCGTACGCGCACCGCGACGCCCATCGGCGAGGCCAGCGGGATCGGGCGCGGCGTGAGCTCGACCTCCGCTGCGGCGCCCCGGGTCAGCTGCGCCGTGCAGGGCCCGGCACCCAGATCACAGGCCGAGGCGAGCGCGGTGGCCACAACTTGCTGCCGCGCTCGCCCGGCCTTCACGGCGATGACAGCGATGAGCGTCGCGAGGAGCGCGGCGACCATCCCCCAGAGGGTCGCCGTCCACCATCGCGTCGCACGCTCGTCGTCCACACCGCCCCCGAGTCGCTTGGGGCCTCCGATCTAACAATCCCGGTGCCTGCGGTCGCGTGACACGTTGCCGCAGGGGCTGCGGACCGAGGCCCCGTGGGATGGAGCGGGGTGGGTGGGCGCGCGCGGGTGCGGCTGCAGGATTTACTTCCGGCGCGATGTTCCTTAGGTTCCGCCCTCGCTCCACCCCGGGGGAATCATGAACATCGTTCGCAATGCGGCGTTCGCGCTAGGCGACGGCCTCTTGCGTAGGCGAGAGGACGACCACGACCGACACGACGCGGAGCGGCCGCGGGTCGCCGGTCCATCAGGGCTCGCGGCGCTCGCGCTGTTGGTCGTCGCGTGTGGAGGGGACGGCGGCAACGGTGGGATCCACCAGGTCGACAGCCCGGGCGGGCTCGACGCGGCAGGGCTGTGTCTGGGCGTCGAGGAGCCGTGCGGCGACGAGGGGCTCCGCGAGTGCGGGGCCGATGGCGTGCGCGCGTGCGTCGAGGTCGGCGGCTGCCTGCGGTGGGGCTTCCCCCAGCAGTGTCCGGCCGGGACGCGCTGCGACGGGGGCGAGTGCGTCCCCGGGTGCGACGACCAGCCATGCACGGTGTTTGGCGCGACGAAGTGCGATCCGCTCGCGGCGGGGAGCGTGTTGCGCTGCGACGACTTTAATGATGATGGCTGCTTGGAGTGGGGTGGTGGGGAGTTGTGCGACGCAGCAAAGACGTGCACCGCGGGGGCCTGCGCGGAGAGCTGTGCCGACGTGTGCGGGGCCGGCGCGGTGAAGTGCGAGGGCACCGCGGTGGTGACCTGCGGTGACGCGGACGGTGACGGCTGCCGCTCTTGGGGGGTCTCGGCGCCGTGTCCGGGATCGTGTGCGCTCGGGGTGTGCGTGGACAGCTGCCGCGACGAGTGCGGGGCGGAGGGCCTCGCGACCTGCGACACCGGGGGTGTCGCGACGTGCAAGCGGGGCGCCGACGGGTGCCTGCACTGGGGGACCGCGACCCCCTGTCTCAGCGGTGAGAGCTGCTCGTCGGGGGTGTGCGCCGCCGCGTGCGGCGACGAGTGCGACGCCGGGGCGAGCGTGTGCGAGGGCGGGGGCCTGAGGACCTGCGGGCAGTGGGACGCGGACGCGTGCCGCGACTGGAGCCCGCCGCAGCCGTGCGGTGCGGGGACCTCGTGCAGCGACGGCGCGTGTACGGCGAGCTGCGTCAGCGAGTGCACCACCGCCGGGGCGCGGGGGTGCGACTGGGAGGGCACGCACATCCGCCAGTGCGGCGACTGGGACGCCGACCCGTGCCTCGAGTGGGCGACGGTCGCGGCGTGCGGCGAGGGCGAGTCGTGCAGCCTCGGGGCGTGTGTCAGCGGGTGCGCGGACGAGTGTACCGCGGGGGAGTCGCGCTGCCGGCCCGGGAGCGCGTCGCGCGTCGAGCGCTGTGAGGACGGTGACGCGGACCCGTGCCTCGAGTGGGTGGCGGCGGAGGACTGCGCCGACTCGGCTGAGATCTGTGCCGGCGGCGCGTGTGCGGCGACGTGTCAGGACGACTGCCAGGCGGACGCGTGTTCGGGGGGGCAGCTCGTGCCGTGTGGGGACTTCGACGCTGACGCGTGCCTCGACGCCGGGACGCCGCTGACGTGTATGCCGTGGGAGGAGTGCGTCGGGGCGGGGTGCGTGGATCGGACGCCGCTCGCGGGGCTCGTGCTGAGCGAGGTGCTGTACAACGCGGTCGGCCTCGACAACGACGTGTTCATCGAGCTCCACGGGCCGGCGGGCGCCTCGCTGGCGGGGTACTCGCTGGTCGCGATCAACGGCAGCACCGGCGGGGAGTACGCGACCATCGCGCTGACCGGGTCGCTGGACTCGGCGGGGTTCTACGTCGTGGCGCCGCCGTTCGCGGGGCCGCATATCGCCGCGATGGCCGATCAGGTGACGCCGGACGCGGACCTCCAGAACGGCCCCGACAACGTGCAGCTGCGCCTCGGGCCGGCGGTCGTGGACGCGCTCGGCTACGGCGCATTCGGGTCGTCCGACGACTTCGCCGGGGAGGGGACGCCGGCGGCCGACGTGGTGGCCGGGCACAGCCTGGCGCGGGACGGGCAGTTCCACGACACCCAGGACAACGCGGTGGACTTCCACGACGAGGACGCGCCGACGCCCGGGGCCGGACCGACCGGGATGGCGACGCCGGGGGCGTGGCACGACGTGATGATCACCGAGCTGATGCCCGACCCGAAGTCGGTCTCCGACGACGACGGCGAGTGGTTCGAGCTCTACAACCCGACGGCGCTCACGATGGTGCTCGACGGGTGTCAGCTGGTCGACGGCGGCACCGACAGCCACACCATCGCGGCGCTCGAGATCCCGCCGGGTGGGTGGGTGAGCCTGGCGCGCAGCGACTCACCCGGGTTCGCGCCCGACTACGTGTACGCGAACGTGCGGCTGCACAACCAGGGCGATGACCTGCTCCTGCGCTGCGGGGGTGAAACCATCGACGGGGTCGCCTATGGAGAGGTCGCGCCGGGTAGGGCGCGGCAGCTGGATCCCGGGGCGCTCGGGGTCGCGCAGCCGGGCGACGGCGCGTGGTGCCTGGCGACGTCGGTCTACAACGGCAACGACCGCGGCACGCCCGGCGCGCCGAACCCGCCGTGCGCGTCGACCGGGACCTACGACCAGACGCTCCTCGACAGCGACGCCGGGGTCTGCACGACGACGAGCGACTGGTACGAGGTGACGTTCACCGGGGTGCAGCCGGCGGTGTCGGACGGGACGCTCGGCTTCGAGTGGTACGTGGCCTGGTGCGCGACCTTCGGGCAGCCCGGCAAGGTGTGGTTCCAGCTGCAGACCGGTGCGACCTGGACCCAGGTGGCCGAGGGGACGGTGTCGGGCAGCGCGAGCGCCTGCTCGTGGGTGTTCGAGACCGACACGGTGGCCAAAGACACCCTGCTCGCGGCGCGCACCGGGGCTGGGGCGATCCACGCCCGCTTCCGCGTCCAGAGCGGCTGCGGGCTGGGGATCCTGTGCGGCTCGCTGACCAACCCCGGGCCCACCAACTGCGCCCGTCGCCTGCACCTGACGTACAGCCACTGAGAGCGCTCGGGGTCGGGGTGCTCCGGTGGCCCCCAGCGGCTCCACCAGCAGGGGTCAGGCACCCTCACTTTTCACTTTCCCCACGCAGCCCCCTTGTTTGTGCGGGGTCCGTGGTGCCAGGGGTCAGGCACCCTCACTTTTCACTTTCGCCGCGCACGCCCTCTGTTTGTGCGGGGCCCGTGGTGCCAGGGGTCAGGCACCCTCACTTTTCACTTTCCCCACCTCGTCCAAAAGTAAAAAGTGAGGGTGCCTGACCCCTCCCCACCGTCCAAAAGTAAAAAGTGAGGGTGCCTGACCCCTCCCCACTTGACCCCTCCCCACTCAAGGCGTTGGGGTGCTAAAGTGAAAAGTGAGGGTGCCTGACCCCTCCCCACCCACTTCGCCGGGGGCGGCCGCTTCCTGCAGGAGGACCGCGGCGAGCAGCTCGCTCAGGTCGGCTGCGACCTCATCGCGTCGACGCCGCGCTGACCCTCGCCCATCACGCGAAGGAGGCGGAGGACTCTCGTCGGCGGGCGTGGTGGCCGGCCTCGACCCGGGGCAGGATCTGCTCGTTGGCCCGGCGCAGGTGGTGCGCGTCGTCGACCTCGCACCAGGCCAGGCCGTCGGCGCGCAGCACGCGGATCGGGCGGGTCTTGGCGACCTCGACCAGCGCGTACTCGTAGTCGAGCTTCGGCCGGGTCTCCATGTGCACCTCCATCGTGCGGCACATCCCGGCGTAGGTCTCGACGCTGATCTTCGTGATGCCGACCAGCTCGGCGTCGATCCGCGAGAGCTGGGTGCGGTCCTTGCTCATCGCCACGAGCCCGCTCGCGTCCGTCGTCTCGATGAAGACCTCGTCGCCCGAGTGCGTGGCGTCGCTCGCCAGCACCACGTCGGGGTCCTTGTCGGCGAGCAGCAGCGCGAGCGCGCGGGGCTCGTAGAGGAGGTCCGACTCGAGGAGCAGGAACGGCCGGTCGAGCTGCTCGCGCATGTTCCACAGCGTGTACATGCTGCCGGTGGTCGCGTAGACCTCGCTCTTGACCGTCGTGATCTCCGGGATGCGGGCGGCGAGCGCGTCGTAGTGCTCGCTCTGGTAGCCGGTCCCGATGACGATGCGGTGGATCCCGAAGTCGATGAGCGCGTGGATCGAGCGCTCGATCAGCGACTGCCCGCCGATGCGCAGGAAGCCCTTCGGCATGGCGGCGGTGAGCTCGTTGAGGCGGCTCCCGAAGCCGGCGGCGACGATGGCGGCGGTGTCGATCAAGTCTTCGGCTCCTGTCCGGTGGCCCGGTGGTGCGCGTTGCGTAAACGATTTCCCGCCCGATGGGAAGCTACGGACGCAGTGCGCAACGTCCGGGGCCCTGATTTGCTGCCTCGGCGGGCGGGCGACGCCGGCGCTGCGGTGTTCTACGCAAGACACGTGCCACGCGAGCGGGGCCGACTGGGTCCGGTCACGCCGTGAGCATCATCCCCCGATAGTCCGGCGCGAAGCCGGCGCGCACCAGGGACGCCTCCCACGGGCCGCCCCGCGCCGGGGCGCCGTCGATCTGCTCGACCGTCAGGATGCGGCTCTTCAGATCGCCGGCCAGCCCGCGCAGCGCCGCGAAGGCCGCCTCCGCCACGCCCTCGTCGCGCAGCCCCGAGAAGGTCGCGAGCTGCCGCCCCCGAGGCGCCACGAACAGCGCCACGTCGCCGTCCACCAACACCACCGCCGCCCCCGCCGCGCGCCGCGGCCGCTGCCCCCCGTCGAGCCCCACCGCCGGCCACGGCAGGACCGCCCCCCAGGGGTTGGCCGGGTCCGTCGCCGCCAGCACCCGCACCTCGGGCACCCCCGCCACGTCGCGACAGTCCCGGAGCCGGTCCACCGCCCCCGCCACCGCGAACTGCGCGCCGCTCAGCCCCTCGACGAAGTAGCCGCGCCGGATGCGCCCGACCTCCTCCATCTCCCGCAGCACCGGGTAGAGCCCCGCGAACCCGCCCGGCACCTCCTCGGCCGCGAGCGCCTCGCGCCCCAGCACACCCCAGCGCTCGAGCAGCACGCTCGCCAACGCGTGGGCTCGCTCGGTGTCGGACGGCCGCACCGGCGCGAGGTCCGCCGCCGCCGACCAGCGCCCGCCGGTCGCCCCGCTGAGCGCCGCCGCGTGTACCCGTCCGGTCCCGCCGCGCCGCCCCGAAGCCTTGAACGGCGCCGCCAGCGCCCGCAGCGGCCCGAAGGTGTCGTTCGTCACCCGCCCCGCCCACACCAGATCCCACAGCGCCGCCATCAGCGCCGGCTGCGACGGACCACCGGTCCGCAGCCCGAGCTCGACCAGAAACGACGCCCCGCGCGCCGCGAGGTGGTCCAGGATCGCCGCGTGCAACGGGCTCGGCGCCTCGTACGGCCCGAGCTCCGGCAGCAGCGCCGGCGCCCGCTCGCGCTGGTAGAGCGCGACCTTGCCGTCCTTCGCCCCGAGCGCCCCGCGCCCGACCCACACCACCAGCCCCGCCGCGCCCAGCTCGTCGAGCATCCGCGACTGATAGCCCGGCACCCGCGCCGGCAGGATGCGCCGCTCGAGCTCGCTGAACGGCAGCGCCATCCCCTCGAGCTGCCCCACCACCTCGAGGAGCCGCCCGGAGCCGCCCCGGCCCGAATCGACCCCGTGCCAGCGGCCGAGAAAACGCGCCAGGACCTGCGCCCCGACCGGCTCGACTCGCGCCCGATCCGCCCCGGCGTGAAGCCCCCCTCGAGCAGCCGCCCCGCCGCGACCAGCGCCTCGAGCACCGCCTGCAGGGCCTCGGCCGGCAGCCCCAGCCAGCGCGCCGGGTCCTCGGTGACGAACGGCCCGTGGGTGCGC
Organism: Deltaproteobacteria bacterium HGW-Deltaproteobacteria-14; assembly: GCA_002841945.1. Taxonomy (GTDB): domain Bacteria; phylum Myxococcota_A; class UBA9042; order PHBI01; family PHBI01; genus PHBI01. Next base: position 10,789 of record PHBI01000204.1, read on the forward strand.
GCCCAGCGCATCATCAGCCCCTCGAGCGGGCGCTCGACCGCGGCCAAGAACGCCGCCGGGAGCCCGCTCGGCAGCATCGCCCCGAGGGCGTCGCGGTAGCGCCCGACGTCCTCGACCGCCGCCCACCGCGCCTCGCCGCCGACCCGCAGCGGCACCACCCGCCGCGCCTGCACCAGCGCCGCGAGCCACCCCGCGAGGGCCCCGGCCCGCGGCTCGTCGCAGCGCCGCGCCAGCTCCGCCTCGGACAGGGCGCCGAGCTGCCGCAGGAGATCGTGCACCGCGTCCGGGTGGCTCGCGTGCCGCTCCGGGACGAGGCGCTGGAGCTCCGCCTCGACCTCGGCGATGACCGCGGCGTCGAGCAGATCCCGCAGCTGCTCCTGCCCGAGCAGCTCGCGCAGCAGGTTGCGGTCGAGCGCCAGCGCCAGCGCCTTGCGCTCGGCCAGCGGCGCGTCCCCCTCGTAGAGGAACGCCGCGACGAAGGCGAACACCAGCGAGCGCGCGAACGGCGACGCCGACGCCGTCTCGACCTCCTCGATGCGCACCTCGCGGGTGCGGATCTGCCCGAGGATCTCCCGCAGCGCGTCGAGGTCGAACACGTCCTGCAGGCACTGCCGGTAGCTCTCGAGCACGATCGGGAACGACGGGAACCGCTGCGCCACCGCCAAGAGCCGCGACGAACGCAGCCGCTGCTGCCACAGCGGCGCCCGCCCCTTGGCGCTGCGCCGCGGCAAGAGCAGCGCCCGCGCCGCGCTCTCGCGGAAGGTGGCCGCGAACAGCGCCGACGACCCGAGCCGCTCGATCACCAGGTCCTCGACCTCCTCCGGCTCGAGCGCCAGCTGGCTGTAGTCCGGCACCTCGTCGCTGTCGGCGAAGCGCAGCACCACCCCGTCGTCGCTCCACATCGCTTGGACCTCGAACCCCGCGCGGCGCGTCAGGATCGACTCCAGCGCCAGCGCCCACGGGGCGTGGACCCGCGCCCCGAACGGCGTCAGCAGGCACACCCGCCAGTCCCCGAGCTCGTCGCGGAAGCGCTCGACCGTGATCGCCTGGTCCGTCGGCAGCGTCCCCGTCGCCTCCCGCTGCTCGGTCAGGTAGGCGACCAGGTTCTGCCGCGCCAGCGCGTCGAGCGGCCACGCCTCGAGGTGCTTGACCGCCGCCGCCGGCGTCAGCGCGCCCACCTCCCGCACGAAGGCGCCGATGGCGCGCCCCGTCTCGAGCGGCCGCCCGGGCCCGTCGCCGTGCCAGAACGGCATCTTCCCCGGCTGCCCCGGGGCCGGCGACACGATCACCCGGTCGCGGGTGATCTCCTGCACCCGCCAGGTCGACGCCCCGAGGATGAACGTGTCCCCGGGCCGCGACTCGTAGACCATCTCCTCGTCGAGCTCGCCCACCCGCGGGCCGTCCGGGCCGACGTGCACCGTGTAGAGCCCGCGGTCGGGGATGGTCCCGCCGTTCACCAGCGCGATGAAGCGCGCGCCGCGCCGCGCCTCGAGGGTGTTCGCCACCCGGTCCCAGGTCAGCCGCGGGCGCAGGTCCGCCAGCTCCGTCGATGGGTAGCGCCCGCTGAGCATGTCGAGCACCCCGTGCAGTGCATCATTGGTGAGCCCGCTGAAGGTGTAGCTGCTTCGAACCAATCGGGATAAGTCGGCGAGGGACCACTGCTGCATCGCACACATGGCGACGATCTGCTGGGCCAGGACGTCGAGGGTGTTGCGGGGCAGGGTGATGGCCTCGATGAGCCCCAGCTGCATGCGCCGCGCGACGACGGTCGCCTCGAGCAGATCGCCACGGTGCTTCGGGAAGACCTTGCCCTTCGATATCTCGCCGACGTTGTGCCCCGCCCGGCCGATGCGCTGGAGCCCGCGGGCGGCGGAGTCCGGGGACTCGACCTGGACGACGAGGTCGACGGCGCCCATGTCGATGCCGAGCTCGAGCGAGCTGGTGGCGACGATGCCGCGCAGCTCGCCGTGCTTGAGCTGCTCCTCGATGATGGTGCGCTGGGCGTGGGCGATGCTGCCGTGGTGGGCGCGCACCAGGGGCTCGCCGGCGCGGTCGTTGAGCGCGCCGGCGAGGCGCTCGGCCAGGCCGCGGCTGTTGACGAACACGATGGTCGAGCGGTGCGCCAGGACGAGCTCGAGGATGCGCGGCTCGATGGCCGGCCACACGCTCGCCCGCTCCTGCGGGGTCAGCGTCCCGAGCAGGTCCCCGCTGGCGTCCTCCCGCGACGGCCGCGCGTGGACGTCGAGGCTGGTTTCCCTGCCGTTCGTCGCTCCGCTCCGAGCGGGCCCGTCGGGCTGGGAAACGGTGTCGTATCGGTCGAGCCCCTGCGACCTCCGCGGCTCCCTCCGCCCGACTTCGTCGACCTGCGGGACCAGCTCCGACCTCCGGGGCTCGACCTGCCGTTGGAGGGAGGGCCGAGCCATGTCCTCGAGCGGGACGATGATCTCGACGTCGATGTGCGGTGGCTCGGCGGCGTCGACGACGGTGGCCGCGCCGTCGCCGGTCAGAAAGCGCGCGACCTCGGCCGCCGGACGCACGGTCGCCGACAGCCCGATGCGCTGCGGCCGCGCGCGCGCGTCGTGGGCGAGCCGCGCGACGGACAGCGCCAGGTGCGCGCCGCGCTTGGTGGGGGCGAGGGCGTGGATCTCGTCGATGATGAGCGTCTCGACGGTGACGAGGTTCTCACGCGCCGCGCTGCCAAGCAGGAGGTAGAGCGACTCCGGCGTCGTGACCAGGATGTCGCCCGGGTCCCTGGCCATTCGGCGCCGCGCGTCCGGCGGGGTGTCGCCGGTGCGCACGTCGACGCGCACCGCGCGGTGGTCGACGCCCAGGCGCTGCGCCGTCCTGGCGATCCCGGCGAGCGGCGTTCGGAGGTTGCGCTCGACGTCGTAGACCAGCGCCTTGAGCGGCGAGATGTAGACGACGCGGTAGCCCGGCGCGTCGTCGGGGGGGCGTCGCCCGATGGTGTCGAGGCACCACAAGAACGCCGCCAGCGTCTTGCCGCTGCCGGTCGGGGCGATGAGCAGCGCGTCGTCGCCGCGGGCGATCACCGGCCAGCCGTCGCGCTGCACCCGGGTCGGCGCCGCGAACGCCGCCTCGAACCAGGCGCGGGTGCCGGGCCCAAAGGCGTCGAGCGGGGACGGGGTGGCGGCGGTCAGAGCGGGCCCTCCGGGGTCCGGCGGGGTGGGTGAACGAATGTACAGGTACGGCGCGCCGACCGCAACGCCGGGCGCGCCTCAGCTCGCGCGGGTGGCGGGGCGGCGGGCGCGGCCGGTCACGGCGAGCACCACCAGAGCCAGCAGCGTCCCGAGGAGCGTGATCGGGGGCATGCCGCCGGGCCAGGTCTCGGGGGTGAGCCAGCCCGGGCCGCCCTGAATGGCCGTGTGGGCCGCGATCAGCCCGGCGAGCAGCGCCAGCCCGCCCCGCGCGCGATCCTCGCGGGTGCGCGGCCCGACCCGGCCGCGCGCCATCCAGACGACGGCGATCGCGCCCAGGGTCATCGCCGCTCCCGCCGCCGCGGTCAGCTTGCCCGCCGCGAAGTAGCCGGGGAAGTAGGTCGGGCTCAGCAGCATCAGCGACAGCGTCACGTGGAGCGCCGTCAGCGCCGCCGCGTGGGCCAGCAACGGCGCGGTCGACGGCGCCCCGGCCCGCCGCCGCCGCAGCGCGGCCACGAGCAGCAGCGCGACCGCGGCGACCGCGAACACCTTGTTCAGGGTGTAGGTCGGCCAGTCGCCCCACGGCACGCCCTTATAGCCGTTGTAGCGCACCGTCGCGTAGCACGCCGACCCGAGCAGGGTCAGCAGGGTGGCTCTCATCGGACAGGTCTCCAGGCCGAGTGGGCGCGGTCGGCCGCGCCCCCGGGCATTGTCCCGGACGCGCCCTCGAGGTCAAGGGTGTCGTCGCGGCCGGCTTGGCCGGGGCCGCCCGGTCGCCCGGGTGTGCGCTTGGGCAGCCGCGCGCGACGGTGTATATCAGCGGTCGACCCGCAGCTACCACGTCGAGGAGCCCATGTCGGACGCTCGCCAAATCGATGCTCCCCCGAACCTGACCTGGCAGCTCGACGCGGTGGGCCGTGCGCGGCGCGAGGCCATCGCGGGGCACCGCGGCGCGGTCGTGTGGCTCACCGGGTTGTCCGGCGCGGGCAAGAGCACCATCGCCCGCGGGGTTGACGCGATCCTGGCGGAGCGCGGCGCGCGGAGCTTCGTCCTCGACAGCGAGAACGTGCGCCACGGGCTCAGCCGGGATCTCGGCTTCAGCCTCGACGACCGGGTCGAGCACATCCGGCGCGTGACCGAGGTCGCCAAGCTCTTCGCCGACGCCGCGACCATCCTGTTCGTCGCCGCCATCTCGCCCTACCGCTGGATGCGGCGGCGCGCGCGCGACGTCATCGGGCACGACTTCCTGGAGATCCACGTCGCGACGCCGCTCGAGGTCTGCGAGGCCCAGGATCCGCGCGGCCTCTATCGCCGCGCCCGCTCCGGCGAGATCGCCGACTTCACCGGGGTCAGCGCGCCCTACGAGGAGCCGGTCGACGCCGAGCTGGTGCTGCACCCGGAGAACGAGAGCGTCGAGGAGAGCGTCGCGAAGGTCATCGACTTCCTCGACAGCTTCAACATCTTGAGGCCGCCGCTCGCATGAGCAGCGGCGCGCCAGGCGTGGCTCGTTTGCGGCAGCGCATCAAGGCGAATCGACTCGCTAGCGCAGCGCTCGAGGCGGGCGATGTTGCGTTGCGAAGGGCGCGCTGGGGGCACCTCCGCGACAAGCAGCGGGCGCCGGTGACGGACCCTCGCGGGCGCGACCTGCTGCGGGCGCTCGACGCCCACGGGATCGTCGTCGTCCCCGGCTACTGGTCCGCCGAGCGCTGCGCGGCGGCGCGGGCGGCCATCGACGGGTTCCTGGCGGCGCACCCCGAGCGCGTCTGGGCGGACGCCAGCGGCGCGGACCGGCGGGCCTACGGCCTCGAGCGGGTCGATCCGGTGGCGCGCGGCTTCGCGACGGACGCGACGCTCGCGGCGGTGGCGCGCGCGGCGTGGCGCACGCCGATCGTCAACGGCTTCGTGTCGGCGGGGCGGGTCGAGGCGATCCCGGGCAACCGCGGCAGCGGCGGGCAGGGGTGGCACCGGGACGGGGTGACCCAGCAGGTCAAGGCGATCCTGTACCTGAGCGACGTCGGCCCGGAGGCGGGACCGTTCGAGTACGTGAGCGGGACCGACACCCTGCGCGGGCGGCTCCGGCACATTTGGCGCTCGGGGGCGGTGTTTCGGCAGCTCGCTTTCGACGACGCCGCGGTGGGGCGCATGGAGGCGACGGCGCCCGGATCGCGGGTGACGGCGTGCGGTCCGGCGGGGACGCTGGTGCTGGCCCGGACCTTCGGGGTGCACCGCGGGCGGCCGCTCGTGTCGGGGGCGCGCTACGCGCTGACGAACTACTACTTCGCGACCTCCGCGCTGGCGCCGATCGCGGCGTACTACGCGCGCCAGGTGGTGCTGGCGGACGGCGCGGCGGTGACGTCGGCGGCGCTGGCCGCGGGCTTCGCCGGGGCGTGAGGCCATCGGTGGCCGGTCGTTGACGCGGCGCTGGGGCGTGGTCACGATGGCGCCTCACCGACGACAGGGGGGGGATCGTGGCGAAGACGTACACCGGGGGCTGCCACTGCCAGAAAGTGCGCTTCGAGGTCGCGATGGAGCTCGAGGGCGCCGTCATGTGCAACTGCTCGATGTGCTCCAAGCGCAACTGGAAGCTGGTCTTCGTGCCGGCGGACCAGTTCACGCTGCACTCGGGGGCGCACGCGCTGACGGAGTATCGCTTCAACACCGGCCACATCGCGCACCTCTTCTGCTCGACCTGCGGCGTCGCGTCCTTCGGGCGCGGGGTCGGCCGGGACGGCAAGGAGGTGATCTCGGTCAACGTGTGCTGTCTCGACGACGTCGACCACGAGTCGATCCCGATCACCCGTTACGACGGCGCGAGCCTGTGAAAAACGGCCGCGGCTTGAATGGGCGTCGTCGGGGAGTCGTCACAGCCCGTTGTCGCCGCCGCCACTCTCGCGCAGGAGCGCTCATGGCTCGCCTCTCGTCCCTCATCGTGGCCCTCCTCGTCCCGACTCTCATGGCCCCGGCGGCGCTGGCGGCCGGGCCCGACGGGCGGACCCCGTGGATGGGCGCGAAGCTGCGCGGCAACGAGGTGGTGGCGGTGCTGCGCCCGTCCCCGGCGGCGGTGGCCGGGCTCGAGGTGCGCGATCGGATCCTCAGCGTGGACGGCGCGACCACGCAGCGCGGAGCCGACGTCGCGCGCGCGGTGATGGCCGGTCGCATCGACCACATCAGCGTCGTGCGCATCCAACGGGGCGACAAGCTCATGTCCCTGGCGGTGTTCTTGGCGGCGCGCCCCGACCGGGACGAGACGCCGGCTGACGCGCCGCCGGACGATCCCTGGATGGGGCCGTCGGCCGCCCCCGAGATCCAGCCGACCCCGCCCGCGCGGGCGCCGTCGGCCGCCGACGACGACATCGCGCCGGTGGATCTCGCCCGCTATCGCGGTGAGGTGGTGGTCGTGGAGTTCTTCGCGACCTGGTGCGGCGCCTGCCGCGAGACGATGCCGACGTTGAACGGCTGGGCGGACCGCTACGGCGCGAGCGGGCTGCGCGTGGTGAGCGTGTCGACCGAGGACGAGGGGCTGCTGCGCGGCTACCGCGACAAGGTCGGCCTGCACACGGTGGTGGCCACCGATCCCGACGGCGCGCTGTCGAACAAGCACGGGGTCACGGCGCTCCCCACCCTGGTGGTCTTCGACAAGGCCGGGAAGCCGCGCGGGCGCTACGTCGGCGGCGGGCGGAACCTGGCCCAGATCGAGTCGCTCTTCCGCGACCTGATGCGCGAGGGCGGCGGGCGCGAGGACGGGCCGACCTTCTGAGGCCCCGCCGTTGGCTCAGAGCTCGTGATTCTCTGCCGAAGCTGGACCCAGTCCCATCGTATCGGTCGAGGACCTGCGTCCGCAGCGGGTGGGGGCAGGCGCGACTGCGTCGCCCCTACCCCCACCCGCTGCGGACTCCGGCCCTCGACCTGCCGTCGCTTGGCTCAGCTGAAGCGTTCGGCGACACCGGCGGCCTCGCGGCCGCGCCACAGGCGCTGCTCGAGGTCATCCATCACCAGCAACAGCACGGTCAGATCGGCGACCAAGCCGACCCCGGCGACGAGCACCGCCGACAGCGCCCAGGGGTCGAGGAGCATCTCGAAGCCGCGCCCGAGCCACGCGGTCCACGGGACGAGCAGCGCCAGGACGCCGAGCAGCCCGACGCGGGCGAGGGTGCGCGCCGGCTGGGGGACGCGGAGGTGGAGCGCCAGGCGGTGCAGCGCGAGCACCAGCAGCAGCCCCATGATCCCGTTGGCGCCGATCATCGCGACCAGCGCACTGCCGAGGCCCGTGTAGCCGGCCTCCCCGGCAGCCCCGGCGCCGAGGACCGCGACGGCGAGCTCGGCGGCGAGGGCCGCGAGCGTCGCCGCCGTGAACGCCCACACGACCGGCCCGCGGGCGGGTGAGCGGAGCCAGCGGCGGGTGCCCCAGAGGGCCGCGAAGCTCGAGATCGCCAGGGCCGCCGCGGTCACCGAGAGCATCTCAGGCTGGGTGAACGACGGCAGGTTCCCGACGACCCCCGCCCAGGTCAACATCGTCGCGACGACCAGCGCCTTGGTCAGCAGCGCCTGGCGGACGGCGGCGAGCCCGCGCTCGGCGTCGCGCCACCCGGGGGCGCCGAGCTCGCGGACGGGCTCCGCCGGGCGGCGGGCCGCTCGGCGGCGGAGCACGAGGACCAGCGGGATCCCGGCGATGAGCCCTTGCTGGATGCGCTCGCCCAGGGTCCAGGCGGTCGTGAGGCGGACGACGGTGACGAGGCCGCCGTCGTCGGCCAGCGCGCTCGCGACGACCGGCAGCACGAGCTGGGTCGCGGTGATCATGACGAGCAGCCCCGCGGCGGCGAGGAGGCCCCCGCGGCGCAGGCGCAGGGCGTCGCGGACGAGCCACAGGCCCAGGGGGATGGGGGCCAGCCCGCCAGCGAGCGCGAGGCCGGTCGTGACGGTCTCGGGGGGCTGGGACACCGCGACCGCGGCGACCACGAAGCCGACCGCGGCGGCGAACGCGAGGGTGCGGCGCACGCGGTCGTCTGAGGTGCGCGCGAGGGCCAGCAGCGCGAGCGCGAGGCCGAGGTCGGCGAGCGCCATCCCGCGCGCCGTGATCTCGCGCCACAGGGAGAGGGTGCCCGAGGCGCCGCCGTCGAGCTCCGAGCGCAGCGCGGCGGCGGAGCCGACGGCGAAGCGGGCGATCGACAGCAGGAGCTGGACGAGGCCCAGGCCTCCCACCCCCAGCAGCGCCAGATCCGCGCCGCGGGCCGCGCCGTCGCGATCCTCGGCGGCTGCGCTCAAGCCGGCTCGAACCGGGTGGTGCGCATGGCGTCGGCGGCGCGGGCGCGCAGCGGCGGCAGATCTGCGAGGGCGGGCACGGTGACCGGGGCCGCGCGGAAGGCCGCGCCCGCCTCGGGCGGCAGGGCGAGCCGCACCACGTAGCGGCCGTGGGCGCGGGTGAAGGCGACCTCGGCCTCCGGCGGCGGGGAGATCAGCGCCACCGTGAAGCGCGCGAGGAAGGCGCCGGCGGCCTGATGGAGCTTGCCGTCGCGGTGCGACAGCGCGATCTCCGGGCGGGACGCGTCCCAGGTGATCGCGAGGTCGTGGGAGCTGATCACCGAGGCCACGCCGTCGGCGTCGGCCTCGCCCTTGAGCCGCGCGAGGAGCTCGGCGACCTCGACGAGGTGCGCGTCGTCGAAGAGCGGCCGGTACTTCCGCTGCGCGTTGAGGGCGACGAGGATGAAGGGCACGATGGCGACCGCGAGGCCGGCGAGGATCCAGACCAGCATGGTCGCCGTTATACACTCGCCCCGTCGCCACACCGCAAGCCTGGATGGAGGATAGGATGCGCCCCACTCCCCACGTCGTGATCCACCCGAGCGCCCCCTTCCGCGTCGCCGGCGGGCGGCTCGAGGTCCATCAGATCCCCGCCGCGCGAGACAACCTCGTGTGGCTGCTCGTCGCGCCGGAGGCGGGGGAGGCGGCGGCGGTCGACGGGCCGGACGCGGCGGGCACGCTGGCGTATTGCGCGGCCCACGAGCTGCGCCTGACCACGATCTTCAACACCCACACCCACCACGATCACATCGGGCTCAACCGCGACCTCGCGCGGCGTGGCCTGCTCTCGTCCCTGCGGGTCGTCGGGCCGGCCCGGGTCGCCGGCGACGTGCCGGGGCTCACCGACCCCGTCGACGATGGTGACGGCGTCGTCTTCGCCGGGGTCGCGGGGCGGGTGATGCTCACCGAGGGGCACATCGACGGCCACGTGAGCTACGTCTTCGACGATCTGCTGCTGTGCGGTGACGCGCTCTTCGGCGCGGGCTGCGGCTACCTGTTCGACGGGCCGCCGGCGACGATGCACGCGAGCCTCGAGCGGCTCGCGGCGCTGCCCGGCGAGACGCGCGTCTGCTGCGCTCACGAGTACACCCTCGACAACCTCCGCTTCGCCTGGTCGGTCGAGCCGGACAACGCCGCGCTCGCCGAGCGGATCCGCCTCGCGCGACCGCTGCTCGCCGCCGGCGGCTCGACCATCCCGTCCACCATCGCCCTCGAGCGCGCGACCAACCCGTTTCTGCGCCACGGGTCGCCGACCCTGCGCCGCAACGTCGCCGCGGCCTTTCCGGGTGAGCCCTGCGACACCCCGGCGCAGGTCTTCGCGCTGACGCGCGCGCTCAAGGACCGCAAGGACTACAAGGCGCTGCCCGACGAGGCGCTCCCGCGGTGAAGCGGCCGGGGCGCCGCGCGCCCCGCGGCGCTCACTCGATCGCCTTCAGGTCCAGGCGCGGGGTGCTGTTGCGCTGGGTCTCCGCCGCCTCCCGCAGGCGCGCGACGACGTCGCCGTAGGTCGCCACCCGGTCCCAACGCGCTGGGGCGATGGGGCGCAGCCAGCCGGACGGGGCCGCGGCCGCCGGCCATCTCGGTGGACCACTACAATGCGTACCGGGCCTGGTGGGCCGAGACGCAAACCCCCTTGGCGCCGGAGGAGTGGGCCTCGGCCCAGGCCGTCCAAAAGGGTGTGTCCGTGGTCGGGCAGCTCCTCGAAATCCAGCGGTTCGACGGCTCCCGGGCCTTTGTCCTCAACAGCGCCGCTCCGGTTCGGGACGTCGCCGGCCGCGTGGTAGGCAGTGCCACCGCCATCCAGGACATCACGGCCCTGCGCCAGGCGGAGGCGGCCCTACGGGCGAGGGAAGAGCAATTCCGGCGGCTGTTCGAAGGACACGGGGCCATCATGCTGCTCATCGAGCCCGAGAGCGGCGCGATCGTCGACGCCAATTTCGCCGCTGCGGCGTTCTACGGCCACACCCGGGACGAACTGCGTCGCATGGCGATCCAGGACATCAACCGCCTGCCACCTGCCGAGGTCGCAGCCGAGCGCCGCAGAGCCGTCGAGGAAAAGCGCAACTACTTCGTGTTCCCCCATCGGCTGGCCGACGGCAGCGTGCGCTGGGTGGAGGTGTACTCCACGCCGGTGGAGGTACGGAGCACCCACCTCCTCTTCTCAGTCATCCATGACATCACGGACCGGCGGCGCGCTGAGGATGCGCTCGTGGAAAGTGAACAGCGGCTGCGTTTCCACATGGAAAACTCGCCACTCGCCGTGGTGGAATGGGACGCGCACTTCGTAGTCACCCGCTGGGCGGGGGAGGCGGAACGCCTGTTCGGGTGGACCGAGGCCGAGGTGGTCGTACTAGGCTTTGAGGCCGCCGATCCGGGCCGATACGGGCGGCTGGTGACCGGCCCGTCG